>NZ_CAJAXH010000259.1 GCF_903946935.1 uncultured Thiodictyon sp.
GCGCGGGGCATCGCCTCCGACCGGGTCGGCGAGCGCACCGCCCGCCAGTCACTCTCCAAGGAGACCACCTTCGGCGTCGACGTGACCGATCCCGGCGTGCTGCGCGACACCCTGCGCGCACTGGCGGCCGAGGTCGCCGCCGCGGCCCGGCAGGAGACCATCGCCGGGCGCACCGTCACCTTCAAGATCCGCTTCTGGGGCTTCGAGACCCACACCCGCCAGCGGCGGCTGCCGCGGCACAGCGACGACGCCCGCACCCTGTTCGCCGCCGCCTGGTCGCTGTTCGAGGCCGAGCACTGGCAGGGCAAGCCCGTGCGCCTGATCGGCCTGGGGATCGCCGATCTGGGGACCCCGGAGCCGGTCCAGCCGGACCTCTTCGACGGCGCAGCCGAGCGCCCCGCGGACAGTGAGCGGGAGCGGCGCCTCACGGTCGCGGTCGACCGTATCCACGCCCGCTTTGGCGCCGGCGCCCTGCACCGGGGGCTGTCCGTTACGGACCCCGTGGACGCGGCCCACGGCCTGGGCGAAACACCAGCGGGCCAGAAATAACCCCTTGTCAAGATTGCTTTTGCAGGCGTCTTCTCAGACACTTGCCGCCCAAGCAGCGGCTTGGATCGCGGGACCTGTGTGCCTCGCGCTTTGAGTCTATTTCTGCGCACGATGACGGGAGTGAGAGGATGGCCTTGACCAAAGCGGACATGGCAGAGCACCTGTTCGAGGAGCTTGGGCTCAACAAGCGTGAGGCCAAAGACCTCGTCGACAGCTTTTTCGAGGAAATCCGCAAGACCCTGGAGCGTGGCGAGGAGGTCAAGCTGTCCGGCTTTGGCAACTTTGAGCTGCGCGAGAAGAAAGAGCGCCCCGGGCGCAATCCGAAGACCGGGGTGGAAGTCCAGATCACCGCCCGCCGGGTCGTTACCTTCCATGCCGGCGAGAAGCTCAAAGGGCGAGTGCAAGCCTATGCTGGCACCCAGATCGGCACGCCTTCTGCCGATGCGGTGTGACCCGTTTCTCCCGGCCAGCCGTTCAGGGCGAGGGATAGCGCGGGACGGCGCAGCCGACCAGGTTCACTTGGCTGTTTCTGGGTGCGCCGTGGGGACCGCGTCAGTGGTCAGGGGATTCGTCACCAGCGGCGTTGTTGGGCCTACCCCCAACCGCCCGGGGCACGAGTCAGCGGTTGCGGCAAGGTCGGCCAGCAACTGGGGCAGATAAACCCGGGCAAGCGCGCGCTGATTGGCGGTATAGCGCCGCGGGACAAGTCCCCAGGTCTTGCCACGCTCGGAGGGCTGGGGGGCTGCTGTGTTTTCATGGTAGCGCTCCTGGTCTCACTAATGAGACTAAATGGGGTCACCAGACAAAACGCAACACCGCATCGCTACAATTAGCGCTTATCACCGTATAAGCTAACAGCGATCTCGTATTCTCGATCAAGGCCAGTTTGCATTGCGGTGTTTGGGTCAAACATCAGCACGCCGACATGCATCATACTCACCAACTCAAGACCCGAGAAATCTGGCTCTTTGGGATCTCAGTAGGTCGGCATATTTATAAATTACATGATGTTATGACGACATGTAGGGCGTCATAGAGTCGCATAACGAGCCGCATCGACAAGCCCCTGACAGGGCTTGGAGCGATTACTGCTCTGCCGAAC
>NZ_CAJAXH010000260.1 GCF_903946935.1 uncultured Thiodictyon sp.
CGACCTTTGCCAGAAAATCAAAAACTTCATCGACTATTTCAACAAGACAATGGCCAAACCATTCCGCTGGACCTACCAAGGCAAGCCGTTGGCAGCCTAGCTTGACATGGTCCGAGCACTTTCATCCTGCGGTACTAGCAGATAGTCGCGCCCGCCCTGGCGGATCATGCGCACGCTGACCCGGACGTCGAACAGGCTGCCGTTCCGGCGCCGGTGGCGGTTCTCGAACTGGGCGCCGACCGGGGTGGCCGCCGCCTCGCGCATCACCGCGGCGATCTCGGCCGGCGGCAGGCCTTCCTGGACCTGCGTGAGCGTCAGCGCCAACTGTTGCTCGCGCGTATAGCCGAGCATGCGGCAACTGGCCGTGTTGACGCGGATATAACGCAGCGTCTCGGGGTCGACCAGTTCAATCGCGTAGGGGGCCTCCTCGATGATGGCATTCATCAGCGCCCGGTCGTCGGCCTGGGCGGCGGCGGCGCTGCGCTGCGCGAGCAGGGTGTCGCGGAAGGCGAGTACCGAGTGCGCAATGTCACGCAAGACACTGCCCGCGGTCTGGCTGATGGTCTGGACCGCCGCTAGCGCCGGGGACTCGACCTCCCCGGCGGCGAGTCGTTGCAGGGCCATGGCGATGCTGGACAGGCGGGTCGTCAGGCGGCGGCTGACGCCCAACCATAACAGGAGCAGTGCGATCAGTAGCGCGGGGCTGCCGGCGACGGTGCGCATGACCTCGCGATCGACGGCGCGGGTCAGGGCGGCGCTGTGACTGGCGGCGGCAGCGGCAAAGCCGGCCGTCATCCGATGGGTATGTTCGGCGAGTGCCACATAGCGGTTGGCGGCCTGATAGGTATGCCGCAAGGCCCCCGCCGGGTCGATGGCCGCCAGGTCGGTCGCCTGGGTGATGAAGCGGCGATAGGCGTCGAAGTCCGCTTTGGCACCGGTGCGGTCAAGGTCGTCGATGTGAGACCCCGGCAGCGTCGCCAATTGCTGTTCGAGTAACGCGAGCTGGTCGACGACCTGGGTATGGAGGCGGTAGATCCGGCCGGCGTCGAGTTGACCCGCGCCCGCCTGTTCCAGCGTCGTGCCGACCAGGGTCTGCAGCGCGGCGATTTCCCGGTTGAAGTGGGCGCTGGCGGCGATGCCGCTGAGGTCGCGGCCCTGCTCCAGGCTGGCCGCTGTTTGGCTGGCCCGCAGGCTATAGAGTGAGACCAGATTGAGGCCGGTCGCCGCCAGCGCGACCAGTGCCACGGGCAGAAAATATAACCACAGGACCGGCGAGACCTTGGTTGGGCGCTGGCGCATCGCGGTCAGGGCAGCAGCGCGGGCCAGAGGCTGGGCGGGATGCTGGCGACATAGTCGAAGGCGGCGTCGCCCCGCGGGAGGAAGATGACCAGTGTCGATTCCTTGGGGTAATAGCCGATCAGCTCCATCAGATTGGGCGCGTGCGCGACCAGCAGCCGGTTGGTCCCCGGGGGGGGCGGGGCGGCCAGGAGCCGGCGGGTGTTGGCGAGGATCGGCGCCTTCTGCGCTGAGGTCAGATTGGCGACATACATGAGGTCGGGATCCACGCTATAGGGCCGTCCTGGGCCGAGGAGCGCGGCCGCGCTGTCCTTGGCGCGGCACAGGGGGCTGACGCGGACCTCGCCGATGGGGACGCGCGCGCGGCGCAGCGCCTCACCGACCTGGGCCGAGACGGCGCGCCCCGCCGCGGTCAGCGGGCGTTGGGTGGCGCAGTCATTCAGATCGACGCTCGGCACCCGGTCGGGATGTGAGTTGTCCGTCTGGCCGTGGCGCAGATACAGGACGAAGCCGCCGGCGCGCAATTGATCGAGCGTCGCGCGCGTGGCGGGGATTTCGTTGAAGCTGGGCGCGGGCGCGGGCGCGGCGTTCGGCTCGGCCGCCAGTGACGATGCCGTGGCGAACGCGGCCAAGATCGGAAGCGCGGTGTAGATCGTTCCTCGGATAGCTGTCAGGACAAACCAGCGCGCGGTGTCTGCTGGTCGACCCAAGTGGTGCATTGAAATATTTTTCTTATTTGCGTTCATTTGCGTTCATTTGCGGACTGAAGGAATTCTTTGGCTCACGCGCTTGGCTGCCGCTCGGGATCGACATAGCGGGCGGCGATCTCGGCGAACTGGTCGCGGCAGGCCATGAAGGCGTCGACCACCGCGGGGTCGAAATGGGTGCCGCGCCCCTCGCGGATGATCTGGATGGTCTGCGTGAGGCTCATCGGGGGTTTGTAGACGCGCCGCGTCATCAGTGCGTCGAACGCGTCGGCGAGCGCCATCAGCCGGGCCGAGACCGGGATGGCCTCCCCGGCGAGCCCCGTCGGGTAGCCGCTGCCGTCCCATTTTTCATGGTGGTTCAACGAGATCTCGCGGGCGACCTCGAGGAAGGCGAAGGCGCCGACGGCCTGCTCGGCGGCGGCATCGTCCGCCGCGGCCAAGGCCTGGTGCATCGCCTTGTCGATGGCGTTGGCCCCGATGGTGGGGTGCAGCTTCATGATCGCGAATTCCTCGGCGGTGAGACGGCCCGGTTTGAGCAACGTGGCGTCCGGTACGCCCACCTTGCCGATGTCATGCAGCGGTGCGGCCGTCACGATCATGCCCAGTCGGGTGCCGGCCAGGGCCTCGCGGTAGCGGGGGTCTGGGGCCAGGTAGCGGGCGAGGATCTCGACATAGGCCTGGGTGCGGACGATGTGCTGGCCGGTCTCGTTGTCGCGGGCCTCGCCCAGACAGGCCAGCGCCCGCACGCTGAGGTCCTGGATCAGCAGGTTCTCGCTCAAGCGCCGCGCCACCTCGCGCTCCAGCCACCGATTCTGGTCTGACAGACGGTCGCGCGCCTGTTTGAGTTCCAGATGGGTGTGGACGCGGGCGAGCGTGATGGCCGGGTTGATCGGCTTGGTGATGTAGTCCACCGCGCCGGCCGCCAAACCGTGTTCCTCGTTTTCGGAGCTGTCCATGGCGGTGACAAAGATGACCGGGATCGCCTGGGTTGCCGGGTCCGCGCGCAGGCGCTCAAGCACCTCGTAGCCGTCCATCCCGGGCATCATCACGTCGAGCAGGATCAGGTCCGGCGCTTGGGCGGCGGCCGCGCGCAGGGCGCGCTCGCCCGAGTTGGCCGCGCGCACACGATACAGCGGCAGCAGCAACTCACCCAGCAGCGTCAGGTTTTGCGGCGTGTCGTCGACGATCAGGATGGTCTGTCTTGGTGCGTCCCCGGGGGGGCGCGCCATCCCTGCGTTGCTGTTCATGGCTTACCTTACAAGGGTCTAAGCGGGTCAGTGCCGCCCCGGCTGGGGCGGTGGGCCCGCCCAGGAAATTTAAGATGCAAATGCGCTGTCCGGTTGCTACATAATGCCGGGGAATTTCTCACATAAAAAACGTAATCGAGGAGGACACCATCGTGATGTTTCAGGTCCGCATCCACGGTCGCGGCGGCCAAGGCTGCGTTACAGGCGCGGAGATGCTCTCCATCGCCGCCTTTTTGGAAGGCAAACACGCCCAGGCGTTTCCGAGCTTCGGCTCCGAGCGCACCGGCGCACCCGTCGTCGCCTTCTGTCGTATCTCCGATCGTGAGATCCGGCTGCGCGAGCCCATTATGCAGCCCGACGGGCTCATCATCCAGGACCCCACCTTGCTCCACCAGGTGGATGTCTTCAGCGGGCTGGTGCCGGATGGCTTCGTACTCATCAACTCCAAGAAAAACTTCGACGATCTGGGTATCAGCGAGCGTTTCGGCGGCTGGCACCATGCACGTTTGTGTACGGTTCCGGCCACCGAGATCGCCATGGAACACATTGGGCGCCCGCTGCCCAATGCCATCCTGCTCGCCGGTTTCGCGGCCATGAGCGGGGCGGTCTCGCTGGAGTCGGTCCACGCGGCCATCAAGGATAAATTCTCCGGCAAGATTGCCGCCGGCAACATCGCCGCCGCCAGCGCGGCCTACGACTATGTGAAAAAAGAGAAGGAGGACTACGACCGTGCTGAAGCAATGTGAAGGCTCCCACGCGGTCGCCGCGACCGTGGCCCTGTGCCGCCCGGAGGTGATCTGCGCCTACCCGATCTCGCCCCAGACGCATATCGTCGAAGGCTTGAGCGAGATGGTCCGCGACGGCACCCTGCAACACTGTGAATTCATTAACGTCGAGTCCGAATTCGCCGCCATGTCGGTGGCCATCGGCGCATCCGCGGCCGGCGCCCGTTCCTACACGGCGACCGCCAGCCAAGGCCTGCTGTTTATGGCCGAGGCGGTCTGGAATGCCTCCGGGTTGGGCCTGCCGATCGTGATGACGCTCGCCAATCGCTCGATCGGCGCGCCGATCAACATCTGGAACGACCACACCGACGCGATGTCGATGCGCGATGCGGGCTGGCTCCAACTCTTCGCCGAGAACAACCAGGAGGCGGCCGACCTGCACATCCAGGCCTTCCGCCTGGCCGAGGAGCTCTCGCTGCCGATCATGGTCTGCATGGACGGTTTCATTCTGACCCATGCCTATGAGGGGGTGGATATCCCCACCCAAGAGCAGGTGGACGCCTATCTGCCCCCCTACGAGCCGCGGCAGGTGCTCGATCCGCGCGAGCCGGTCTCGATCGGGGCCATGGTGGGCCCGGAGGCCTTCACCGAGGTGCGCTATCTGGCGCATGCCAAGCAGATGCAGGCACTGGACCGGATCCCGCAACTGGCGGCCGAGTTCCGCCAGCAGTTCGGCCGGGATTCGGGCGGGCTGATCCGCACCTATCGCCTGGAGGATGCGCAGACCGTGGTGGTGGCCCTGGGTTCGGTGCTCGGCACGATCAAGGACACCATCGACGACCTGCGTGAGGCGGGACACAAGATCGGTGTGCTCGGCATCACCTCCTTCCGTCCCTTCCCGACCGCCGCCATCGGCGATGCGGTGAGCCATGTGGAGCGCGTGGTGGTGGTGGAGAAGTGTTTCGCGGTGGGCGTCGGCGGTATCGTGTCGCGCGATGTGCGCACCGCGATGCGCGAGCATCCGCATCCGATCTATGCGGTGGTGGCCGGGCTCGGTGGGCGCGCCATCACCAAGGCCTCGCTGCGCCAGTTGTTCCTGAGCGCGATGGCGGATGAGCTCGAGGCGCTGACCTTCCTCGATCTGGACCATCAGGCCGTCAACCGGGAGTTGGAGCGTGAGCGACTGACGCGCCGCTCCGGTCCGATCGCCGAAAATCTGCTGCGCGACCTGGGTGTCGTGGCCGCCCGCGTCGGTTGAGGGGGGATTCACCATGACCGCTACAGTGATCAAGTTCTATCAGACCGGCACCCACACCGTCGGCAACCGTCTGCTCGATCCCTCGCAACGCTCGGTGCAGGCGGATATGCGCCGCACTAACTCGCTCAACTCCGGCCACCGTGCCTGTCAGGGGTGCGGTGAGGCGCTCGGTGCGCGCTATGCCATCGATGCCGCCATGCAGGCGTGCGACAACCAGTTGATCGCGGCCAATGCCACCGGTTGTCTGGAGGTGTTCTCGACACCCTATCCGGAGACCTCCTGGCAGATCCCCTGGATCCACTCGCTGTTCGGCAACACCGCCGCGGTCGCCACCGGGATCGCCGCGGCGCTGCGGGTGAAGGGGCGCAGCGAGGTCCGGGTGGTCGCCCAGGGCGGCGACGGCGGCACCACCGATATCGGTTTCGGCTGTCTGTCGGGGATGTTCGAGCGCAACGACGATGTGCTCTATATCTGCTACGACAACGAGGCCTATATGAACACCGGGGTGCAGCGCTCCTCGGCCACGCCCGGGGCGGCGCGCACCGCCACCACCCCGGCGGTCGGGCCGGCGCCCGGCAATGTGTTCGGTCAGGGCAAGAGCCTGCCGCTGATCGCCATGGCGCACGAGATCCCCTATGTGGCCACCGCGATCGTCTCCGAGCTGCGCGACCTGGAGGCCAAGGTGCGGCGGGCCATGGAGATCCGCGGCGCCCGCTATATCCATGTGTTCGTGCCCTGTCCGCTGGGCTGGGGGACCCGTTCCGATCAGACGATTGCCATCGCCCGGCTGGCCAAGGAGACCGGCATCTTCCCGGTGATCGAGGCGGAGCACGGCGAGTTGACCGCGGTGTCCAAGATCCGCAAGCAACGGCCGGTCGAGGACTATCTGAAGCCGCAACGGCGCTTTGCGCATCTGTTCTCGCCGGCGGTCAATACCGCGGCCATCGCCCAGATTCAGGCCCTGGCGGATCGCAATATCCGGCGTTTCGGGCTCGTCGATGCGGCTGCCGCCGCAGGAGCTGAGTAATGGAAAAACCCTTTGCAATCACACTCGACGTCGGCTCCTCGCTGGCCAATAAGACCGGCTCCTGGCGTACCTACCGCCCGCGCTATGGCGATCGGCTGCCGCCCTGCAACAACGCCTGTCCGGCCGGCGAGAACATCCAGGGGTGGCTCTACCATGCCGAGTCCGGTGACTATGAACAGGCGTGGCGCGTACTGACTCAGGACAACCCCATGCCCGCCGTGATGGGGCGGGTCTGTTATCACCCCTGCGAGAGCAAATGCAACCGCGGCGAGCTCGATCAGTCGGTCGGCATCAACTCGGTCGAGCGCTTCCTGGGCGACCAGGCGATCAAACTCGGCTGGAAGTTCGCGCCGCCGGCCACGGCCTCCGGCAAGCGGGTGCTGGTGGTGGGCGCCGGCCCGTCCGGGCTGTCCGCCGCCTACCACCTGGCGCGCTTGGGTCATCAGGTGACCATCCACGAGGCCGGTCCACTGGCGGGCGGCATGATGCGCTTCGGTATCCCCAAATACCGCCTGCCGCGCGATGTGCTGGAGGCGGAGGTGCAGCGGATTCTGGACCTCGGTGTGACGCTTGAGCTCAACACCAAGGTCGAGAATATCGAGGCGTCCATGCAGGCCGGCGGGTTCGACGCGGCCTTCCTGGCGGTTGGCGCACACATCGCCAAGCGCGCCTATATCCCGGCCGGCGGGGCCGCCAAGTTGCTCGACGCCATGCAGGTGCTGCGCGGCATGGAAGACGAAGAAAAGCCCATGTTGGGGCGGCGCGTGGTGGTCTATGGGGGTGGCAACACGGCGCTCGACGTGGCGCGCACCGCCAAGCGACTGGGCGCCACCGACGCCATCATCGTGTATCGGCGTACCCGCGAGAAGATGCCCGCGCATGACTTCGAGGTGGAGGAGGCGCTGCAGGAGGGCATCCTGATCAAGTGGCTCTCCACCATCAAGAATATGTCCGACGAGGGCACGCTCACGGTCGAGCGGATGGAGCTCGACGCCACCGGCTTCCCGCAGCCGACCGGCGAATTCGAGACCCTGGAGGCCGACTCGCTGGTGCTGGCACTCGGGCAGGACGTGGACCTTTCGCTCTTGAATGGCGTGCCGGGGTTGGAGGTCGAGGGCGGCGTGGTGCAGGTCGGCCCCAACATGATGACGGGCCGTCCCGGCATCTTTGCCGGCGGCGACATGGTGCCGTCTGAGCGTACCGTCACCGTCGGGATCGGGCATGGTAAGAAGGCGGCACGCAACATCGACGCCTGGCTGCGCGGCGAGGTCTATACGCCGGCACCCAAGCATGAGTTGGCCACCTTCGAGAAGCTCAACACCTGGTATTACGAAGACGCGCCCAAGACGGTGCAGCCGACCCTGGACTTGATCCGGCGTCAGTCGAGCTTCGATGAGGTGGTCGGTGGGCTCAACGAGACCAATGCGCTATTCGAGGCGCGGCGTTGTCTGTCCTGCGGCAACTGCTTCGAGTGCGACAATTGCTATGGGGTCTGTCCGGACAATGCAGTGATCAAGCTCGGTCCCGGGATGCGCTTCGAGTTCAACTTCGATTACTGCAAGGGGTGCGGCATTTGTAGCGCGGAGTGTCCGTGCGGGGCCATTACCATGGTGCCGGAGAACGCCTAAGGCCGGACGGGGACTTCGGCGCGGAATCCAGGCCAAGGATGGCTGCCCCCCGCGAGGCGCGTACTTGGCCTATCACCCTAGAAAGAGCGGTTCTCACGCCAAGGCGCCAAGCTCGCCAAGGTTTTTCCAAGCATTATTGGCGTTCGGCGACTCACCCGCAGGGTGATGCCGATGCTGCGCACATCTCGTTGTTTCTTCTTGGCGTCTTGGCGTCTTGGCGTGAGCAACTGCCGGATTTAGGTTTACGGCTGCGCATTGAGGCGGCGTATCCGGCTGATGTCATTCGCCTCGATCTCCATGATGATCGTGCCCTCACGAAGTATTTGCTTGAGATAGAGCATTCCGCTCGTGGTGCGATCGACGGTGCCGCGCCGCTCGCGCCCGTCGCGTAGCGTAATCAACACCGGGCAGTCCAGGCAGCGCGGCAGATTGGCGAAGGTGAGTTCGGCGGGCAGGTCGTCCTGGGGCCGGCGCGGCTGGACCTCGGCCGGCTTGGGTGGCTCAGGGGCCGGTGTCGTGGTAAAGCTGAGATCGGTCATCGGGCTGCCGTTCTGTGCGAGTTGTAGACCCAATAGCTGAGGGATGTCCTCGGGTCGATATTTCTTCATGCTGGCCGGTGCGAATCCCTCCGGTACGGCGATCTGCGCCCTGATCTCATCGCCGTCGAGGAAGCCTTGCAGGATGGAGCGAATCCCGCGACCTGGAATCAGACCGATGTCTTGCAAATAGGCGCGGTCGTTTTGGGTGAGTAAGGCTGGCACAAACTCATCGATCTGTAGCCGACTTTTCTCGGCGCAGAGTTGTTGCGCTTCGCGGACATAGGTTTGGTCCAGCGTGGCGGTTGCAATGACCGTTTCGAGGGCCGCCAGATCGCCCAGATTGGCCAACATGTCCCCGACCTGGCGATAACTCAGCTCGATACCCAGTGCGGCATACCCGTGCTGACGCCACTGGAGTTGGAGTTTGGGGGCGCCGGGTCCCACACCGGACTCCATCAGTACCGCGGCGTCGGTAACGATCTGGGTGGGCCGCAGCGACTTGAGCGCGCCTTCCATCAGTGCGATGGTCGCGATGCCGCAGGCCAGTCCGTTGTCGGGCCGGGGCCGGTCTGGGCCGCCGAACGTGTTGATCCGATCCCCCAGCGGCCCGTCGCTCGGGATGCGAATGCCCGTCAATGCGAGCCCCAGGCGTTGCGGGATCTTGCCCTCGTTCAGCGACTTGGTGCCATGCAGTATGAAGTCGATACCGGGTGTTTTGACCTCGACGCGATCAATACGGATGATGCCCTCGATTTGCCGCAGTGAGAATATCAGGTCGCTGACCGCGACCGTTCCGCTTAGACCGATATGGATACTGCCATAGCCGAAATCGGCGATCGGCGCCAGCGCCGCGGCGAAGCGGTTCAAGCTTTCGCGGGTCTGGAACCAGACCGAGCCATAGGCCCACGCATAGATCATGAGCGGGATCGCGGCGATCGACAGTGCGAGTCTTTTCGGGTTCATGGTCAGCTGCGCCCCGCCGCCGCGCTCGCCACCGCCAGGGCGGTCATGTTGAGCAGGCGCCGCACCGTGGCCGCGGGCGTGAGGATGTAGGCGGTGGCCGCGGCGCCCATCAGGATTGGGCCGACCGTCACCCCGCCGCTGATGGTGGTCTTGAGTACGTTGTAGAGGATATTGGCCGAATCGAGGTTCGGGCAGATCAACAGGTTGGCCGAGCCGCTGAGGGTGGAGTCGCTGAGATAGCGGCTACGGATATGTTCTTCCAGTGCGGCGTCGCCCTGCAATTCGCCATCGCAATCGATGTCCGGGTGGCTGGCCAGGAACAGATCGCGCGCCAGCCGCATCTTCTTGGCCGACGCCCGCTTGGACGAGCCGAAGCAGGAATGTGAGAGAAAGGCCACCTTGGCCGGCAGGCCGAAGCGCCGGACCTCTTGTACCGCCATCCAGGCAATCTCGGCCAACTGCTGCGCGCTGGGGTCTTCATTGACATAGGTGTCGGCAATGAACAGCGGCCCGCGATCGGTCATCAAGGCATTGAGCGCGGCATAATTGCTCACGCCCGCCTGCTGGCCGATGATGTTGTGGATGCATTCGAGGTGGATTTCGAAGGTGCTCACCATGCCGCAGATCATGGCGTCGGCGTCGCCCAGGGCGACCATGAGCGCGGCGATGCGGGTATTGGAGCGACGCACCGCGGCCTTCGACTCATCCGGGTTGCCGCCATTGCGGCTCATGCGCTGGTGGTAATACTCCCAATATTGGCGGAAGCGTGGGTCGTCTTCGGGATTGGCATGGTCTACATCGACCCCGAGTCGCATCCGCAGGCCAGCCTTCGCGATGCGGGCGTTGATCACCGCGGGGCGTCCGATGAGGATGGGGCGGGCCACCTGCTCGTCGATCGCCATCTGGGCGGCGCGCAGCGCCCGTTCGTCCTCGCCGTCGGCATAGGCGACGCGCTTTTTCTCATCGGGCAGGGCCTTGGCGGCATTGAACACCGGACGCATGAGCATCCCGGTCTGGTGGACAAAGAGCGACAGGCTTTCCTTGTACGCCTGCATGTCGGTAATGGGGCGGGTGGCTACCCCCGAGTCGGCGGCGGCCTGGGCCACGGCGGGGGCGATCCGCAGGATCAGGCGGGAGTCGAAGGGCTTGGGGATCAGGTACTCGGGGCCAAACGTCAGGTCCTGCCCGGCATAGGCGGCGGCCACTTCATCGCTGGTCTCGCTCTTGGCCAGCTCGGCAATCTGGCGCACGCAGGCGAGCTTCATCTCGGGGGTGATCTTGGTGGCGCCGCAATCGAGTGCGCCGCGGAAGATGTAAGGGAAACACAGGACATTGTTGACCTGGTTCGGGTAGTCCGAGCGGCCGGTGGCGATGATGCAATCGGGTCGGGCGGCCTTGGCCAGTTCGGGGCGGATCTCGGGCTCGGGGTTGGCCAGGGCCAGGATAATGGGCCGCTCTGCCATGGTCTTGACCATCTCTACGGTCAGCACCCCGGGGGCGGAGCAACCCAGAAAGACGTCGGCGCCCTTCACGACATCGGCCAGGGTGCGTGCATCGGTGTCTTGCGCATAGCGGGCCTTGGATTCGTCGAACCCGCCGGGCCTGCCGTGGTAGATGACGCCCTTGGAATCGGCCATGAAGACGTGTTCGCGCGCAATGCCCAGGCCGACCATCACGTCGACACAGGCGAGCGCCGCCGCGCCGGCGCCCGAGACCGCCAGCTTAACGGCGCCGATGGGCTTGCGGACCAGTTCCAGACCATTGAGCAGTGCCGCGCTGGAGATGATGGCCGTGCCGTGCTGATCGTCATGGAACACCGGGATGTTCATGCGCCGGCTCAGTTCGCGCTCGATATAGAAGCACTCCGGGGCCTTGATGTCCTCCAGGTTGATGCCGCCGAGCGTCGGCTCGAGCGCGGCGATGATCTCCACCAGCTTGTCCGGGTCGCGCTCCGCCAGTTCGATATCGAACACGTCGATGCCCGCGAATTTCTTGAACAGGCACCCCTTGCCCTCCATCACCGGCTTGCCGGCCAGCGGGCCGATGTCGCCCAGGCCCAGCACGGCCGTGCCATTGGTGATCACACCCACCAGGTTCCCGCGCGACGTGTAATCGGCCGCGAGCGTCGGGTCGGCCTGGATGTCCAGACAGGGGTACGCCACGCCGGGCGAGTAGGCCAGCGAGAGGTCGTGCTGGTTCGACAGCGGCTTCGTGGGAGTGACTGAGATCTTGCCGCGGGTCGGGCTGCGATGGTAATCGAGTGCGGCTTCGCGCAGTGCCTGTTCGGCGGTCGACAGCGTCTGGGTCATGGTCAAGGGTTCAAGGCGAGGGCGGTGGGTGGGGGGCTCAGGATACCGGATTGCGGCCCTTGGGGTCGCCTGGGATTGCGCGTGGTGCCGCGGCCGGTGCCGGCGATCCGGGTCACGCGGTGCGATTGGTCTGGTCGAGACCTGTGGTCACGCCAGTGCCCCAGGCTCGCCAAGAGTTTTTGGTCAATCTTTGGGGTTTGGCGGTTCACGCGGCGGGCGATCCGAATACTGGATCTGCCATATTGTATTTTTTTGGTGAGCGTGGCGCCTTCAGATGGCTATTGTGAGCCATCGTCTGAACAGCAATGGAACCCGCTCCTTGCTCCTGCTTCTTGTATATTAGGTGCGCCGAATATTAGGTGCGCCGAATATTAGGAAGGTCCGATGCGATTGGCCAGCCTCCTGATTCCCCTTGTCATCGAATGAAACCGCTTGGCTTGATCGGCACCGCTTCGGCAAGATCGTCGTAAAGCAAATGCATCTTTAGGCTGTTATAGATATTTTCAATTAAAGATGCAGGTAACAAGCGGACATCTTAATGAAGAATTAACAATATTGTTCTTGAAGTCAGGGACAAGAAGACTATCTTATGAGACCTCCATAAAGCGTCTTTCGAGACGGCGACCGAGGAGGACGAGCGCGCTGGGCACGGTTGTTAGTGCCTGGTTGTGTGATGAGCAAGCAAATGCCAAACCTATCGTGAGGTAGGGACGGAAAGTCACGGGTCCTGGGACACAGGACAGCCGGACCGCCGAGGGTGACCAGATTGAGTCAACGCGTCGATAATGACCCGGCGTCGGTGCGCGGCGCCACATGGTCCCGGGAGGTTAGCATGAAACAGTTCATCGAGTGGTCGAATGCCTTGAGCGTGGGGATCGACGAAATCGACAATCAGCGTAAGCTGTTTGTCGGTATGGTCAATGAGATGCACGAGGCGATCCAAGCGCGCCAGTGCCGGGAGGTCGTCGGCGATGTGCTCGTGAGGCTTGCCGACTACACCAATAACCACGTCCCGGCCGAGGAGGGCCTGATGCGTGCCATCAAGTACCCGGGCTATAAGGCACACCAGGACGAACACCAGCAGTTGATTCGCCGGGTGGTGGAGTTTCAGAAGAAGGTAGATGGCGGTACGACCACCATCGGTTTCGAGTTGATGCACTTCCTTGAGGTCTGGTTCACCGATCACATCATGTGGAGCGATCAACAATATGTTGAGCACTTCATCGAAGCCGCGGCCAAGCCCAAGCAACGGCCCGGGGTTGGGCGCCTGTGGCAGCGCTGAGTCGATGCGTCGCTGGGGTAATCGCGACTTGGCGAGATTGAATTAGACCGCAGGCCTCCCTTTCTTCGCGTTCCCACGAGCCAGCGTGGGAGCGCCGTGTACCCGAGTAACGGCCATGGCGCCCGCACCACCCCGTCCAGGTTTACACTGGGGGTCGAGGCTTTAGCCGGTGGCGGTTTCCGCGCGATTCAATAGAAATCAGCGCTGTCTGCACGCCGGACCGGCTAAAGCCTCGACCTTACAATAGCCGGAGCGACGATCAAGGTCGGCTGTGCTAGCCCGACCTGGTTACTAATATGGTGTCTCTTTCGCCCCGCAGCTCCTAGCGAGATAAACAAATGCCTTTACCGTGCGTTCGGGATCCCCGCTCCCAAGACACCCCCCCATTTACCTTCTTCCAATCGCTTGCGTCTTCCCTCGCCCAAAAACGCGCATTGCCGTCGCTCGTGCTGAATGCAATCATGCCGCCCATTTCCTTGATCGATTGTAAGGCGACATCGGGAAGCATAAGTTGAAGCTCCGGCCCACGGCCAGGGTAGCGGAACGTGCAGCGCAGGTGACAGACCGTGTTATGCACGAAATTCAGGGACTTCGTTGCGCCTTGTTTGCGTTCCTCCGCGGATGATGCGAGCTGCTTTTCGAGAAACCGATAGGCTTTCTGCTGCTCCGGAGTGCCGGGAATCTGGCCGTCCGGTCCCTCTTTTGCCGCCTCGGAGATTAGGGCGTCATCGTCGGTTGGGGCCTCCTGGGAGCGCTGGCTATCGGGTAAGGCATTGGGCGCCAACCAGGCCACAGAAGTTCGCAAGCAAAAGCCCGACTGCGAATCGATGTATCGCTTCCGTTTTCATTTATGCGTCGGCCAGTTCCCGCAGGACCTCGGGATGCCGTTCGGCCACCTTGAACAGGGTCTTGGCAGCGCCGCTCGGCTGGCGCCGTCCTTGTTCCCATTCTTGCAGGGTACGCACCGAGACGCCCAGGAGCGTGGCGAACTGCGCCTGCGATAGGCCGGAGCGCTGGCGGGCGGCGATGATCGGGGAGTACACCACGGTTCCCAGGCCAGCGTTCATCTGGCGGATAGATTCGAGCAGGTCTTCGCCGAGATTGCGTCCTGCTTCAAACGCCTCCAGCTCCTCACCGGTCAGGGGTTGTGTGTTCGATCGCATGTCTGATCTCCAGAAGTTGCTTGGCGGACAGGTTTCCCCGTTCGGACTTGGAATATAGCACCAGCAGCATGAGCGTCCCTGAGGCAAACTGAGTGTAGTAGATCATTCGTACCCCGCCGGATTTGCCGGACCCGGCACGGCTCCAACGGACTTTCCGCAGGCCGTCCGTGCCCGGAATCGCGTCGCCGGCTTCGGGGTGCTGGGCCAAGAATGCGGCGAAGGCTCCTCGTTCCTCTTCGTGCCAATAGTACGGCCAGAGTTTCGAGAACAGAGGGGTTTCGACGACGGTGTACATGAGGTGAATAATACGTCTTTGACGGATATCCGCAAGTGAGGGTGAGATGCAAGCGGCGCCGATGCGCGGCGCGCCGAGACGTTCGTCGCCGCGGGAGAGGGGTAGGGCGCGACATTGCCCTGCTTGTGGTTGGTCCTCCACTATGCCCGGCGATACTGTGGCGGACCCGTGCCGGGTCGGTAACCCCGGGATATCGCCTTACCGGGCGTCGGGTTTGTCCCTGCCCCCTTCGCTCGCTTCCCCGCTGGGGCCAAACCTCGCCCTTGTGCTACAATCGCTGGCCTTATCCGTACCCCCCTAGCCGTCGCTCGGGGAAAATCCCGCAGCGGCCCCTGCGCAGCCTGGAAGCCCATCTGAGCCCATGTCCGATTTCGCCCGCGAAGTTGTCCTGATCAATCTGGAAGACGAGATGCGCCAGTCCTACCTGGATTACGCCATGAGCGTGATCGTAGGACGGGCGCTGCCCGATGTACGCGATGGCTTGAAGCCAGTGCATCGACGGGTGCTCTTCTCGATGAACGAGCAGGGGAATGTCTGGAACCGCGCCCACCGCAAGTCGGCCCGCGTGGTCGGTGACGTCATGGGTAAGTATCACCCACACGGCGACTCGGCCATCTACGACACCATGGTGCGCATGGCGCAGCCCTTCTCCTTGCGCTACCTGCTGGTGGACGGGCAAGGCAACTTCGGCTCGGTGGACGGGGACCCGCCGGCGGCCATGCGCTACACGGAGGTGCGCCTCACGCGGATGGCCGATTCCCTGCTGGACGACCTGGACAAGGACACGGTCGACTTCATCCCGAACTACGACAACACCGAGCAGGAACCCACCGTCCTGCCGGCGCGCTTCCCGAACCTGCTGGTCAACGGCTCCTCCGGCATCGCGGTCGGCATGGCGACCAACATCCCGCCCCACAACCTGCGGGAGGTGATCGACGCCTGTCTGGCCCTGATCGAGAACCCGGAGGCCACCATCGAGGACCTGATGGTCCTGGTGCCGGGCCCGGACTTCCCGACCGCGGGCATCATCAACGGCGTGCGCGGGATCCGCGAGGCCTACCGCACCGGGCGCGGGCGCTGTGTCATGCGTGCCCGTACCGAGCTCGAGACCCAGAAGCGCAACGGGCGCGAGTCGATCATCGTCACTGAGCTCCCCTACCAGGTCAACAAGGCCAGGCTGCTGGAGCGCATCGCCGACCTGGTCAAGGAGAAAAAGATCGATGGCATCGCCCACGACGGGCTGCGCGACGAGTCCGACAAGGACGGCATGCGCATCGTCATCGAGCTGAAGAAGGATGCCTACTCCGAGGTGTTGCTGAACAATCTGTATCAGCATACCGCCATGCAGAGTGTGTTCGGTATCAACATGGTCGCCCTGGTGGACGCCCAGCCGCGCACGCTCAACCTCAAGCAGATGATCGAGTATTTCCTGCGCCATCGCCGCGATGTGGTGACGCGCCGGACCCTGTTCCAACTGCGCAAGGCCCGGGAGCGCGCCCACATCTTGGAGGGTTATGCCATTGCGCTGGCCAACCTGGATGAGGTGATCGCACTGATCCGCGCCGCCGGCAGCCCCGCCGAGGCGCGCGAGGGCCTGATGGCCCGCACCTGGCCGCCGGGGGCGGTGACCGGGATGTTGGCGCGAGCGGGGGCCGATGAGACCCGCCCGGACGAACTGGACGCGGCCTTCGGGCTGACCGCGGACGCCTATCGCCTGAGCGAGCGCCAGGCCAAGGCGATCCTGGACCTGCAGCTGCAACGCCTCACCGGACTGGAGCAGGAGCGGATCCTGGAGGAGTTCGGCCAGATCCTGGAGCAGATCGCCGCCCTGCTCTATATCCTCGCGGACCCCGATCACCTGATGGAGGTGATCCGCGGGGAGCTCATGGCCATCCGCGAGCAGTTCGGCGACGCCCGGCGCACCGAGATCATGGTCGACCACACCGATCTGACGCTCGAGGACCTGATCGCCCCCGAGGATGTGGTGGTGACCATGTCGCACCTGGGCTACGTCAAGGCCCAGCCGATCAGCGACTACCAGGCCCAGCGGCGCGGCGGCAAGGGCAAGAGCGCGACCTCCTTCAAAGAGGAGGACTTCATCGACCGGATCTTCGTGGCCAACTCGCACGACACGGTCCTGTGCTTCTCCAGCCGCGGCCGGGTCTACTGGCTCAAGGTCTACGAGTTGCCCCAGGCCGGGCGCGGCGCCCGCGGGCGTCCCATGGTCAATCTGCTGCCCTTGGAGCAGGGTGAGCGCATCAACGCGGTGTTGCCGGTGCGGGCCTACGAGGAGGGTCTGTTCGTCTTCATGGTCACGAGCGCCGGGACCGTGAAGAAGACCCCGCTCACCGAGTTCTCGCGGCCGCTGTCGCGTGGCATCATCGCCATCGACCTGCATGAGGACGAGGTCCTGGTCGGCGTGGCGATCACCGACGGCGCGCGGGATCTGATGCTCTTCACCTCCGCCGGCAAGGCCGTGCGCTTCAGCGAGGACCATGTGCGGGCGATGGGTCGCGGTGCCCATGGCGTACGCGGGGTCATGCTGGAGGAGGGCCAGCGGGTCATCGCGCTGGTGGTGCCGGAGCCCGGTACCATCCTGTGCGTGACCGAAAACGGCTATGGCAAGCGCACCACGGTGGACGAGTTCCCCACCAAGGGCCGCGGCACCAAGGGTGTCATCGCCATCGCCGGCAGCGAGCGCAACGGTGCCCAGGTGGGCGCGGTGCTGGTGCGTCCGGGCGATGAGATCATGCTGATCACCGAGGGCGGCACCCTGATCCGCACCCCGGTCGACCAGATCCCGGTGGTGGGCCGCCCCGCCCAGGGCGTGAAGCTGATCAGCCTGGGCTCAGGGGAAAAACTGCGTTATGTCGAGCGCGTCGTGGCCCTGGAGGGCGATAATGCCGCCGCGGCCACCGATGACGACGATCCGGCGGGCGAAACGCCGGACGATGAGCTGAACAACGAAGACGCACCGGACGGCGAGCCGGGCGAAGACGGGGACGACGAGGCGGGCGACAGGCCCGCGGATTAAGCCCAGTCCCCGGGCATCCGGGGCCGACAATCAGATAGTTGAGCGGAGATTGAGCATGTCACGCGTGTATAACTTCAGCGCCGGTCCGGCCATGCTGCCCGAGTCCGTGCTGCGAAAGGCCCAGGACGAGATGCTGGATTGGCAGGGCAGCGGTATGTGCGTGGCGGAGATGAGCCACCGCGGCAAGGAATACATGGCGATTGCCGCCCAGGCCGAGGCCGATCTGCGCGAATTACTCGGCGTGCCGACCAATTACAAGGTGCTGTTCCTTCAGGGCGGGGCCTCCACTCAGTTCGCCATGGTGCCGATGAACCTGTTGCGCGGGGCCGAGGGCGCGGACTATCTGAACACCGGTTCCTGGTCCAAGAAGGCGATCTCCGAGGCGCGCCGTTACGGTCGGGTGAACGTGGCGTCCACCACCGAGGACACGAAATTCAACCGTGCCCCGGTCCAGTCCGAGCTCAAGCTCAACGCCGATGCGGCCTATCTCCATTTCACCCCGAACGAGACCATTGAGGGCGTGGAATTTCCCTATCTGCCTGAGTGTGGCGACACGCCCCTAGTGGCGGATATGTCCTCCACGCTCCTGTCGCGGCCGATCGACGTGTCGCGCTATGGCCTGATCTACGCCGGCGCGCAGAAGAACATCGGCCCCGCCGGGCTCACCATCGTCATCGTGCGCGAGGACCTGATCGGCCAACCCCTGGCCGGTACGCCTACGATGTTCGATTACAAGATCCACGCCGACAACGACTCCATGTACAACACACCGCCCACCTATGCCTGGTATCTGGCCGGGCTGGTGTTTCAGTGGGTGAAGGACCTGGGCGGCCTGGAGGCGGTGGCGACGATCAATCGCCGCAAGGCCGACCTGCTCTATAGCACCATCGACGCCTCCGGCTTCTATCGGAACCCGGTGAGCCCGGAATCGCGCTCCTGGATGAATGTCCCCTTCACGCTCCCCAGCGCGGACCTGGACGACGCCTTTCTCAAGGGGGCCAAGGCGGCGGGTCTGACGACACTCAAGGGCCACCGTTCGGTCGGCGGGATGCGCGCCAGCATCTATAACGCGATGCCGGAGGCGGGGGTGCAGGCCCTGGCGGCCTACATGCAGGAATTCGAGCGCACGCACGGCTGAGGAAGAAAACGGTCCGCAAATGAACGCAAATGAACGCAAATGAAGAGAAGAAATGCGTTGGTTGTGCGTCTGCGGACCGCGCGAGGCAGGGGATGAAACCCCCGCCTTCCTCTTATTTGCGTTTATTTGCGTTCATTTGCGGACAATCGTTCTTCCCCCTTGAGCGGGAATGACGCCCGCTCAGACCACGAGTCGACTATGTTCAAGATCCAGACGCTCAATAATATCTCCGTGGCCGGGCTCGACCGGTTGCCGCGCGACCGCTATGAGGTGGCCTCCGAGATCGCCCATCCGGATGCGATCCTGGTGCGCTCGGCCAAGATGCACGAACTGGTCATCCCGGATTCGGTGCAGGCCATTGGGCGCGCCGGTGCCGGTACCAACAACATCCCGGTCCCGGCCATGACCGCCCGCGGTATCGTGGTCTTCAATGCCCCGGGGGCCAATGCCAACGCGGTCAAGGAATTGGTCGTCGCCGGCATGTTGATCGCCGCCCGCAACATTGGCCAAGCCTGGCACTTTGCCCGGGGCCTCGCCGGCGATGACGCGGCCATCGGCAAGGCGGTGGAGTCAGGCAAGAAGAATTTCGTCGGCTTTGAATTGCCGGGCCGCACCCTGGGCGTCATCGGCCTGGGGGCCATCGGCGTGAAGGTGGCCAATGCCGCCCGCTCCCTGGGGATGAAGGTCGTCGGCTATGACCCGACCATCACCATTGCGCGTGCCTGGCAGTTGTCGAGCGATGTGCAACCCGCGCTCAGTATTGACGATCTGCTCTCGCGCTCCGATTTCGTCACCTTCCACGTGCCGCTCACCAACGAGACACGGCACATGATCAACGCCGACCGCTTGAAGATTCTGAAAAAGGGTTCGGTGCTGTTGAACTTTTCCCGCGAAGGCATTTTGGACGATGAGGCGGTGGTGGCCGCGCTCGACTCAGGTCATCTCTATGCCTATTGCTGCGATTTCCCGAACAACCTGCTCAAGGACCACCCGCGGGTGGTGACGCTGCCCCATCTGGGGGCCTCCACCGCGGAGGCGGAGGACAACTGCGCGGTCATGGTTGCGGATCAGGTGCGGGATTATCTGGAAGACGGTAACGTCGCCAATTCGGTCAATTTCCCGGAGATCAACCTGCCGCGCAATGACGCCTTCAGGATGGCGATCGTCAACAGCAACGTACCCAATATGGTGGGGCAGATCTCGACCGATCTGGCCGCCGCCAAGCTCAACATCCTGGATATGTTGAACCGCTCCCGCGGTGACGTGGCGGTGACCCTGATCGATACCGACCGGCCGTGCCCGGAGGAGACGGCCGCCCAGTTGCGCGGCATCGCGGGGGTCCTCTCCGTGCGCCGTCTCGATAACTGAGGGACCAATCCCATGGATCAGCCCGGCCGCCCCGAGGATCGACTGCACGAGGTGCGACGGCGCATCGACTCCATCGACATGGAGATCATGCGCCTGATCAGCGAGCGCGCCGGCTGCGCCCAGGAAGTGGGACGTATCAAGAATGCCGGGACGGTGAGTGGCGATGCGGCGCCGCAGGAGTCGGTCCAGTATTACCGTCCGGAGCGGGAGGCCGCCATCCTGCGGCGGATCAAGGAACTTAACCCGGGTCCCCTGGATAGCGAGGAGGTGGCCCGGCTTTTCCGCGAGATCATGTCCGCCTGTCTGGCCCTGGAGCAGCCCATGAGGGCGGCCTATCTGGGGCCCGCGGGCACCTTTACCCAGGCGGCAGCGCACAAACAATTCGGGCACTCGGTGCGCACCATCGCTATGGCCACCATCGGTGAGATCTTCCGCGAGGTGGAGGCGGGCTCCTGTGACTATGGGGTAGTGCCGGTGGAGAATTCCACCGAGGGTGTGATCAGTCATACCCTGGATATGTTCCTGGCCTCGCCCTTGCTGATTACCGGAGAGGTGAGCCTGCGCATTCATCATCATCTGATGAGCAGGGAGGCGGCGACGGCGTCCATTCATACGCTTTATTCACACCAGCAGTCGCTGGCCCAGTGCCGGGGTTGGCTGGACCGGCACCTGCCGCACGCCGAGCGCGTGGCGGT
Source organism: uncultured Thiodictyon sp. (assembly GCF_903946935.1). Taxonomy (GTDB): domain Bacteria; phylum Pseudomonadota; class Gammaproteobacteria; order Chromatiales; family Chromatiaceae; genus Thiodictyon. Next base: position 20,675 of record NZ_CAJAXH010000260.1, read on the forward strand.
GGGGAGCAATGCGGAGGCGGCGCGCCTGGCCAGCAGCGAGGCGGGCAGTGCCGCGGTGGCGGGGCTGCCGGCCGCCGAGATCTATGGCCTCACGGTGCTGGCCGAGCGCATCGAGGATGAACCGGGCAATACCACCCGCTTTCTGGTGATCGGCCCCAAGGACGCCCCGCCCAGCGGTCAGGACAAGACCAGCCTGCTGATCTCCTGTCGCAATGCCTCGGGCGGTCTGCACACACTGCTGTCGCCCTTGGCCGAGCATGGAATCGACATGACCCGTATCGAGTCCCGGCCCTCGCGCCGCGGAATCTGGGATTATGTCTTCTTCATCGACATCATCGGCCACCGGGCCGACCCCCAGGTGGCGGCGGCGCTGGAACACCTCAAACGCGCCTCGCTGTTGTTCAAGGTGCTGGGTTCCTATCCGGTGGCCGTGCTGTAAGCGGGATTGCAGTAGCAATCCCGCTATGCTTTAAATCAATGATTAGTGGTGATCTTCATGACGGAGGCCGCCTTCAAGAATTGGATCGTATCGAAAGTCGAGACCTGTTTTTCGATGTGAATCCCTCTGCCTGTCCGGACGCAGTGCATGACCAATCAAGAAAATCCCTTTCTCGCGCTCGCCGCCCCCGGTATTGCCGGTTTGACCCCCTATGTCCCCGGCAAACCGGTTGCTGAATTGGAACGAGAGTTGGGTATCACGGGCACCATCAAGCTCGCCTCCAATGAGAACCCACTGGGTCCCGGTCCGCGGGCGCGGGCGGCTATTGCCGCGGGCCTTGATGAGTTGGGGCGCTATCCGGACGGTGCCGGGTTCGAGTTGCGTCGCGCCATCGCCGATCATCATGGGGTCTCGCCGGTGGCAGTGACCATCGGTAACGGCTCCAATGACGTGCTGGACATCGTGGCGCGGGTCTTTCTGCAACCTGGGACCGAATCGGTGTTCTCGGCGCACGCCTTCGCGGTCTATCCTATTGCCACCCAGGCGGTGGGTGCGACCGCCCTGGTGGCCCCGGCGCGTGACTATGGTCACGACCTCGCGGCCATGGCCGCCCTGGTGACCGAGCGCACCCGGGTGGTCTGGATTGCCAATCCCAACAATCCGACCGGCACCTGGCTGGCCGCCGATCCCTTGCGCACCTTCATCGGGTCGCTGCCCAAGACCTGCGTGGTGGTGATCGACGAGGCCTATACCGAATATGTCAGTGAACCGGACTTCCCGGACGCGACCCGCTGGCTCGATTCCCACCCGAATCTCATAGTCACCCGCACCTTCTCCAAGGCCCATGGACTGGCGGCCCTGCGGGTCGGTTATGCACTGAGCGATCCGCGCGTGGCGGACCTGCTCAATCGGGTGCGCCAGCCATTCAATGTCAACAGCCTGGCCCAGGCGGCGGCGGCTGCGGCCATCGCTGACAGCGAGCATGTGCGCGCTTCGGTGGAGCTCAATCGTGCCGGGATGCGCCAGCTCACCGCGGCATTTGCGCGCTTGGGTCTCGACTATATCCCTTCGGTGGGCAACTTCATCGCCGTCGATGTGGGCCGTATGGCGGCCCCGGTCAATGAGGCCCTGTTGCGCCTGGGTGTCATCGTGCGCCCAGTCGCCAATTACGGCCTGCCCAACCATCTGCGTATCACCATCGGTCTGGAAGCGGAAAACGCCCGCTGCATCGCCGCCCTTGAGGAGGTTCTTAGGGCCTAACGCCAGCAAGAAAGTCTAGCCGCAAATGAATGTAATAGGGGTGCCCTGGGATGATTGAACGATTGGCCATCATCGGTGTCGGCCTGATCGGCGGCTCGCTCGCCCGTGCCTTACGTGAGGCGGGGGCGGTCGGCGAGGTGGTCGGCTGCGGGCGCGCCCTACCCAATCTGGAGCGCGCGGTGGAGATCGGCGTCATCGACCGCTACGATCAGGACCCGGCGAGCGCGGTGGCGGGGGCGGACATGGTGTTTGTGGCCGTCCCTTTGGGTGCCATGCGCGGGGTCTTCAACGCGATCAAAGACAGGCTGCGCCCGGATGCCATCTTCACCGACGGCGGCAGCGTTAAGGGCAGCGTGGTCGCGGATGCGCTGGCCGCCTTTGGTCGCACGCCGCCGCGCCTGGTTCCGGGTCACCCCATAGCCGGGACCGAGCGTAGCGGGGTGGATGCCTCATTCGCCACCCTCTACCAGAATCGCCGGGTCATCCTCACCCCATTGCCGGAGACCGACCCCGATGCGGTGGCTCGGGTCGAGTCGATGTGGCGCACCTGTGGGGCCGAGGTTAGCCAGATGAGCGTCGCCCACCACGATGAGGTCCTGGCCGCCACCAGCCATTTGCCCCACATGCTTGCCTACGGATTGGTGGACGCATTGGCGCGTATGGACGAGACCGACGAGATCTTTCGCTATGCCGCCGGGGGCTTTCGGGACTTCACCCGTATTGCGTCCTCATCGCCGGTCATGTGGCGGGACATCTGTATTGCCAACCGCGAGGCACTCTCCGCCGTGCTCGGGCGCTTCAGCGTCGAGCTGACCGACCTCGCCCAGGCGATCCGCTTAGGCGATGGCAATTATCTGCTCGAGGTCTTCGAGCGCGCCAAGGCGGCGCGGGACCGCAATGTGGAGGGTGCGGTGGATGGGAGGACGAAGGAGAGTCCGTAAACCTGGAGAGGGTCGTTCTCACGCCAAGGTGCCAAGCTCGCCAAGGTTGTTCGGTGCCTTACTCAGCGTTGCGCCAGTCACCCGGCGGATAATCTGGATCCTGGGTCTATCCTCTTCTCTTTCTTGTCTTTCTTGTCTTTCTTGGCGAGCTTGGCGCCTTGGCGTGAGACGTCTTTTGTGGCTCTTTGGGATCTCAGTAGGTCGGCATATTTATAAATTACATGATGTTATGACGACATGTAGGGCGTCATAGAGTCGCATAACGAGCCGCATCGACAAGCCCCTGACAGGGCTTGGAGCGATTACTGCTCTGCCGAAC
>NZ_CAJAXH010000261.1 GCF_903946935.1 uncultured Thiodictyon sp.
CGGTGGCGATGCACCTGACGCCGGCCTCCCACGCCGAGCAGATCGAACTGCGCGTCATGCTCAAGGAGACCTTCACCGAGACCCCCGAACTGGCTGAACGCTGCCGCGACTTCAGCGCCGATCGTGGCCTCGATAGTGCCGAGACCAAGGCCCTGCTATGGGACATCTACGACATCCGCCCCTTGATCGACACCCGCGAACTGTGGCGGGAAGAGAAGCAGCATCCCGACTACGATCCGTCCAAGCCGATCACACGCCCCCTCTTTCCCGAGCGCGTGGATACCATCGTGCATACCGAAAAAGGCAGCGTCCACTGTATTTGTCCGCAGACCGGCGAACAGCGCGATTTGGCTTTCCAAGGCTTCGAGGCCGATCGCAATACAATCAAATACCGCTGCCCGGCCGCCGCCTATGGCTTGGAGTGCCAGGGTCGTGAACGCTGCCATCAGGCCGGCGGAGTCGCGCCCGGGGAGTATGGGCGTATCGTGCGCATCAGCCTTAATGACCATGATCGACGCATCTTCGTGCCGACGCCGCACGGCAGCCCCAGTTGGCACCGCGGTTACAACCGGCGCAGCGCCCTGGAGCGAATCAATAATCGCATCGACAACAGCTTCGGCTTCGAGCGGCATTTCATCCGCGGCTTGGCGAAGATGCAGACCCGGGTCGGCTTGGCCCTGGCGGTGATGATGGCCATGGCGCTGGGACACGTCAAAGACGGTCGCATTGAGCAGATGCGCTCGCTGGTTCAGCCCATCCCAGCGACCGGCTAAACTCTGCCGCGACCGCGTTCCGGTCAGGCCGCCCGCGCGTCGCCTGACGGGCGTGGCTGTCTGCGGGACGGAACTTGTTAAGGAATCTTCGCAATTGGGTGCCGCGGTACCCCGATTTCGACGGCGCCCGCGAGAAAACCCCAGCGCGCCAGGCCCGCCTGTCCCCAACCTCGCGCGGTGGCGCCCGCGAAAAACGCCCCAGCGCAAATGTCTCTGAGCGGCACGCGACTTGACGATTAGACTGTCGCCAACGCAGAGTCTTCCCTTTACCTCTGGTTGCCTTTGAGGAGATCAAAGACGGTGCTTGACCCCCGCATTTGTGATGACCTTCAGACGACCCGTGCGCGCCTGATGGAGCAAGGGACGCTGCTGACCAAGGACGCGCTGAACGCCTGTTATGACCTGTTCCGTCGGCGCTTCGGCCCGGAGGTGCTCGCCGGTTTGGATGGCGAGGAACTGCTCAACCTGATGCACCTTCACGGAAACCACGACAGCCTGGTGTACTGGCTCGAGTTCAAGGACGACGAGGAATTTCCGGTCCGATTCGGTAGCATCGCCGGCGGCAGCGCGCTCAAGTTCGGTCTCTACCGCAGGAATGAGACCGGCGAATGGATGACCGGTGCCCCCACCCAGCAGCGGAAAATCGAGATCGGAGAGGCAGTCTCGATAGCCCGCCGCCATCGTGATCAACTCATCGCCGGTGCGAGACTGCTTGAGGCCCTGCCGACCGTGGGAACACCCGCCGACTACGCGGAGCTACAGCGGCGGATGGATGAGGTCGCACGGGACGTGAGCCGCCTGGCCTGGGGCCACAAGTACCTGAGCCTGCTCTATCCCGAACGGCTGGACGACTACCACTCCGAAGGGCATCAGCGGTTTCACCTGATCAAGCTCTTGCAGACGCCGCCGGAGCAATCCGGCCGCTATGTGATCGCTGAGCCTTTCACGGCGATAGCGCGCGAACTCGACTGGCCTATGAACCACCTTACGACGGTGTTGAACGAGCGCAATGGTGGCCGCCCCTATCGGGTCTGGCGCATCGGCACCGTCGTGTATGACGATACGGATATTTGGCCTTTGATGCGCGATCGTCCGGTGGTCGCGATCGGCTGGCATGAACTCGGCGATTTGGGTTGGCTGGATGACTCGGCCGAAGGTCTAGATCGTCTCAAACAGGCGCTACGGGATGCCAACTACCCCGAGCCCAACCAATTGGGTGTTGCCTCCCGTAAGGCAGGCGAGATCCGCAACTTTGTCAGCACCATCGCGGCGGGGGATCTGGTGGTCGCCTGCAACGGACAAACCGTACGCGGCATCGGGCGCGTGACCACGGACGCTTATCGGTACGATCCGTCACCCGAACCGCTGGCCCCCCATCATCGGGCGGTGCAGTGGCTGGACATCGCGGACTGGCAACTCCCCATCTTCGAGGGGCCGCACACTACGGTGTTTCGGCTGCGCAAGTACCCAGAGAACCTCGTGGCCATCGAAAACCGACTGCTCGATGCGGTGCCCCCACCCCATCCCGTGCCCGAACCGCTCCAGATGCTCTTGCTCGATGGTATTTCCGGTGAACTTCAGGCAATCCTGGAGCGCAAAGGGCAAGTGATTCTCTACGGCCCGCCCGGCACCGGCAAGACCTGGCACGCCCGCCGGACCGTCCAGGACTTGGCGGCGATCAAAGCGTTCGTTAAGCGTTATGCGGACCTTGACCCGCCGCAGCAGGCCGAGGTAGACGGTGATCGGGCAAAGCCGGGCCTGGTGCGGGTCTGCACCTTCCACCCCGCCTATGGCTACGAGGATTTCCTGGAAGGCTACCGCCCGGTCACCGGCACCGGCGGCCAACTGAGCTTCGAGCGGCGCGACG
>NZ_CAJAXH010000262.1 GCF_903946935.1 uncultured Thiodictyon sp.
CTAACGGCCATGGAAGGGGGACCTACCACCCCGGAGCATGAAAGTCTGTCAGGCTAACGGGGCACTCCTGGGTTCCTCCGTCGTTTTCAGGTAAAAAAGACTTCAAAGACATTGGCTTGCGGCGACTTTCACGGTAAAGCCCCGACCTCCGGTTGCTGACTGGCCAGCGCTGGCCGGAACGAAGCGCTTCACCCAGGCCGCGGGCGGCAGACGGCTAATGTTCAGTTGGTGTATTGCGCAGTGCCCGGATTGCCTCACGGGAGAGCCCGGCCAGATCGGCAATGGCCGCGTCGTCCAGGGCGGTGCGCTCAAGCAGGGCGGCGACCATTTCACGGCACGCCTCCACCAGGCCCTCTTGGCGTCCTTCCTGGCGCCCCCGCTCGCGGATCTCCGCGTTCCACCGTTCGACCCATTGTTGCAGCATGATATGCACCTCTTGAAAATCATTGATGTCCGGGAGGCGGATGCCGGGGCGTTTCTTGCGGATGAAGCTGCGGTAGATCCAGCGGCCGAAGGCGCGCTTTAGGCTGTCCAGGGCGCCGGTGTCCACCAGCTTTAACAAACGGGCGTAGACCGCGAGCCAGGTCGGTTCGTCGCTCTGGAACTCGATCAGGAGATAGACGTAGCACCAGCCGTCGGCCCAACGGACGCGCCAGATGATGTCGTCTTCGCGGTCGCGGAATCGTCGGTGACATAGCTGCCCTTGACCGTCTCCAGCCCGGTAGGGTCCGCCGCGCGGACCTTCGCCGGTCGGGTTCTCGCGGGGCTCGGTCCGCACAGCGGACCCTACCGGACTACCGGGCTCAAACTGCACAAGCGACGCGGGCAGACCCAGCATCCGGCCTGGGCAGCATAGGCCGGGAACCCCGACGCGGCATGCGTGGGCAAGGCTCGGCGCTAGGCGCAAACGAAAAAGGCATCCCCAAGCGTTCGGGTTAACGCAGCGAAGCCCGATATCTTGCGGGTCTGCCGTCCGGTGACGCCCGGCAGGGCGAACCCGACTGGAACCAGGCCCACTCGCGCATCCGTCAACCCGAGGCCCAGCATGACCGCTACCCTGCTCGTCGGTACCTCCGCCGCCATCCTCGTGCTGGCCCTGCTGATGCTGGCCGCCCGCCCACCGTGGTGGTTGTCGCTGCCCGCGCTGTTCCTGGGCGTGTTGGGCCTGCTGGTGATGGTCGCCGAGGGGCCCCATGCCGCCGCTGAGATCTGGGGCGAGCGGCTTGAAGGCGTGGTGGCGGCCACCCATGCCTCCGTCCTGGTCGAGTCGGCACGCTCCAGCGGCGCGCGCGCCAGTCATATGGTGGTGCGTCATCGCTTCGCGGCCAGCGTCTGCTACCGCGCCCCGGAGGCCCCGGGGCTGGGGGCGGGCGCGCCGATCGACCCGGCGATCCTGGCCGCGATCGGTGAGGCCGAGTCGGCGGCCGACCGGCGCTACCGCCAGGCGCCCGGCAGCGGCATCCTGCGGCAGACGCAGGTGCGGCTCGATGAGGCGTCCTTCGATGCGGCGCAGCCCGGTCGCACGGTGATGCTGCGGCGGCTGCGTCCGTTCGGACTCGTGGAATGGACCTGGCCGGTCGACGCCCCCCTGCTGCCGATGCTCCCCCGCCCGCGGCTCGGCGGCGACGGGCCGCGGGTCGCGCTCCCGGCCGTGGTTACGGCCATCACCGTCGATCCGCGCGGCCGTGGCCTGCTGAACCGCCGGGCCTATGACTATGCCGTGCCGGTCGCCTATGTCCGGCTGCGTTACGCACCCCCCGGCCAGCCCGCGGGCGTGGAGGGTGTGGACGCGGTGGACGCGCCATCGGTGAGCGCACTGGCGGTGGGCAGCCCGGCGGTCGTCACGGTCGCGGCGCAGGCACCGCGCCAGCCGCGGCTGCTGGGCGTGGAGCGGACCTATTGGTGGCGCAATGTCTTGGTGGAGGCGTTGGTGCTCGTCGGGCTGCTCGCGACCGTCTTGATCATCATCGGCGTGCGGATGCGCCGTCGCGGCTGAAGCCGCTCCCACCACAGCGCGCGGTGGGAGCGGCTTTACCGTGAAAGTCGCCGCAAGCCAATGTCTTTGAAGTCTTTTTTACCTGAAAACGACGGAGGAACCCAGGAGTGCCCCGTTAGCTTGACAGACTTTCATGCTCCGGGGTGGTAGGTCCCCCTTCCATGGCCGTTAGCCCGGATCGGGTCGGGCTGACGGGATTGCGCCCGTCAGCCCTCCCACACCACCGGACATGCGGTTTTCCGCATCCGGCGGTTGAGCCTAGCGGGCTTTGCCCGCAAGCGTCCACCGAGGTGAACGCCCATTGGACCCCTTCTTGCGTCTGTGCTCGGGACCCGGAAGACTTGGCCGCCACGCGCCTCGCCCGGTGCGGGAATCCACCCGCTCGAACTCGGCCCGCCGCCCCGGTAGCTGCCGCTGTTGCAGCGCCGGGAGCGTGTCGGTGACCTTCTCGCCTTCCACATCCGATCCAGACTGTGGTCCTCTCGCGGCTCTTCGGCCCTTCGCTCCTCCCGGCTTTCACCGGGCGTCAACGCTACTACGGCCTCTGCAGCAATTCCCGCTCCCCCGCATCGTGGTCGGCCAAGGCGAGTACGCGGCGGCAGCGCGAAAAGGTAGGCACAGCAGCCCCTCGCCGACGCGCGGCGATGCTGAAACGGTTGGTTGACGATCCCC
>NZ_CAJAXH010000263.1 GCF_903946935.1 uncultured Thiodictyon sp.
CGGCTTTCTCGGGCGCAAGGGCGACGGCGAGCCCGGCCTGAAGACGATTTGGCTCGGCCTTCAGCGCGTCATGGACTTCGCCGCTGGGATCAAATTTGCCAGAGAGGCTCATGAGTTATGAGATGTGTGTAATGGGATGCGCTAAGCGGTGTCACGAGTATGGTTGATTTCATGGGCTGGGTATAACTGTCGGTGCAGGCCCTGGGTTGGCACGGTTGCTGATCTTGCTTCGTCCCGTCCCATCGGACGGCGGGTGCTGCGCGGCCAACCGGGGGAAGACATTCGTGCGCGGGACACCTGCGCTGCGGACGGCTCCGCACCAAATTGGTGTCTGCGATCCTCCACCGCCCCCGTTTTGTCGCAGACGCGACAGGCCGGCCGCGCCGCGATCACCAACCAGAACAGCGCCTTAAAGACTGGCACAAGGACTGCATAGACACCCCCAAACGCCGATTCTGGGGTGTCCATGAACAAGAAAGACATCGCGGCCCTGCTCGATGAGCCGGCCTGCGCACACAACACCAAGGCCAAGTCCGGCTGCTCCAAGCCGAAGCCTGGGGCCACCGCGGGCGGCTGTGCCTTCGATGGCGCGCAGATCGCGCTGCTGCCCATCGCGGACGTGGCACACATCGTCCACGGTCCGATCGGCTGCGCCGGCAGCTCCTGGGACAGCCGCGGCACCCGCTCGTCCGGGCCTACGCTGTTTAAGATGGGCATGACCACGGATCTCACCGAGCAGGACGTGATCATGGGCCGGGGCGAGAAGCGCCTGTTCCATGGCATCAAGCAGGCCATTGATTCGTATCACCCGGCGGCGGTCTTCGTCTACAACACCTGCATCCCGGCGATGATCGGCGACGACATCGAGGCGGTCTGCCGCCAGGCGCAGCAGCGCTGGGGTACGCCGGTGGTGCCGGTGGACGCGGCGGGCTTTTACGGGACCAAGAACCTGGGCAACCGCATCGCCGGCGAGGCGATGGTGAAGTATGTCTGCGGGACCCGCGAGCCGGACCCGCTGCCGGCCGGGATCGAACACGAGGGTTTCAAGGTCCACAACGTGACCCTGGTGGGCGAGTACAACATCGCGGGCGAGCTTTGGCATGTATCGCCGCTGTTCGATGAGCTGGGCCTGCGGGTGCTGGGCAGCCTGTCGGGCGACGCCCGCTTCCGGGAGGTGCAGACCATGCACCGCTCGGAGGTCAACATGATGGTCTGCTCCAAGGCCATGATCAATGTCGCGCGGCTCCTCAAGGAGCGCTACGGCACGCCCTGGTTTGAGGGGAGCTTTTATGGGGTCGCCGACGTGTCGCAGGCACTGCGCGACTTCGCCCGGATCATCGATGACCCGGCCCTGACCGCCCGTACCGAGACCGTGATTGCCCGGGAGGAGGCGATCATTCATGCCCAGCTCGAACCCTGGCGGGCGCGCCTGACGGGGCGCAAGGTCCTGCTCTATACCGGCGGGGTCAAGTCCTGGTCGATCGTTTCCGCCCTCCAGGACCTTGGCATGATCGTGGTCGCCACCGGCACCCGCAAATCCACTGAGGACGACAAGGCGCGCATCCGCGAGCTGATGGGTCAGGACGCGGTGATGATCGAGGACGGCAACCCGCGGGCGCTGATCAAGATTGTGCGCGACCAGGGGGTCGACTGCCTGATCGCTGGCGGGCGCAATATGTACACGGCGCTTAAGGCGCGCATCCCCTTCCTGGACATCAACCAGGAGCGTGAATTCGGCTACGCGGGTTACACGGGGATGCTGGAACTGGCCAAGCAGCTCGCCCTCACCATCGAGAGCCCGGTGTGGGAGGCGGTGCGTCGGCCGGCACCCTGGGCGCTGGCCGCCAACGCGCGGACGGCCGTCGACACCGATGCCGTTGCCGACGCGCCCGGCGACGCCAACCTGGAGGTGGCCCATGCCTGAGCTCATCGCACCGGAAATCGTCAAGCGCCGCAAGGCACTCTCGGTCAGCCCGCTGAAGGCCAGCTCGACCATCGGGGCGGCCCTGGCCTTCCTGGGCATCCGCCGCTCAATCCCCATGCTGCACGGCTCGCAGGGCTGTACCGCCTTCGGTAAGGTCTTTTTTGTCAGGCATTTTCGTGAGCCGATCCCGATCCAGTCGACGGCCATGGAGCAGGTCAGCGCCATCATGGGCGCCAATGAGAATGTGGTGGAGGGGCTGCGGGTCCTGTGCGAGAAGAACCAGCCGGACCTGATCGGCGTGCCCACCACGGGTCTGGCCGAGGCCCAAGGGGCGGACATCCACATGGCCGTGCGTGAGTTTCGCGCCAAGCATCCGGAGTACGACCGGATTCCGATCATACCGGTCTCCACACCTGACTTTACCGGCTGTCTGGAGTCCGGCTTTGCCCAGGCCACCAGCGCCATGATCGACTGCCTGGTCCCGGCGGCCGCGGTGGCCGGCACCCAGCCCGGCCGCCGCCGCCGCCAGGTCACGGTGCTGGTCGGCTCGGCGCTCACGCCCGGCGACCTGGAACACCTGAAGGAGCTGATCGAGCTGTTCGGCCTGCGCCCGGTGGTGTTGCCGGACCTGTCCGACTCGCTGGACGGCCATCTGCCGCCGGAGGAGTTCAACCCGCTCACCATCGGCGGCACCCTGGCGAGCGAACTGCCGACCCTGGGCGACTCGGTGGCGACGCTCGTGATCGGCGGCTCGATGACCCACACGGCTGACCTGCTCCAGGCCCGCACCGGGGTCCCGGACCATCGCTTTGCACACCTGATGGGGTTGGACGCGGTGGACGCGCTGGTCCAGACCCTGTCGGCGATCTCCGGCAATCCGGTCCCGGAGCGCATCGAGCGGCAGCGCGCCCAGCTCCAAGATGCCATGCTCGACAGCCATTTCATGCTCGGGCTCTCGCGTTTCGCTATCGCCGCCGATGCCGATCTGCTGGTGGCCTTCAGCCAACTGCTGGCCGGTGTCGGGGCCGAGACGGTGGCCGCCGCCACCCCGGCCAATGCCCCGTCGCTGGCCCAGGTGCGTTGCGACCGGGTGCGTATCGGCGACCTGGAGGACCTAGAGGCGGACGCCCGCGACCGGATGGCCGAGGTGCTGATCGGCAGTTCACATGCGGTCCATACGGCGCAGCGCCTGGGTATCCCGCTGCTGCGCGCCGGTTTCCCGCAATACGATCGGGTGGGCGGCCATCAGCGTACCTGGATCGGTTACCAGGGCAGCCGCGCCACGCTCTTCGGCCTGGCCAATATCCTGCTGGAATTGGAGCGCGGGGAGATTCATCCCTATCGCTCGCGGCTCATGCCGCGAGCGGATGAGGAGGCACGCGCAGCCCACGGTTAAGAAAGAGGATTCGTCCGCAAATGAACGCTAATGAACGCAAATAAGTTCGGTGTGTTGGCTGGGTGCGCGTAGCGCATCCATCATGGCACTCCCGCGGCGTGTCACGCCTTTATCTCATTTGCGTTTATTTGCGTTTATTTGCGGACAATAAATCTTATCGAAAATTGACGAGCGGTCGATAATCTGAGGACTGGGCGATGACGGTCGAACGACGACTCAAGGTGGTGAGCTTCGGGGGTGATGCGATGGGTAACGAGCCAGCGGTGAAGGTGGCCTTTGCCACCGGCGATATGCGCCATGTCGATCAGCACTTCGGTGCCGCGCAGTCCTTTGCCATTTATGCGATCGACCCGCAGCATTCTAACCTGGTGGAGGTGACCCAGTTCGGCCGGCTGGACATGGACGGCAACGAGGACAAGCTGGCCGCCAAGATCGCCGCCTTGGAGGGCTGCATCGCGGTCTATTGCCAGGCCGCCGGGGCCTCCGCGGTCAATCAGTTACGCGCCAAGGGGGTGCAGCCGATCAAGGTCGCCGAGGGGACCCCGGTGGTCGAGCTGATCGCCGCCCTGCAAGAGGAACTGCGCGCCGGCCCCAGCGCCTGGCTGGCCCGCGCGCTGGAGGCCCGGCAGCCACGCGACGGGCAGCGCTTCGACGCCATGGAATCCGAAGGCTGGAACGAATAATCCCGATCCGCTGCGTGGCTCGGGATCGCAAAACAGACAAGCAGTAAGCGCGTAGGGTCCGCTGTGCGGACCAGCAGTCTCAATCGGCAATCAGCAATCAGCAATTAAAAGGTACCTTGATGAGCACGGCAGTTGCAGACATCAGCGAGACGGACCCGGTTCTCACCACCGACTTCGGCGTGGAGATGGTGCGCCAGATGCGCGCCATCGACAGCTACGGCACCTACGATACCTGGTCGACGGCGCAAATACTGGAGCCTTTCGTGCTGACCAAGGAGAAGAAGCGTGAGATCCCGATTATCGGCGACCCGGATGAGATCGTCCTGGCCCGGGTCAAGGTCTTCTACAACGCCATCGCTTCATTGATCGAGAAGGAATGCGGCCTGATGGCGGTGCCCCTGCTCAATCTGACCCATGAGGGCTTTGGGCGGGCATTGATCACCGTCGGCAAGCTGGTGGTGATGGATCGCACCCTGCGCGACGTCCACCGGTTCGGTTTCCCGTCGCTCTCCAAGATGAAGGACGAGGCCGACAAGGTCCTCTCGGTCGCCCTGAATCTGATAGGCGATTACCCGAAGGTCGCGGGGCTCTAGCAGCCTGTCGGACTTGATGGCGTAACCGATTGATTAAACAGGAAAACGACTTTTTGGCGCAAAAGATGAAACTCTTTGCATTCAATCGGTTGCATCACTAAGTCCGACAGCCTGCTAGGGGACTGCCGCCAATGAGTGACCCAACGATTGCGGACCTGGAGCGGGCCGTTAGGAAGGCCAAGCGCATCGCTGCCGAGCGCGCCGGGGAACTGCACGACTTAGTCGAGGAGCGCCTGCCGGCGGCCTTTGACGAGATCCCCGGCATCGCTCAGGCGACCTACGACGCCTGCCAGTCCTGGGCGCAGGCCGAGGCGCGCCTGCAAGCGGCCCTGAGCGCCGCGGGCTAGTCGGCCGGCCGCGGCGGTGGCGCCGATCGATTACAGCGAAGCGTGTAGGGTGCTACAACGCATCGCGCCGAGACTTTAAGAAAGGTATACTGAGTATGAGCATCATCACTGGCATCACCCGCGGTGGGGTTAATTGGACACCTGCCTTCGTCACCGACATCAACCAGGGCCGCTGCATCGGCTGCGGTCGCTGCTACAAGGTCTGTCCTCGGGACGTCTTTGAGCTGGTCGACCGGGACGACTTGGACCTGGAGGACATGGACGACAGTGACGATGACGACGACGATTTCGAGGAGGCCCCCGGGATGGTCATGAACCTCAAGGACATGCTGGACTGCATCGGCTGTCAGGCGTGTTCCCGGGTCTGCCCCAAGAAGTGTCTCACCCATGCGCCCCAGGCGCTCGTCGCTTGAGGGCGATCGCTGTGATACGGAGCCCCTGTAAGCAGAGAGGTAGTCCCTATGCCGAGACCACACGCGCAGGACCCATGCGGTAGCGCCGCTGACGCCCAGGCACGCTACGCGCAAGTCGCACCACTCGCCCAGTCGATCCGGGCCGCCCTGCGGGCAGAGCTGCAACGGCTAGGCTTCGTCGCCGGCTCAGTGCCGCTCGCCGACCCGGCCGCCGCCGATTATCATCTGGACCGCAATCCGGCCTCCGGCGAGCAGGACCTGGTGGGTGAGTGGCGCGACTTCCAGGGGCAGCGCCAGGGCGTACTGGTGTTCCATGCCGACGGTAGCTTCTATGTCGAGCACGACGTGATCCGCACCCATCCCCGGGATGCCCGCTGGTTCGTGGCGGCCGTGCAGGCCTGGGGTCGGGAGCAAGAGATCCGTGCCGAGACGCGGCTGCGGCCCGGATCTGAGTGAGTTTGTCTCCTGGGAGTGCTCTTAGCCAGGTAAACGAATACAGAGCATCAGAGCCCCCGAGACCCTATTGAGAACCAGTATGGGCCTGAATAAATAGACAGGATTAACAGGATTTCTCAGGATTTACAAGATGTCTCACGACGCTATATCACAATCGAAAATCCTGTTAATCCTGCCTGAATCCTGTTAATCCTGTCCAATTTCCCGCCACCGGCTCGACTGCCAAAGTGGTATCAGCCAAAGTGGTATCAGGAGTCGCGCTTCGCGCCACTAGTACCGCAGGATGAAAATCCTAATACCGTTTCTGAAGAGCGCGTTGTAAGATGCAAACTTCGTGATCTACTCTGGTTTTTTCGATGCCCTTGCTTCGTCCTGCGCCTGTCCTCGTAACCGATCGCGAGCGTCAACA
>NZ_CAJAXH010000264.1 GCF_903946935.1 uncultured Thiodictyon sp.
AGCGCCGTTCTTGAGGGGGATCGTCAACCAACCGTTTCAGCATCGCCGCGCGTCGGCGAGGGGCTGCTGTGCCTACCTTTTCGCGCTGCCGCCGCGTACTCGCCTTGGCCGACCACGATGCGGGGGAGCGGGAATTGCTGGGCCGCAGATTTCGGGCTTGACACCGACGCTGGATAATGACCGAGGGCGCTCCCTGCGTCGACAACGCGAGGAGCGGGTCGTTGCGTGCGGTTGCGCATTCAGGAGCCGCTTTCGCGATGCCCATCAGCTCAGGCGCTTGCCCGCGCTCTACCCTGTGATACCGGGCAACGGCCTCGATGCATCCAGCGCTCGCGCAAGTAACTGTCCGATCGCAGGCCAATTGAACTGGAGCGCCACCCGCCGCTGGCCCGCCTCACCCATCTGGCGTGCCAGTCCCGCATCGCCTGCGAATCGCTGCAACGCGTCGGCCTGCGCCACCGGGTCATTCGCCTTGAAGATCAGCCCCGTGACACCGTCCTCGACCATGAATGGAATACCGCCGACATCAGAGCCCACGACTGCTACACCGGCGGCCATCGCCTCGAGCACCACGGTGGGCAACGGATCGCTCACGGAGGGCACGCAGACGATATCGGCAGACTGATAGATCTCGCCCAACGCCAATCGTGGGACGCCCCCGATGAACTGCACGACATCATTGAGTTGGAGCTGGCTCACCTGCGCTCGCAGGACATCCGCCGTCGGTCCTGCCCCGACGACCCGCAACCTGATGCTAAGGCCGCGGGCGCGCAGGATCGCCGCCGCCGCGATGAGGGTACTTACCCCCTTCTCGACCGACAGACGCCCGACATACAACAGTTCCAGGCAATCTGAGACCGCCGCTGTCGGCGCACGTCTGACGCCCCCGCCCCCGATATCCTGCGGATCGATACCATTTGGAATGCAGACCACCCGCTCGCGCACGGCACCGCCCGCAATGGCGCGGCCCGCCATATGTGGGGAGAGTGCGACCACGAGATCGGCGCCGCGGTACGCGGGCCGCGTCACCGTACGATAGAGCCAGGTCAACCGTGGGTCATAGGTACCAGCCGGCCGATCGAAGATGTCGCCGTGCGTGACGAGCGCCACGCGAATGCCGAGCGCCGGCAGCAGGCGTCTTGCCGCAACCGTTGCCACCACCAGATGGCCGTGCCCGATCACAAAACCAACCGGGTCGCGTTGGTGAAGCCGTGCCACCGCGGCCCTGGCGGTTAGGGCGAAGGCAATCTCATTCGGCACATGGGCAAAGCGGCGCAGCATCCCAAAGCGGGCAGGTCTCAGCGCGACGCACGCGACCCCCGCAATCTCATCCGCTGGAAAACTGTCAGACAGCACGGTCACCTGAAACCGCTTGGCCAACTCAATCGCGTGATGCAGCGCAACATTAGAAACTGCGCCGACGCCGCCAAAGGACGGACAGATGATGACGACATGCATGATCGGACGCTTCAGGAACCTTGATTATCGCTTCGGCGAACTGCTCTGCCGGCCAACCGCTCGCCAGCGACACGACCGCCTTGATGCGGTCTGCCTCGCGCTGGTCACACGTCGGTCGATGGGCGGCACGCAACTCGGCGAGTTGTTCGGCGGACCCGCTATAGTCGAGCCTAGGGACGATGGTACATCGACATCAACCCGTTACGCTAGCCCACCTTTTTACCTGACTCCGGTGGTATTCGAGGTAACGGAGCGGCACTCAGACGGTGGAGCCGCCACCCCGCGCTCCACCTCCCCGGTACGGCGCAGTTCGCGCTTGAGGACCTTACCGGCAGCATTGCGGGGCAGCGCCTCATGGATCACATAGCGGCGGGGCAGTTCGTGGCGGCCCAGCCGCCCCCGACACCAGTCGCGCAGTTGCGCCACCGACAACGCGACCTCCGGCTTGAGTACCAGGTGCGCCACCGGGACCTCGCCATGGCGGCTATCCGGGTCCCCGACCACCGCCACCTCCATCACGCCCGGGTGGGCGTAAAGCACCTCCTCGATGACGCGGGGATAGACGTTCATCCCGTTGACGATGATCAGGTCCTTGATCCGGTCGACCAGATAGAAATAGCCATCCGTGTCACGCGTCCCGAGGTCGCCGGTACGGAACCAATCGCCGAAGAAGGCCGCGGCCGTCTCCTCCGGCAGGTTGAAATAACCCTTCATGACACTCGGGCCGCGCACACAGACCTCGCCCGGTAGGTCGTCGGCCACCGGGCGACCGTCCGCGTCCAGGATGCACATCGCCACCCCCGGCACCGGCAACCCGACGGAACCCGGCTTGCGCTCCCCGATCAACGGATTGACACAGGTCACCGGCGAGCACTCGGTCGGCCCATCCCCCTCCAGCACCGGCACCCCAAAGCGGCGCTCGAAGGCCGCCATCACGGCTGCCGGCATCGCCGCGCCACCGCTGACACAGACCCGCACCCCGCCCCAGGCGGGGAGCGCCGCATCGTCGAGCCGCAGCAAGACCTGGTACATGCTCGGCACCCCGAGAAAGATCGTCGCGCCATGGGTCGCGATGGCCTGGGTGACCGCCTTGGGATCGAAACGGGGGACCGGGACCAGACCGCAACCCTGCACCAGGGGCGTCAGCATCCCGACGGTCGCGGCGAAGGCATGAAACATCGGCAGTACCACCAGGACCCGATCCTCACAAGAGAATCCCAGGGCCTGGGCGACACTCGCAGCATTGTTGAGCAGATTACGGTGGGTCAGCATGGCGCCCTTGGGGTGGCCGGTGGTCCCTGAGGTATAGAGGATGGCCGCGACCGACTCCGCCGGGTCGGCGGTCAGGGACGGCGGCCCGCCCGGGTTTTGGTTGCCCTCGCCGATCAGCGCGTCGCAGGACAGGGCGGCCGCACCATCGCCCTCACCGATGCGCACGCGCAGCGCCAAATCGAGCCCGGCGCAGGCTTCAACCGCCGCGGCGTGATAGGTGTGGTGGTGGATGAGACCGCGGGCACCGCTGTCGGCCAGGATGTAGCCCATCTCGCGTGGACTGAGCATGAGATTCAGCGGTACCACGGTCGCACCGGCCTTGAGGATGCCGAGATAGGCGATGACGAAATCGGCACCGTTGATACACAGGAGCCCCACGCGATCAGCCATTTGCAGACCCCGTGCCGCGAGTGCGGCCGCAAGCCCATCGGAGGCACGGTCCAAGTCGGCGAAGCTGCGGTTACCGGTATCGGCGAAGACACAGAGGGCGTCGCCCCGCGCGGCGGCGACGCGTCGAAAACGCTCTGGTATGAGATCGATGGGGGTGTGCGTCATAGCATCTCTCAATCAGCCGAGGATTAAACGATCAAAATGGTGCTTGCCGCATCGGCACGAACGGGCCGGACCCACTATCGGCCTCTCGCATAGTTCAGCATACTAGCTATACCCACCTTTACGCTGCGGATATCGAGCTTGCGAGATAAAGAATGACTCGGACGTTCTACGTACTTATACAAGATGTTAGCAGCGAAAATACTGGCAGCCAGCGCAGCAACACACCAACAGTAGCTAATAGCCAACGACGACAAACCAAAATACTTATGCGAAATATGTATCCCGGTATCGCGGACATAAAGACCAATGATATCGTGAACCAGATACAGGCTATAAGAAATCCGACCCAGGTACTGAACCCACACCCAATTCAGCCATTGCTGCATCTTATTTTTTGATATCGCAATAAACAGTAGCACCGCAGTAACCGACCCAGCCAAGAGGTGTAGATCCGCGTCGCCACCGGCAAATAACCTTGATAACAAAACAAAAATAGTAAAGAAAAGAACAATGGCTGCGAAGCGACTTTCATAAGCCCATCTCGCGAACGCACCCAGCAAGAACAAATACCACAGATTCACAAAAAACGACCCGCGGAAAGCACTCGTGAAAACGCCGAGCGGCCACAACAGAGATATCAGAAGCAATAGTGAGAAAATTGAAGCTGTTATATTGAAAGTCAAACGATATCCAATAGCTTTCCTCATCAGGTAAAGCACTAAACAAAACACTAGGTAAAACTGAACCTCATAGCACAAAGTCCAAAACACAATGTTAATTTGCCCGACCCCAAAAATCCCCTGAAGATAAAATAAATGCAGCACGACATCGCTCAAACTAGGCAGCCTTACGTCATAGTTTAATAAAACGCCAGGAACCCAGACCACAACAATTGCCATCGCTATAGCAACCCAATAAGCGGGATCGAGCCTTAGCGACCTCTTCAATGCAAACGACGCAAAAAAAGCGCCGGTGACCGCCTGATTTATCAGAGAATGACTAATTACGAATCCGCTAATTACAAAAAAAACCGCAACGCCAAGTTCCGCATAATTGAGAAACTCCAAACCCGAGAACCTATTACCAATGTGAAACATGGCGACCGAGAGGGCGGCGCACCCCCTCAGCCCGTCGACAAATAGGAATCTACCGTGAGTTGATGCCATGGCTCTCGTCGATTTTGTATCCGGACTATCAGGGCTACCCTTGGCGGCGATGCACGCTACCCCCTTGATAGAGACCAATGCCGCAACCGTCCCCGCATCAAGGCGTGAGCATTCTCTGAGCCGCCATCGCTTGGGCAGAGGGTACGACAGAGGCATCCGGCAGGCAAGCGACCACGCAACGACCGGCTACGGCCGTTGTTCGCGCCTTCGCGTGAGGGCGTTGATCATAACTCCGGCCACCCGACCTCTCGTGACCCAGCTCCAGAGGCTGGGCAAGTATTCGCAGACACCAAACCTCGCCGCGCCTGGGAGCGCCGACATTCTGTCGGCGACGGCGCGAAGCGCCGTTGGACCCTC
>NZ_CAJAXH010000265.1 GCF_903946935.1 uncultured Thiodictyon sp.
CCCTACGGGCTCCCTGCGTTTCCTCCCCCAGCGCGTCGACCAGAACGTGTTTCACATGCGTTGCCATCGGTGATCTCCTTCAGACCGCCCTACAGTAATTTAACCGGGGGGTGCTGTCTCACCTACATTGGCACAGAGGGAACTCGACTGGGGCGGTGGAACTGGTCAAGAAGGTTATTGACCTGATATGGGGGCAACGGCGTGAACACCAGGCGAAAGGTTTGCGACCACCTGGTTTGGCGGAATTCCTCGACGCCTTGACCGCGTGCCGGGAACTGTCGGTCGCCCCGGGCTCCGCGATCTGGAACACACTTGAGCAACTGGTGTGGCGGAAGCAGTAGCCGATGAATCGATTAGGCCCCCTAGAGCACCGCGAGATATCGATTGCCGATGTCGTGCGGATACTCGATCTGCTCGGGGGCGGCGATCAGATCGCGCTTGATTGCGGTCTGGAAATGATCGGTGTCACTGTCGTGGCGACGCCGGCGAAAGCCAAGGTGGTCCGCCGATCACTGCGGCACCAACGGGAACACGCGGACGCACCGGACTGGTCAAGCCAACCTGAAATGCCCTCAGCGCGGTTGGAATTCCCTCTGGACCCCGTGGTCAGCGTCCCTTCCATTCCCCGGGTTCCCCAACCAGCCACAGACCTACCGCCGACGAGTCGCCTTCCCGCCCGCGTTTTCGCTAAGGATGCCGGCATGGGGGGCGGTTTACGCTTCGTCTTCGCGGACGACGAGCGACAGCACTCGGCCCCGTTATTGGAACCCCACCAGGAGCGCAACACGTTACGAGAGCTGTGCGCGATCCCACAGCCGAGCAGAGAAATCGATGTGATGGCGCTGTATCGGCAGGTCACACAGGGCGAGCCGGTTCTTGGTGGGATACCTCGGCGTTGGGTCAAGAAGCCGGCCCGCCGGATTCTGATCGCCGCGGATGTGAATCCGCGCATGGCGGTGTTCGCGAGCGACGTGGATCACATTGCAGACATTCTTGGCCATGCCACGAATTCCGAAGTCAAGAGACAGGGATGGTTGTTCGTCGATGAAGTCGCTCGCATTGCACCTCGGCGAGAGTGTGTTGAGGGGCGCACGCCGGTTTCACTCCCGGGTCAGTTGGATGAGACGGCCCTTCTGCTGCTTGCCTCGGATCTGGGTTTCGGCGATTGGGGGAACAGCGAATCCTGGCGGCTTCCGACCGCTTCCGGTATTGAGCGATTGGTGAGTCGGGTCGGTCGGAATGGCGCCCGGTTGGCCGCCCTCGTGCCCGTAAGACCAGCGGGCTGGCGAAGGCTGCCGCGTGGCCTGAGGACACTGTATTGGGACCGGCGCTCGACACCCTCCGCCGCGCGCCGGGCCACGGCCGCGGCCGAACACCGTACCCGCGTTCTTGCCCATCCCACAGATGACGGGCCGGCGTTGGGCGGGTCGCGGCTCGTTCGGGCCTGTGTTTTCGCTGGCCGCGTGACACCGCGACTCCTGCGGGCGTTGCGTTTGGCGATGCTGCCGCTGGTCGGGCCGGAGGCCGAGGCGCAGGCGTGGTGTAGTCCGTATCTGTATCCAACACACGGTGGATTTGCATCGGTCGATCACTCGCTGCTCGCGGACGAAGCGCATCGCAGTGTGAGTTGGACGCGTTTATCTCACGCCTTGCGTGCGCATGGGAGGGGCGGGCTTATCGAACAAATGGGTGGAGAACGCCCGCTAGGCCATCGCGATGATTCCTTATCGCTCACACTGGGGGCCTGTGAATGGGGCCGTGCGCGCGCCTGTCTCGCCCAGGAACTCGGCCGCGACCCGAACCTGTTGCGGGTGCTCACGACTGGCGATCTGTGGCCTTGGGCGGAGGAATTGACGGCGCTGCGTGACGGTCAAGGCGGTGTGTTTCTCGAGCAGGCGTGGGAGATCACCCAGGCCGAATCAACCAACCATCCGCTCCCGTTTCGAGGAGAGTCTGCTGTGGGCGGCTTACGAGGACGCACTGGCCGCAGCCGATGCCGGGCGTGTTCGCGACCTGTTGGGACAGCTCATCGATGCAATGACCAGCAGCAGCCGATTGGACGAACGGGAGGCGGCGTTGACCTGGGCGACGGCGAGATTGCACCAGTTGCCGGTCGCGATCCGCAGCCATGACGACTGGAAGGCGGCAGCCATGATCGTTGGTGAGGCCAACGCGATCGGATTGGAAGCGTTTGATGCGGCGGAAGTCTGGAGTCCCATCCTCGAAGGACGGGGCTTTGCGCATTATCAACGCGCACGCCGGCGCGACTGTTATGCCTGGCGGGCCGGCGCCGGCGAATGGCGGCTCGGCCTGGTGCCGCCGGCAGCGGTGGCGTCACTGCCGATCAGGTTCCGGGCACCGGGTAACGAACAGGTCTTGGTCTATGTTCTATCCGAGAACGTTGGACCCAGACTATCACTGAACCTGTGCGAGTCACCGGTGGCCGTGGGCGACCACGATGAGGTCGAAATCGTGACGCTCGCCGGCGATCGATATCGGTTGACGGCAACCGTGGGGAGCGGCACCTGGACCAGTGGTCATTGGATGAGCCACGCACGGGAAGACCGGACCTGCGCCGACTGGACAGCCGTCGCCCGTTGGGCGGATCAGGCCTTTCGAACAGCGCAGACGCAGACACAACTGTTTGCCGCCGCCACGCGCCAGGCGGGGGCTGCTGCTATCACCGAGGACGGCGTTCATGTTGATCTTGGCGTGATCCGTTTGCAGCGGTTACTTGAGGAGGACGATCGTCCGCGCCGCCTTGGGTTGCGGGGACGGCTGCGGCGGCTGCGCGCTCAGAGGGCGCTTATGGGACTGCTAGCGATCGACAGCAAGCTTGCCGCCGCGATAGCCATTGGTTTAACTGCGCTTCAACGTGCCGACCCATCCGAGGCGCAAGAGGGCATGGCGCTGACAGCCAGCCGTGCGCTGGTGCGAGCCGATTTATTGGGCTTGATGGTCCGATCAATCGAAATGGAGAGGGGCCGGACGGTTGCCATCGATCTGGAGCGCGACCTTGCCGCGCTCGCGTCACGGCAGGCGACAAGCCGGATGGCAGGGCGTGCCGTGGCCCGCGGGCTGGAAATGTTGTGGCGCTTCTATTTTGAGGCGGGAGAAACGGCCCTTTGGGGTGCTGCTGCGCAACGAGCCAAGGCAATGATCTCGGAGACCGACGACGATGAGGCGCGCTATTGGTTTCTTAGCATCTTGGCCCAACATGCCGATTACGAGCAGCCCGCGGACGAAGCGGCAGCGATTTTTGAACGCGTGTTTCGCCACGACAGCGAAAGTGGTCGAACCGATCGTGTGTTGGATATTGCTCCGCTTTATTTGCGGTTGCAATTCAATACCGGTCGGCAGGACCTCGCCCGGCTGCTAGCGCTCGAGCTGATTTAAGAAGCGCAGCACCGGCGTAGCCATTATCGACGGTGTCAACAATTACGCGAGTTGAACTATCAGAACCAGTTAAGAGGACAATACGATTTTGGGGCCTTGTACCTCGAGATAGAGTCGCTGTTGCCCAAGGAGGAGAACCATTGTTGCCTGCTGTTAAAAGGCGATTACGGAAAGCCTGTCCGCACTGAGATGGATGAACAGAATCAAGCCGAGGTTCGAGTGCTCAACGAGTCCGCCGACATCGCTCGGTCGAACGGTGCTACTTGGGTTGAAACGCTTTTATGTTTTCAGGCACTGGAGGTTGCGGCTGGAAAGTGTGATTTCGATGGTGAGCGGACGTTGCGAGCGGAGCGACTCGGAACCATTTATGGTGCTAACCTCGGAGGCTCGAATATTTTTGCAGATCTAGCCACAGACGTCCTGCCCTCAACGAAGGCCCCGCCGGATCCCTCGTTGTTCGCCAAGGCACTGGAGCTGCTTGATCGATCTCGTCGAACGCGTGAACAGATCGATGTGCCGGATTCAGTGATTAATACGTTTGTCTATAAGTCCACCTGAATCCGTGAACTAATGGTTGTGTGCATACCAGATTCAGGCCATCGAAAGGGCCGGTGTCGGTTTCTCACCGGCATTGGAGGGTAAAGCATGACGGAAAGGCCCGCGGGGCGTCTGTTGCGGGGTTGGGAATACGCTGCGAATGCGCTTGGGGACGGACCGGAGCATAGGGGGGAGCGCTGCGGGCGAAGCGCAGCGATGACGCCGGGCCGTGGGTCGCCCGGGGAGAACCTACGGGGCGGGCAATTGGCCGTAGAGGCGGCGGAAGACCGGGACAATCGGGCAGCCGTAGCCGAAGGCGAGCTTCAGGCGCCGGCCGGTGGCAATCAGGCGGGCGGCGACGTACATCAGTTCCTGCATCACGGTGCGCAGGCGCCGGCGTTTGGCCGGAGCCCGCGGTGGGGCATCGGGGCCGAGCAGTCCGGTCTGCCCGATCCAACGCAGGATGTTATA
>NZ_CAJAXH010000266.1 GCF_903946935.1 uncultured Thiodictyon sp.
GCTCCAGCGGGTTGGGTCCACCTCGACATAGACGGTCGTCGGCGCATGGAGATCGCCCTTGTCGTCCTCCCAGGCCGCGAGCCAGACGGCCATCGTGGTGGACGACACCCGCTTCGGCGCGAATTGCGCCGGACGTTGATCAGGGCCGGCAACCATCGGACCTGGGTGTTGGGGCGTGGCGCAGCCGGCCAGGGTGCCGAGCAGGGTGAGCGCAACGCAGATGCCGGTTCGTTTCATAGGAAACTCCCGTTGTTGGTGGTACTGATGGCGCTCGGGCGGCGTTCCGACGCGGGCGGTGGGCCGGCGCCGTCCGTCAGGCGGTAGATTTCCGAGGTGGGCAGGCACAGCGGCCGGCTGGGGAAACCAGGACAGGCGAATTGCGCGTGGTCGCTGGCGCAGCCTGGCAGTACCGCCAGCGGGGACACGGCGACCAGCAGCCAGAACCATCCGGCGCGTCTCACTGCCCGCCCTCCCCTGTTTTGGGCGCGCCAGTCGGGGTACCGGCGAGCCAACCGATGAGGTCGTCCGGGCGGCCCTGGTGGATGCGACCGTCAGGCGCGATCACGAAGGGGGTCCCCCTCACCCCGAACATCTGCGCCGTGATCAGGGTGCGCTGGGCCGTCTGCTGTCCGCAGGTACCGGTCGCCACCGGCACGTCGGCGCGGTGCTCCAGCAGCGCCGCGAGCGCGGCGGCGCGGTCGGTGTTGGCCAGGCAGTGCAAGGCCAACACCTCGGACTGGGAGTCCTCGGCGATGGGCAAGGGGATCAAGCGGAACCGATAGCGGTCGGCCAGGGACGCCAGGTCCTTGAAGAAGGCGGCGCAGTGGGGGCATTGCGGGTCGACGAAGGCCACGACATCAGGACCGGTGCCGAGATCCAGCGCACCCAGGTCGGCGACGTCGAGTTTCAGGTGTCTGAGGTCGATGCGCCCGGCCAGATCCTCGGCCTGGGCGAGCGAGGTCAAGGCCACGCCATGCCACAGGTCGTAGGCCTTGCCCCGGACCACATAGCGGCCGGTATCGGAGATGAAGATGAGTTGCCCGTCGTTGGTCTCGACGGCCTGGAGGCCACCGACGGGCAGCCGGGCCATGCGACGGATCGCGATGTCGCTGCTGCCCAGGATCGTGCCCAAGGTGGCGGCGGGCTCGGCCCAGAGGAGGTGGGGCTGGGCAGCCAGTGCCGCGGCGAGAAGCCCTGAAAACCTGGAGAAGCGCATTGACGGAGACCCGGACCGGCTGTGAAGGTGCCGTCAGGGTGCCCGATCAGGGGGGGTGGGTGTGAGAGCCCAAAGTTCGGTTTTCTGGGGGGAATGCGGGAAGCGGAGGTACTGCCGCCCACCCTAACCCCAGGGGCTATGGAGACCAGTCACCTTCGCTGCTGGGATGCTTTCCGCCGACAACCGGTCCGTTTCTCATGCGCCTTAGATATCCGTGGTCTGCCCCTGATATCCCAGCAGTTCCAAATTTAAGACCATGATGTTATAAAGGGCTCTTCAGAGCTGACTGGAGAATCCCATGGTAACTTCCACTGCGGCCGAGTTGCCGTTGTTGACGGCGGCTGTCCTGATCAAGCAGATCCGCGACACCTTCGAGCGCCTGCCTGACGTGCGCAAGGGCGGCAACAACCAGCGCTACGCAGTGGCGGACGCGGCGCTCAGTGCCTTTGCCGTGTTTTTCACCCAGAGTCCGTCGTTCCTCGATTACCAGGTGCGGATGCAGAAGGAGCGCGGGCGTAACAATGCCACGTCGTTGTTCGGGGTGCATAAGATTCCCTGTGACCAGCAGAGCCGCAACCTGCTCGACCCGGTCCCCCCGGAGGAACTGGCGCCGCTGTTGATGAACATCGTGGACGGCCTCTACCGACTGGGCGTTCTGGAGACCCACCGCACACTCGCCGGCGGTTTCACGGTCGCGTTGGATGGGACGGAGTACTTCGCCTCGAACGCGATTTCCTGTCCCAACTGTTCCACGCGCACCCTCGCCAACGGCCAGACACGGCATTTTCATGTCGCCGTCACCCCGGTGCTGGTCGCGCCGGGCCAGGCGGCGGTGTTCCCCCTACCCCCCGCGTTCGTTGGTCCGCAGGATGGTCACACCAAACAGGACTGCGAACTGGCCGCCAGCGCGCGCTGGTTGCCGCAGTGGGCGCCGCGGCTCGCGGCGTGGGGCCCGATCACCTTCCTGGGCGATGACCTCTACTGCCACCAGCCCTTCTGCGAACAAGTGTTGGCGCAGCATCAGCACTTTCTGTTCGTGTGCCTGCCCCAGTCCCACACCACCCTCTATGAGTGGCTGGCGGACTTTGAACGCCAAGGCCCGCTGCCAACCCTGGTCACCACCCGCTGGACCGGCACCCAACGCCCCACCGATACCTATCGTTACTTCCAGCACCTGCCGCTACGCGACAGCGACGACGCCCTCTATGTCGACTGGTGCGAGCTGACGACCACCGACGCCGCGGGCCGGGTGCTCTACCGCAACAGTTGGGCGACCTCGCATACGGTCACTGCCGACACCGTGGTCGCGGTCGTCGCCGCGGGTCGCAGTCGTTGGAAAATCGAGAACGAAAACAACAACACCCTCAAGACTAAGGTGATTTCCGTTATAGAAGTTACCCGCAAACCGGCTGGATAAAGATGTCCCATTTTGGCAAAGTCGGGCTACGCTTCAATCTCGCTTCGACATCTTTCATCAACCTGTTTGAGAGCCTGATGCCCTTCGCATAGACC
>NZ_CAJAXH010000267.1 GCF_903946935.1 uncultured Thiodictyon sp.
CACCCCGCCGCCCGTGTCCTTGCCTTTTTCGCTTGTTCACGGGTGCCCGCCTCCAGCAGACCAAGATGCGGACCTCCTCGGTTACCGCGCATTCTCAATGTCAGGCTCGACATGGCCTGGGACCCCGAGGAGTACCCGCATCGCTCGCTGTGGCGCGATACTGGTTGTTGCCTGCCAGCGGGCCAAAGCCGTCGGCACTCTCCGACTAAAATTTTCGGGGCTCAAAACCTTCAAGGCCGGCTCCACCCGTTACCTTTACACCTCGCCTGCTTTCGCGCCTACGCATCGACACGCCCGTTACCGTTCGCGCCGCAAGGCTCGATACTGGGCTCGTGGCTAGCGACTACCCAGGTGGGAGTTCCACCCACTAGATTACGCGACATTGCCAAGCCGCACTGGCCCCTTTTTCGCAATAATACTCTATCCCGGCTTACCGGCCGATTACCCCGAGGCTGCCTGCGCTAAGTCGTAGCGCAGCACCAGGAGTCGATCGGCGCCGATAGCCGTCAGGGCATAGGTCCGACCCTCGTCGTCGATGAATTCGACCTCGAATACGTCCTGGCCGAGGGACTCCACTAGGGTACCGACCTGCCCCGTGAGCAGACCGCGGTCGGGCAGATCGCCGGTGAGGGCAACGACATCGAAAGGTTTAATGTGTTGGGTCATGGGGGGCTCCCGATCGATCACAGGACATAGCAGCTGGTGAGCCGGGGGAAGTCCTCTCCGGTTCTGACGATCCAGGTGATTCGGACTGCCGCGGCTCCCTTTGGGCCGTCAATTGAGATATCCAAATCATAGCGCCGACCATAGGCATCCGCCTCGCCGGCCGTCGCGTCATGCGTGCATGCGGCGCGCATAAAGGCGGTGCGCAGCCAGGCTGCTTCGCGGGCAGTGATGCCCAGTGCGGCGGCGAAGACCCGGGCCTTGTGCTGGCCGCGGGGATGCGCCGGATTCAGACAGTACCCCCGTCGCTTCTGAAGGTCGACAAAGGCTCGGTCGGCGTTGGGTAGGCGCATGCTCGGGTCGGTCAGGTCAGGGATTTCCGGGGACAGTATATCTAACTCAGGTTTGGCGCGAGGCTGAATGAAGTAAACTGTCACCGAAACTCTTGTATTGCTCTGAACTGAAATCGTTGTCCGTCCCCGTTTTCCCGCATTTAGTAAACTGTCACCGTAATTTCTGTCACCGTAATTTCTACGTTCTGATGACCAACCACGTCCATTTGCTGGTCACGCCCGCAAGCGCCGTATCGATTCCGCAGGTCATTATCGCCGTGGGGCGTCAGTACGTGCAATATATCAACCACAGCTACCGGCGCACGGGAACCCTCTGGGACAGCAGGTACAAATCCTCCCTGGTGCAGGCCGAGACGTATCTCTTGTTTTGCCAGCGCTACATCGAGCTGAACCCGGTCCGGGCGGGCATGGTCGCCGACCCGGCGGAGTATCGCTGGTCGAGCTACCGGCATCACGCCCTTAATTACGGTGACAGTTTACCAAATACAGTAATTACGGGTTGCGTTCAACGCCCATCCGCATTCAGTGTATTTAGTAAACTGTCACCGTAATTCAGAAGCGTGGACCCAAGAAAAGGGATCGCAACGAGAAATAATGCCATTTGGTAAACTGTCACCGTAACCCGCTTCTGAAGGTCGACAAAGGCTCGGTCGGCGTTGGGTAGGCGCATGCTCGGGTCGGTCAGGCCAGGGATTTCCGGGGACAGCAAGCGATTTCCGGGGATAGTATATCTAACTCAGGTTTGCGCGAGGCTGAATTAAGTAAACTGTCACCGAAACCAAGACCTGACCCCATCCGTAATGCGTTAAATCGGACCACCCCGGCCACCGAAAGCAAGTCGCCAAGCGTGGCGAGGGAATTAAACGTGGTATGTCCCCTATTGCCGTGCTTATCTCCCTCACAGGTCTTCAAGGAGGCTGAATAGTTTTCTTAATTCGCTCTTATCGGGACAGCTCGGTACATCGTTAATATAATGTTTGCAACTCGCGCGGAGGTAATCAACAACCCAGCGATACTTCGGATAGATGCCATTATCGGAGTAAATGCACTCCTCAATGTTCTCTATAATCATGGCCAGCGTTGAGCAATCCTGAAAAGCCGGAGCCAAATAGTCAACGAACATCGCAACGTCCTGCGTTATTCCCCATTTTTGGTATCCGGCGTGGGACCACTGAAATACGATATTCCGATCCGAGATATCGTAATTAGGCATCTTTGCCAGCGATTCGTTTAGGCGCTTTATTAGTGCTCCCGCCGACCTGAGTTTTACGTCCTTAATGATTCGGTTGTCTAGGACAACACGGGGGTGCTTTGCATGCTCTTGCTCTAGTCGATAAGCCTGAGCATAGGCGGGGCCTACAACTTGTTGCTCGTTGATAGGGCAAAATGCATTACCATGCGAAATTCCGCCTCTCATCCAAATGTTGTCTTTCGCGAGGCCGAATTGAATATCACGGACGGCGATACAAAGATCTCGCAGCCTCTGCAAATTCTCATTGGGATCACTCCCGGAGCTAATCGAAAGGATTACTGAATCGCTGATTACAATGGAGCCGATAGGAACACCATCATTCGATGCCTTGAGCGTCTCGGTGCTTTTCTGCACCAAGTCGAAGTACTCCGATATCTTTTTGAGGTCTGCCGGTTTTTCGCTCATCACGAGTTTCTTGAAGCCTAAGACGTCGAGAAACGCTACGTAGTGAGGAGAATAACTGATGGCTGGGTCGTCGCTCATAATCCAGATGCCCAAGAAGATGCCCAAGATCTCGGCCTCAGCCGTAGGGACGCCGGTTACCCGGCAGGAGAAATAGCGGAAATAGGGGGCCGAAAATAGGGGACAGACTAAGTTTAATTCATCGACTCATCTCCAACATGTCCTTGACCATGAAGCGTGGTCTGTCACCGATATTCCCTCCCGATCATTCTCCCTATTCTTGGAAGGCTTAAGGTAAAATTAATAATTTATTACACGCATCCTGATCAGGCCAGCGACTCAATGGCGCACGGCTCTTCGAGCGAAAATGATGTATATCGTAACCTAATTGATCCCAGATAGCCATTAGTTTGCTCATTACACAAACAGGTGTCACTTCACGTCCACGCACCAACCTAAGTTTTATCTGGCGTTCTTTAAGGCCTATTCTCCTATTTGTGAGTATTCCTTCACGGAAATCAATGCTATCGCTACCTGTTGTCTGGTACTCACCAGCAGATGTCCCGGGAAAGATTGCTGCGTCTATTGATGGCATTGCGCAAGCCAGCTCAACAATAGAACCCAACTCCCAGATCTCTGGGGTTCTCCAGTCGTCTTTACCTGCATATCTTGCCTGATAAGCTATGCTCACCGCGTCTTGGTAACTAGTACCGTATCCAGTTCCAATGCAGGTGTCGCCGGACCAATACTGTCCCTGGGAACATCGCTTCCATTGCAGCTTAGTCTCTTTATCAGTTACCGTTCCATCCCCATTGTCGATGAAACGACTAGCCGGGGCTGTGGCACTTACTTTCTTGTAATCGCAGTACTGCGTCATCGGTTTTTCTTGACGCTCCTGTTCATAGATCCTCTTAGCAGATACTAGAGAATCCCTAAGAGATGAAAATGCATTCTTAAAACAGTCTTCAAGAACAGAAGAGATTGGGGACTCTGCCAGCAGAGAGTATTTTTTGTCAGCGCAGATAACCATGTCGATCGCGAACGGCTTTAAAGCATCGGTTAAAAAAAGTCCCGTGCCAATTACTCCATCAAAAAATACGATATTTTGCGCTTTAGCAATAAGAAAGTGATAAGCAGTGGTCATCTTAGTGGGGTATGATGAATATATCCACTCAGCGGCCGCGTCTGAAGTAATCGCGTCACTGTCGCGCAAATATATAAATGTCAGTTGTTTTGAAATGCTGTTTGTATTTTGACAAGAGGTCCAATCAGACTTGCAAAAATACCATATCACGTCATCGCTTAACGATGCATCGAAGGGTATTTGGGAATGTTGGAGCCACTCTCTTGCCTGGCTATTGCTAACACCAGCTTTTTCCGCTATTTCTTTAGCTTTATAGTCAATATAACGATCTTTCGTCATTTTGAGCATTCGTGCGTCGAAGAAAACGGCCGGGCTGTTGTACAGGCGTGATTGATCGGCCAATTCCTTGCAAGTTGGGCCGAAAAAGCCAAAAAACCATTGCTCTTTGGAAACAATACTAAGAACTTTTTCTTCAGTTGTGTCAGAGAAATCCGCCAAGCACTCGCTAACGGTTTCCTCGGATACGTGATATTTTTCTGCCAAAAGTTCGATCTTGCTCTTGCTCTTGCAAGAGAAGACAGCAAAAAAAATAAATAACGCGATACCCACAAGGTAGATATCTCGCATGTTTTTCATTAATTTTCTAACCCTCAAGGAATAATTAGGGACAGACCACGGTTTTCACCAAACAACCCTCTCCGCCCATGGCTTCCGCACCTCGCCGCCAATAAAGCACTCCATGGAACTGAGTGAAAGTAGGGGGAAGCGATCAGGCTCAAAATCTCCTTTTCCCCGAAGCCAGATGAATAAGGTGCCCTCCTATTGCATTAACAGAAATTTAACACAGGCAGCATGCAGAGCTTAGTGTATCGCCGGGGCTTTGACGGATGCAAATGGTTTTTTGTGGATACTTGACGGGAGCGGGTGGACATCGGGCGGGGCGACACGGTGGATCTTAAGGTTGGCTTTGATCGTCGTTTCGGCCAGTCCGCGATATTCTGCGAGCCCGCGGCGGCGAGAGGTTGCCGTCCGTGGCGCAGGATTGCAGCGTCCCGGCCGGAATGACAATCAAGGGCGGAATGGGTCTTGGTCGTCGTTTCGGCCAGCTCGGGGCCGGAGTCCAAGGCTTCAGCCTTGGATGGACAGGACTAAGGCTGAAGACTTGGACTCCCCAACGGCCGCTGGCCGGACGCAGATCAAGGCGACGGCGCCGGTGTAAGCTGGGCGTCGAGCAGCAGGTTGCCCCCCGAAGGTGCGGCACGTGCCTCACCGCATCCTCCGGCCCTTGATCTGTCACACCGATCCCGATATGTTTAACGGTCGCCCTTGCTCTGATCGATATATCCCGCGAGAACCGCCCATGACCACCGTCGTCGTTTCCTGCAAAGGTCAGATCCAACTGCCAGCCGCGCTACGGCGGCGTTTGGGTCTGGGTAGCGGCACGCAACTCGAATTGCTGGAGGAGGGCGACGGACTGCGACTGCGCGTGGTCCGTGCCGAGCCCAGTGTCGATCTCACCGGGCTTGCCGGTCTGGTGACGGCACCGTCACGGGGCGTTCCGCGCCGTCTGGAGGACTTCGACCCGGCGACATTGACGGCGCGCAAGCGGGCGTGAAGTCGCTCGATACCAACGTCTTGGCCCGGTTCTTCATTTAAGGATTTCCCGTTCACCCTTCGACAGGCTCAGGGCGAACGGAAAATCCTTAACTTGATGGCGGCCTTGATCATCATCCCGGCCACCGGGCTAGCCGCGAGGTCGTTGGTCCGCGCAGCGGACCCTACGGGCTGGATTCCGGCGTCCCTGCCGGAATGACGATCACGGCTTGGCGTTGATCATAACTCTGGCCGCTCGTGACACGGAGCCAGCGACTGGGCAGGTATTCGCAGACACCAAACCCCGCCGCGGACCATGATCATCGGTCCGCCCATCGACACTCCCGGCGCAGAGCGCCTGACACAGGCGCGACACCGCTGGAGCGGTGTCACGAGAATGGGGGGTCGGCGCCTGGGAGCGCCGACAGTCTGTCGGCGACGGCGCGAAGCGCCGTTGGGTTCTCGCGAAAACAAGGCCCTTTGCGATTCACCGCGAAACCGCGAACCGCCTGCGGCGGCTGGCCGACAGAATGTCGGCGCTCCCAGGCGCTCCCAGGCGCTGCGCGCCGGGAGCGTCGGCGTCTATGGCTTGGCGTGTAGTGCCTCAAAGAGCGGTCGCAGCAGGGTCTCGGCCCAATGGGTGAATGCGCCGTCGGCGCAGAGTGCGTCAAACCCCGGATAGGCACGCGCCAGGTAGGCATCGGTCTCTACCTCGCCGCGTTGTTGGTCGGCACCTTCGTAGACCTTGCGGGCGGCGGATTCATTGCCGGCCTTGAGCCAGGCAAAGGCGGTCTTGGCGGCGAGCGGTAGCGGTTGGCGCATGCCCGCGTGCCAGGCTGCCAATAGGTCGGTCAGGAGCGCCTGCGCCTGCTCGATGGTGAGCGGTTTCAGCTCGACATCGCCCACTTTGCTGATGACCTGGGTGGTGAGTGGCGCACCGGTCAGGTGCCCGGCGAGGTGCATGACCCAATGGCGGATGATGACCTCTCCGCGGTATTGCTTGTCCTTGACCAGGTCACTGGACTCCAGCACGACCCGGCCCCGCTCGCCGGCCGCATTGACGCGTAGCCCGCCGAGCCAGTCCGCCAGCGGCGGCAATTGCGGGTCCGCGGCCTGAAAGCGGATTGGCGCCTCGTCCTCGATGGCCTGCGGCCAGCGGGCGAGCGCCTTCTGATAGCGCTCGAACAGGTCGTCCATGGGGGCGACCAATTCCGCGGCGAGGGCCTCGCCAAAGGCCCCGGCGGCCAGGTCGCCGCGGCGGCGGATGCGATCCATCCGCTCGGCACGGGCGGGCTCGATCGTCTCATCCCGCGCCAGCGCCGCGGCCTGGACCTGGATCAATTCGTTCTGGAGTTGCCAACGCTCCAGCCCATCCAGTGCAAAGGGTTCCTGGTCCTCTCCGGGTCCTTCATCGTCCTCGAAATAGACGCCGAGACGTTGCCGGAAAAAGGTCTTGACCGGGGTCTTGAGGAAGTCCGCCAGTTCGCGGATGGTGAGTGGCTCATCGCGCACCAGCGGGGCGAGGGGTGCGTCGCCGCCCCCCGCTGGCGTCGGTCCACCGCCAGGTCGCCACTCCCGGGCATAGGTGAACCAGGCGGACTGGGCGGGGTGGGGCGGGAAATAGTCCGGGCTGAAGGGCTGGAGCCGGTGCTCTTGGGTGAGCGCGTCCAGGAAGGCCTCCGACGCCTTGTCCGCCGGCCCGGTGTAGCCGGCCAGCCGCCAGCCGGCGGCCAGGTGATCGCGCAACTGGCCGACCAGCACGGAGGGCGGGCGCGGGCTGTTGTCGGTGATGCTGCGCCCCACCCAGGAGCAGTGCAGCCGGTCGCGCGCTGACAACAGGGCCTCCAGAAAGAGATAGCGGTCGTCCTCGCGCCGCGAGCGATCGCCCGGCCGATAGTCCCGGCCCATGAGGTCGAAGTCCATGGGCTTGCGTTGGCGCGGGTAGTCGCTGTCGTTCATGCCGAGCAGGCAGACCTGACGGAAGGGGATGGCGCGCATGGGCATGAGGGTGGCGAAGGTGACGGCGCCGGCAAAGAAGCGCTGCGAGAGGCCGCCCGCGTCGAGCCGCGACAGCCAATACTCGCCGACGATCGACAGCGGCAGCCGTTGGGTGAGCGCGGCCTCGTCGCAGACCTCCTGCCATTCCTGTAGGGCGCTTTCCAGCCGCAGCAGGGTATAGGCGTCCCCGTCGCTGTCCTCGGGCAGCAGGAAGTCGGCCATCAGGGTGCGCAGGCGTACGCACCAGTCGGCGACGGTGGCGGGCTCGCGCAGCCGGTGCCAGGTCGCGTCCAGCCGCTCGATCAGTCGCACCAGGGGGCCGAGCAGTGCGGCATCGAGCCCGCCGATCTCATCGAACGGCTCGATCCCCTGCCACTCGCCGGTGCCCGCGCCGACGGCATAGCCGAGCAGCATGCGGCGCAGACCGAAGCGCCAGGTGTGTTGGGTCTGCGCCTCGGGTTGGGGCGGCAGGTCGAGGCTGGCGCGCTGCTCGGCGTGCAGGCCCCAGCGGATGTTGGCGCCCCGCACCCAGCGATGCAGCCGCGGCAGGTCGTCGGCGTCGATGCCGAAGCGCCGCCGCAGGGCCGGGACCTCGAGCAGGTCGAGCAGGTCGCTCACCGCGAGCCGCGACTGGGGCAGGGCCAGCAGGGTCGCCAGGGCCTGGACCAGCGGATCGGTGGCGCGCTGGCCCTGGTCGGCGACGCTGTAGGGGATGAAGCGCGGATCGCTGCGATCGAGCAGCCCGAACACCGCCTGGATGTAGGGTGCATAGGCGTCGATGTCCGGGACCATGACGATGCAGTCGCGCGGGGTCAGGCTGGGGTCGGCATTGAAGGCGGCCAGCAACTGGTCGTGCAGGACCTCCACCTCGCGCTGGGGACCGTGGGCGGTATGGAAGCGGATGGACCGATCATGCCGCGGGTCGAGCGCCGGCCAGTGGGTGCGGGTCTCGGTGAGTGGGCGCAGGTCGCGGATGTCGTCTTGCAACTGTCCCAGCAGGGTGTTGACGGCGTCCGGCTCGCGGTGCGCGAAGAGGTCGATGCGCTGCTCGATGGCATGGAAATGCCCGGCGTACTGCGCCCGCGCCTGGGCGTCGTCGTGCTCGTCGAGCAGGCCGATGAAGTCGCGCCCCTGTTTGCCCCAGGCCGCCAACAGGGGGTGGGCGTGCAGGTGCATCCGCTCCGGGGCCAGATCCTCAGGCATGCCGTCGCGCCGCTGCTGGCGGCGGTGTTGCGCCCGCAGCAGGTCCTGGTCGGCGACGATGTCGGCCCAGTAGTGCTCGCAGGGGTTGTGGACACACATGAGGATCTGGGTCCAGCGCGCCATGACGGCCAGGACCTCCAAGGACTGGCGCGGCATGCTGGAGATGCCGAACACCAGCAGTCGGCGCGGCAGGCCGGCCGGGCGCTGGCCCGGCGGCCAGTCGGCCGCGCGGCGCAGGAAGGCGGCATGCACGGCCGCCCGCCCGGCATGGGAGCCGCGCCCCAGGTGGCCATGGCCGCTCTCGACATCGTCCAGCAGGGCGCGCCACAGCGAGGCCTGCCAGTGCTGCTCCGGCGCCAGGGGCACGCGCGTACCCCGGGCATCGATCAGCACGGCCTCACCGGCGGCCCAGGCGTCCAGCCAATCGGCGCGATAGACCTGATACTGGTCGAGCAGGTCGGCCAGCCGCTCGGCGAGCTGGAAGCGCTTGCGCAGATCGGCATCCTCGGTGAGGAAGCGCCGGATGGGCGCGTACTCGGCCTGTTCCAGGAGCTGCGGCAAGAGCCGCATCAGGCGCCAGATCAGACGCGACTCATCAAAGGGCGAGGTCTCGGGGACCGCCCCGGGTCCGAGCACCGACCGATAGACCCGCCACAGGAACCGCGACGGCAGCGAGACCTCCAGCGCGGCGGCGATGCCGAGCCCGCCCTCGTTGCCATCCGCGCCGGGATTGGCGGCCAGCGCCAGCTTGAGCCACTGGGCGATGCCGTTGCTTTGGGCGAGACAGATCTCCTGCTCCAGCGGCGCCAGCGGATAGCGCCGCATCCAGGTCACCAGGAGGTCCCGCAGGGTTTCCGGCTGGTTGCCGTGGACGAGCATCAGGCCGGGGGGGAGGGGGCTGGCGGTCACAGCGGGCTCCAGTTGCAAGTCCGCTCAGGCATCGCTGGCGTCACCGGGAAAAAACTCCGGGGACAGCGATTGCTCAAGGGTATATGGGCATTCCCGCGGAAAGCGGCCGCGATCGATGCCGGTCTCATCCTCTGCCTTGAGCTTGGCCTTCTCATAGGCCGCCTGGATTTTTTCAGTCACCAGTGGCTTCAGGCTCGGGCTGTCTTCAAGCAGGTCCGCGATGTCCATGCGCTGC
Source organism: uncultured Thiodictyon sp. (assembly GCF_903946935.1). GTDB lineage: Bacteria > Pseudomonadota > Gammaproteobacteria > Chromatiales > Chromatiaceae > Thiodictyon. The sequence continues at coordinate 9,693 of NZ_CAJAXH010000267.1, forward strand.
GTCAATATGGTATTGCGCCCACTGCGCGTTCTCTTGGGTGCCTGGTACTGCCATTTAAGCAGATGCATCAGCAATATTGCAAGGCGATTCAATAGCTCACGTTTCTCGCTCTTAGCCATCGCCTCCAGCTCCTCGGCCACATGTTCAACATCGAGCTGGTCAAATTGATGATTTCGCATCAATTGCGCATTGGCGTTCAACCAGCCGAAAAAATCACGGTCGTAACTCTGAGCAACGGTCATTTTTCGACACTCCTACTGCAAATGTCTCGGCGCCTCCGCGTCTCTGCGTGAGTCCATAATGTCTGACGCAGAGGTGCCGAGACGCAGAGAACGGGAAAGTCCGGCTTGTCTCTGGGGAGAGTGGCCGGAACGATGACTAACGCCAAAGTCAGCATCTCACCTACTGGCTGAAATCGGCCGCCAGCGCTTGGAGCGCTGGTGTGGGGAGACCATAGCTCACCAGCCGCACATCGAGATCGAAGGCCGCCGCCAGGCGCAGTGCCCTGGTCATCGCGGCATCGATCCAGCCAGCGTCATTACCAAAGGCGCCGCCACCCAGCCGAGTCAATAAGACGACATTCGATCCGCCGCATTGCGCGCTCGCCATCGCGGCCAGCAGCGTAGCCTCGTAGGCGGCCTCCAGTATCAAGGTGGCAAAGGGCGCCCAGAACGCCGGCGGTACACGACTATAGGCAACCGGGAGCGCCGAGCAGAAGGCCTGTGAGACTATCGGTGGCGGTGCGGCGAGCGCATCGGTGACCTCCACGTCGCGGTGACACCCGATACGCAACAGGCCGCGCAAGGCATCGATCTGCGCTGGTCCCAGGCTCGCGAGATGGCCCGAAATCGCTTCGAGACCGGCCTGGGTGCATAATGCGTAACCATTGCGCATCGTCCACAGCGTATTGACCGGCACACCCAGCGATGCGCCGAACGCAGCGCCCAGATCGGCCAGTCCGTCCAACTGACGTTCGCTCGTCTGGCCACTCCCCCCAGCCACCGGCGCAAAATAATTGCGATACACCGTGGCCGCACCGGCGGCCATGGCGCAGGCCGGTCCCTGAGTGCCATCGCACCGATAGCGTGTGACGCCATGCTCAGGACTCACCTCCGGCGCGGTCATCTCCAACAGGTTGAATTGCGAGGCGACTTGAAATAGCGCGCCGGCGTATTCAGGCAATGCATGCATGGCCCGAACATCGCCGGTCACGATGCGAACGCTCAGGCGGCCGGCCGGCATGCCTGCGATACGCACGCGTTCGCGCAAGGAGCCCAGCGATACGAGCTCCAGCTCGCCAATGCCGTAGGTCCTGCCATTGACTCGGGATCGCAGTTGGCGCCCGTCAAGCCCGAGTTGGCGGCGGGTCTTGTCATAGCCGACCTCGCGGAACCCAAAGAGGCGTTCAAACCAATCCATTTTCGGTCATGATCGGTCGCATGGCGTGCAGCAGGTTGGCGAATAGATTGGGGTGCCCGCTCTCCTCGCGTGTCAACAGGGCCTTCATGTGCTCGCGTCGGGTGGGCATAGCGAAACAGGCGGGGCAACTGTCGGGCACCACCGGCAGGGCCGCCGCGCGGGCGTAGTCCGCGGTCTGGCGCTCGCGGCAATAGGCCAGCGGGCGGATGATGCGCACGTCCCCGGTCTTGTTGACATAGTGTGCCTTCATGGTGCGCAACTGGCCGTTGTGAAAGATGGACATCAGCAGGCTCTCCGCCAGGTCGTCCAGGTGCTGGCCCAGCGCCAGACAGTTGTAGCCCTGCTCGCGGCAGATGCGATACATGATGCCGCGTTTCATCCGTGAACAGTAGGCGCAGAAGGAGTCGCCGTCCATGTGGGTGCGCGCCTGGGCGATCAGCGGCTGGCGGATGTAGTGCCAGGTGAGCTCCGGGTAGCAGCCCGGCAGGTGCGAGGGGTCGAAGCCCGGCACCTCCGGGTCCACGGTCAGCACCGCCAGCTCGAAGCGCACCGGGGCATAGGTTTGCAGGTGCCGCAGGATCGCCAGCAGCGACAGCGAGTCCTTGCCGCCCGAGACACCGAGCAGGATGCGGTCGCCGTCGCGGATCATGCGATAGTCCGCGATGGCCCGGCCGACCTGACGCAGGAGCGATTTGGGGGGCTTCGGGCGAGTATCGGCCATGGGGTGTGGTCCTGGAAAGAGTACTTAGCCGCAAATGAACGCAAAGCTATCAGGCTGGCATTCGGGGGCCGGGTGCGGGTGAAAAACGGTGGACCTCCACCCGCCAGTCCCGCTCATCCGCGCTCAACACCAGGCAGGTCGGCCCGCCGCCGGTGCGGGTGCGCCCCGCCGCCCCGGGGTTGAGGACCCAGGGCAGTGCGTCCCGATCCAGCACCAGACGGTGACTGTGCCCGCAGACCAGGACGCGGGCGCGCGGGAAGCGTCGGCGCAGCCGCTCATGGCGTATCCGCGCCGCGGTTTTGTGACCGTGGATGACGACCAGCACGCCACCCGGCAGGTCGATCTGGGTGTGTGGGGGAATGGTCGCCAGCAGGGCCTGGTCCGCCGCCGGCCACTCGGCCGGGCGATCGTTATTGCCCCGCACCGCATAAATCAGGCCGCGGCGGGGCCGCAGTCGGGCGAGGACCGCGGCACTGCCGATGTCCCCTGCGTGTACAACGAGGTCACAGTCGGCCACCACCGCGAGCACGCGCCGATCCACCCAGCCATGGGTGTCAGCGATGATCGCGACCCGCACCGGGCCCGGGCCGTCGAGACCGTCCGCCAGGCCGGTCGATGTGGCATCCGTCATGTCGAGTCCAGGGGTCGTCTTACAGCGACTGGCCGGGTCGCGCGCCCGGCAGGCGCTGCTCAATCCATCGTCAGAGCGAGCTTACCGGTCACATGCCCGGCCCCGATCAGGGTGTGGGCCGCCGCGGCCTCGGCCAGGGGGAAGGTCTGCGAGACGTGGATCTTGAGCTCCCCGCCGTCGATCAGCTTGCCGCACCGGCGCAGGATCTCGCCCTGGTGGGCGAGCGCCCGCGGCAGGTTGCGCAGTTGGGGCGTGAGCATCAGCTCCAGGCTCAGGCGCAGGTTGCGCATGCGCGCCTCCTTGAGATCCAGCTCAGGCCCCGGGTCCAGGATGGTCACCAGATTGCCGTAGGGGGCCATGGCCGGGATGCTCTGACGGAAACACGCCGCGCCCACGGTATCCAGCGCCACATCCACCCCGCGCCCGCCGGTCCAGTGCATGACCGCGTCCACCAGGTCCTCGTCGCGGTAGTTGATGCAGTACTCGGCCCCCAATGAATGGGCAAACTCGGCCTTCTCCGGACCACTCACCGTGGTGCAGACCCGCGCCCCGGCGATCCGTGCGAGCTGGATCGCCACGTGGCCCACGCCCCCGGCCCCGGCATGTATCAGGACGGTCTGACCGGCGGCGAGACCCGCACGATCGCTCAACGCCTCCCAGGCGGTCAGCAGGACCAGGGGCGCGGCGGCGGCCTCGGCGAACGTCAGCGCGTGCGGCTTGGGCTGGGCCAGATGGCTGTCGAGACAGATATATTCGGCATAGTTGCCGACCGGGCCTCCCAGACCGCCGTGACAGAACCAGACCTCGTCGCCGGACTTGAAGCGGGTCACGTCCGCGCCGACCGCCTCGACCACGCCCGCCCCGTCGCAGCCCAGGACGGCCGGGAACCCGGCGGGCAGGAGCGCGCCGTTGGCGCGGATCTTGGTGTCGACCGGGTTCACGCCAGCGGCCATCAGCCGCACCAAGATGTCGTCCGGACCGCTCAGTTCGGGACGGGGACGTTCGGTCAATTGCAGGACCGCAGGGCCACCGGTCTCACGTATCTCGATCGCTTTCATGGGCAACACTCACCGACTTATCGCAGCAAAGACGCTAACAGTAGCCTTGTAGCCATGCACCTGACAACACCGCGACCGATACAAAGCATAGAAAAACGGCCTCGCCGGCCGCTACCAGCGCCGCCAAACCGTGTAATCGGGTCCGTCGCTCAGTGCCAGTCCGATCTGGTGGCGCATGGCCATCTCGTCGGCAAATCCACCCGGGGTCTCGTTCGACCCGACATAGTAGAGGCGAAACGCGCCGTCCGGCAGCGGCACGATACAGGGCGTGCCGACCGCGAAGGCATCCCAACGGCCCGAGCCGCGCGGGGCGTGGGCAAAGACCGACCCGTCGGCCTCCGCTCCGGGTTGCCGGTCCCAATGGACGGCGTCCGCAGAGGTCGCCAGCCCGATCGAGCGGTAACCGTCGCGGCCCACACCCTCATAGAACATCAGGTAATGGCCCTCGTGCTCGATGACGTGTCGCGTGCCGACGCCGCCGGCATCGAAGGCGCCGGGCGCGCCGGCCCCCAGTATCTCGCCCCGCTTAGACCAGGTGAGACCGTCCGCCGACTCGGCCAGGCAGACGACGAAGACCATCCGGGCCGGGTCCAGGCTGTGGTAATAGAGGCGCCAGACCCCATCGCGACACCGCACCACCTGGGGCCAGGCGCACACCGCGGCGTCCGGCTCACCGGGTGTACCCAGGTCCAGCACGGCGCCCCGATAGGGGCCGTCGACGCGCGACTAGTGCAGACCGTCGGGCGAGGTGGCGCAGCCGGGGCGCAGGTTCAGCCCCTTGACCGCAAACTGTCCGAACTGCTGGCGACTGTGGTCGCCGCCGAAATACCACATCCGGTAGAGACCATCCTCCTCCCGCTGCACGTCGCTCAGACCGACATGGGCGGAGTCGAAGCGCGCCGGGTCGGGGTGGGCCTCGAACACGGCACCGCGCGTCAGGGGCCCCGGCACCCGCTGCCAGGTCAGACCGTCGGCGGACTGCGCCAGGCCGCAACGCCCGGTCGGCAGGTTGATCTCCCGATCGAATTGGGTGTCGCGGCCGTAGTACCACATCCGCCAGGTCCCGTCCGACCCGCGCAGCACCCGCGGCCCGGAGACCCGCTCGTCGTCCCAGGCCCCGGCCGGACCCGGCCCAAACAGCAGCCCGGCCGGCCGCTCAGTCGTGTCTATCATCGTGTCCAAGGGCTGGAGTCTCCGAATGGGTTGCGGCACTGGCTGACGTACCAAGGACGATCCGTGCGGGGTACATCTGGAACCGCGGCGCCCTTTTCAACCGACGCCGGAACCATTTTCCTGTCCCGCCGCCACCCTCCCATGATCGCAGTGCCTTGGGTTCGCTTGCCGCCCGCCCTCCGGCATGGCTAGAATCGGCGACTGGCCCAAGGGGCAGCGGTTGACGTTTTTGGCGCGCGATGACGCGAGCGCGAACGCTATTCGCAGGCAGCAGCCGGACGATACGAATGAACTTTAGATCTTCGATCTCAAAAAACATCATGTCGGTGCGCGAGGCAATAAAAGACCTAAAGCATTCCAAATTTCTCGGGGGGCGACTGCTATACCGCTTCTTCAGACAATGCCGGATTGGCATCGACGTCCTCTCAAACCGTCGCTTCCGCGCCGAGACCTTGACCAGGCTGCGCTTTCGCAATCGTTCTCATCAGCGATCGACCTATACCTCCGCCAACCGTTACCCATTGGTCTTTAAGGCCTGCGCCGAGTATTTATCATCCATCGCGCCCCCCGCCCGGCTACTGTCTTTTGGCTGCTCGACAGGCGAGGAGGTCGCCACCCTGGGACATTACTTTCCCAACGCCGCGATCGTCGGTGTCGACATTAATGACTGGAGCCTAAGACAATGCCGAAAAAACTATAAGGAACAGCGCTTTTCTTTCCTGCAACGCCAATCGCAAGCCCTCGCGGCGGCCGAGAATTTCGATGCGATATTTAGTATGGCCGTTTTCCAAAGAACGGAAAACCGCACCAACCCTGAAAACTCGACTGCTCAAGGATTCCTGTTTGAGCAGTTTGCAGCGGAAATCGCGATCCTGCATAAGAAGCTCAAACCGGGCGGATTATTTGTGATCGACCATGCCGATTTCAGCTTTATGGATACCGGCTGCGCCAAGCATTACACCCCGCTGCCCTTTATCAACAACCGACTGCGCCGTGAGCGGCCAGCATTCGATCGCAATAACCTGAAGATAGCAGAGTCACAGTATTATTACCGGGTGTTCGTAAAATCCTGATGCGCTTGCGATCCTCGCCCAGGTCCTGCCGTTCCTCGCCCGTTTCGGGGCCTTGGTGCTGGCGACCCTGATCGTCGACGCCTTACTGCACCTGTTGGGGTTGGCCTGGATCGGACGGTATCTGGGCATCCCCGGCACCCTGCTGATCCTGCTCTCGTTGTGGTCGCCGCCAATCTGCTGGTCCTGCTGGCCGTCGCGGTGCTCTATCCGCACCTGACGATCGCCCCCGGCCACCCGATCGAGGCCCACGCTGCGCTCGCGACCGACTGCGTCGCCTGCCACACCCCGTTGCTCGGCAGCCGCCCGGCGCTGTGTCAGCGCTGCCACCGGCCGCACGAGATCGGCCTGGTGACGACCAAGGGCCTGCGGATCCTCGATACGGCCAGGCTCACGCCCTTTCACCAGAGCCCGGACGAGAAAGGAGACAAGGACGACGACTGACGGGACCGGGCAACGCGCAGGAGCGCCAACCACCGATAAACTGCTATGATTCGGCGCCAGACTCCGCGAGGTGCGGGTCGCTTGCGGGCAACCCTGCGCGCCTCCATTGCAGACTCGGACAGGACCATGACCCAGACCCCGATCACCGATGTCGCCGCCTACCTTGACGACCTCGGGCAGCGCGCGCGCACCGCCTCGCGCGCCCTGGCCCGCGCTCCCACCCGTGACAAGGACGCGGCCTTGCTTGCCATCGCGCAGCGCATCGACGCGGATCGCGCGGCCATCCAGGAGGCCAACCGCGCCGACCTCCAGGCCGGGGCCGCCCAGGGCCTGGATGCGGCCATGCTGGACCGATTGGAACTCACGCCCGGGCGCGTCGACTCAATGGTCGCAGGACTGCGCCAGATCGCCGCCCTGCCGGACCCCATCGGCGCCATCACCGACCTCAACTACCGGCCCTCCGGCATCCAGGTCGGACGGATGCGCGTACCGCTGGGGGTCGTCGGCATCATCTACGAGTCGCGCCCCAACGTCACCGCGGACGCCGCCGGGCTCTGTCTGAAGTCAGGCAATGCCGCCGTGCTGCGCGGCGGCTCCGAGTCCCTGGCCTCCAACCAGGCAATCGCCGCCTGTATCCAGGCCGGCCTCACACAGGCCGGCCTGCCGGCGGATGGGGTGCAAGTGGTCGCCACCGCCGACCGCGCCGCGGTGGGGGCCATGATCGCCATGCCGCAATTTATCGATGTCATCATCCCGCGCGGCGGCAAGGGGTTGATTGAGCGGATCAGCCGGGAGGCGCGGGTGCCGGTGATCAAGCACCTGGACGGCATCTGTCATGTCTATATCGATGCCGCCGCGGACCCGGAGATGGCCCTGTGCATCGTTGTGAACGCCAAGACCCAGCGCTACGGCACCTGCAACACCCTGGAAACCCTACTGGTGGACGCCCCGGTGGCCGCGACCATCCTGCCGCCGATCGCCGCCGCCCTGGTCGCTGCGGGGGTGGAACTGCGCGGATGCCCCCGCACGCTCGAATCGGTTCCTTATGCGCAACCCGCGAGCGCGGAGGATTGGGACACCGAATATCTGGCCCCCATTCTGGCCATCCGCGTCGTGGACGGTCTCGACGCCGCGATGGACCACATCGCCCGCCACGGCTCCGCCCATACCGATGCCATCGTCACCCAAGACTATGGCCGGGCCCGCCGCTTCCTGCGCGAGGTCGACTCCAGTTCAGTCATGGTCAACGCCAGCACCCGCTTCGCCGATGGTTTCGAGTACGGCCTGGGCGCCGAGATCGGCATCAGCACGGACAAGTTCCACGCCCGCGGCCCGGTGGGGCTGGAAGGGCTGACTTCGCTTAAATTCGTGGTATTAGGAAACGGGGAGGTCCGCGGTTGATGAAGATCCTATTGGTCGACGATTCAAAGTCCGCTCGCTATGCCTTGCGGCTTGCGCTGCAGCGCCTGGGCGCTGAGGTCGAGATCGCGGAATCCGCGGAGGCCGCCTTCCAGATACTCAAGGGCCAGCTACCGGACGCCATCCTGATGGATCACATGATGCCCGGGCTCAACGGCTTCGAGGCCCTCGAGGTCATCCGCACGGACCCCCGGACGGCGCCGATCCCGGTAGTGATGTGTACATCCCATGAGGACCCGGACTTTGTGGCTGACGCCCGCCGCCGCGGCGCGGCCAGCGTACTGCCCAAGTCGATGGCGGCAGAGCGACTCCCCGACCTCCTGAGTAGCCTGCAAAGCCGTCTGGATCAAGCCGCCGCAACCATACCAACCGCCCTGCCAGCCGCCCCCAAGAGCGTGCCGCAGCGGCCCCTGTCCCTGGATCCGGAACTGGTCCAACTGATCGAGAAGCGCATCGATGCCTGTATGACCGGCATGATCGAGCCGCTGATGCAGGAGCTGGAGCGCAACCTCAGCGAGCGCCTGCTGGCGACCACCCGCAAACTCATCCAGTCGCAAACCGAGTTGCAAGCGGCGGAGACCCGGGAGCTGATCGAGTCACGCCTGGCCGCGGAGCGCCCGGCGGCGAAGCGGGCATACACCGAGGCCATCGCCACGCAGTGCCAGGCGTCCATCGGTCAACTGATCGGGGAGACCGTGTCTGAAAAGGTGCGGATCGGGCTTGAGACTGAGCGCGACCAGATCATGGCCCTGGTCAATCAATGCCTGCGTGACTTCTCCGCCGAGGGAACGACTGCGGCACAACGCGACGAGGAGCGGCTGACGGCACTCGACAGCCTCATGTCGACCAAGACCCGCGAATTCGCCGAGGTCGCCGAGGTCGCCAAGCGTGAGACGAGCGCGGCCGCCGCGGGGGCACTCACACGCGCCCAAGAGATTGCTGACCAGATGATGAAGGAGCTCCGCGGCCGCCTGACGGGGATCTACGTCGCCATCGCGGGGACCGTACTGATCGGTGGACTGATCGTGGCCGTGGTCTTTTATCTGCCCCGCTGAACACCCGCGACGGTCACGCCGCCGGCTGCGGCGTGACTTCAGATAGACGCCGGATCCCGCTGACTTAGTGGGATGTTTGACCTGCCGCGCCCCTTGCCATCCGCGGCACGGGCGCCTATTCTTTTCACCGATTGCCGCCGTCGAGCGCGTTGACCGTCGCAGACCCCACAGGTACTTCCCGCTCAGACCGCCGAACCGCTGCCGCGGACACCGCTACCGGCGGGCGCCCGCGGCGGCACCATTATCCATTTCGGAGAGGGGGAATCGAGGATGTACGAACCAACGCACGATAGCGACCAGCCGGACTTGTTCAACCATCAGGTCTTCCTCACGCGACGGCGGTTCCTTGAGGCACTCGCCGCCACCTCCGCCGGTCTGCTCTGCGGGGCGCCGAGCTTCGCCCGCGCCGACTACGTCGCCAGTTCCGGGCTGCAGCGTCAGGTTCTTGAACTGTTGCGGCTCATGCAGGCCGAGGACCTGCTCGCGCCGGGCGAGCGCACGGCCTGGTCGGTCTACGACTTCAACGCGGGCAAGCAACTGGTGTCGATCAACGCGGACGCCCCGCGCCAGGCGGCGAGCATGATCAAACCCTTCGTCGCCCAGGCCTATTTCTTTGAAGTCAAGAGCTCGCGCGGGCGGGTCCGCTACACGGAGGACGTACGCGAGACCATGGAGCGCTCGATCCAACACAGCAATAACCTGGCCACCAACAAACTCATGGACCTGGTGAGCCTCCACCAGTCCGGGCGCGGGCCCCGCGACGTGGAGACCGTGCTGAGGAGCAATGCCCCGGCGGTCTTTCAACAAACGCGCGTGGTCGAGCGGATCCCCGCCAACGGCCGGACCTTTAACAACCTCGCCTCGGCCAGCGACTACACCCGCTTCCTCATCTCGCTCTGGCAGGACCGCCTGCCCTACAGCAGCGAACTGAAGGCGCTCATGTCCCTGCCTAATCGCGACCGTATCTGCCAGGGGGTGGATGCCATGCCGCCCGGGGTACGGGTCTATGACAAGACCGGCTCGACCTCCCAGCTGTGCGGCGACATGGGCATTATCGATGCACCGAGCTACTACGGCCGGCGCGCACCCTATATCTTCGTCGGCATCATCGAGCGGCCCACCAGCGCCAGCAACTACCGCACCTGGATCACCCGGCGCAGCAACGCCATCCGCGCCGTGTCCAACCTCGTGTATCTGGATATGAAGAGTCGCTATCGGTTGGCGTGACGGCGGTTGGCGTGACGGCGGTTGGCGTGACGGCGGTTGGCGTGACGGCGGTTGGCGTGACGGCGGCCGCCCCGGCGGCGACGCTGCGGTCAACCTGAAGCCGGAATGGGCTCACGCCAAGACGCCAAGGCGCCAAGGCGCCAAGGAAGATTTATACGCGCGTGACACCGCTCCAGCAGATTGTGAAGGTACTCGAAACGTGCCCGGCGTAGCCCGGATGGAGCGCTAGCGGAATCCGGGTGCGGCCTCGCGGGCAACCGGTCGCAGGAGCGCCCCCCAGGCCGCGATGCCCCACTCACCCCCGCAAAGACAGGATCGGCCAGCCGCGGGCCAGCGCCGCCGCACGCAACTGGGGGTCCGGGTCCACGGCCACCGGGCGGTCCACGCGGCCGAGCAAGGGCAGGTCGTTATGTGAATCGCTGTAGAAGGTGCTGCCGGCCAGGGTCTCGCCGTGGGCCTCGATCCAGTCCTCCAGACGCCGCACCTTACCCTCGCGGAAGGCCGGGATACCCGCAACCGCGCCGGTGTAGCGGCCGTCCACCTGCTCCGGCACGGTGGCGATCAGGTGGGCGATGCCGAAGCGCTCGGCAATCGGTGTACCGACGAAGGTGTTGGTGGCGGTGACGATCAGCAGGGTATCCCCGGTGGCGCGGTGCGTGGCGATCAGGTCGCGGGCGGCGGGCAGCATCAGCGGCGCAATGACCTCGTCGACAAAGCGCTCGCGCAGGGCCTCGAGCAGGTCGCGCGGGTGCTCCCGCAACGGACTCAGGGCAAAGCGCAGGAAGGCGTCGATATCCAGGGTACCGTCGCGGTAGTCCTGATAAAAGCGATCGTTGGCGCGGGCGTATACCGCCCCATCCACCAGTCCTTGGGCGACCAAAAAGGCCCCCCAGAGGTGATCTGAATCCCCTGCGATCAGGGTGTTGTCGAGGTCAAAAATCGCTAAGGCCATGGTCTGATTCCTCCTTTCGCCGTCGCGCCCGGGCGGGGACGGGGTTGCCGGGGTCGGGTGCATTGTGCCTCAGATCGGGGCAGCCGCGCGCGGGCCGCGGCTCGCGATGCCGCTCATCCCGCGCAAGGTCCCGGGAGCCATCAGGAAAGCCGTTCAACGGCAATTGCTTATGCAATCCTTTCCTTGCCGGTTGCAAGCCGCTTGTGGAAGAATGGGGGCATGTAGACGCGCCCGAGTGTGGTGCCTTGATCGACCACGATGGTTTCCGCCCCAATGTGGGCATCATTCTGAGCAACGAGGAGCGCCGCCTGTTCTGGGGCAGACGCATCGGTCAGAATGCCTGGCAGTTTCCGCAAGGGGGCATCAACCATGATGAGACCCCGGCGCAGGCTATGTACCGTGAACTGGAGGAGGAGGTCGGACTGCAACCTCACCACGTGACCATCCTGGGCTCGACCCAGGGCTGGCTGCGCTACCACCTGCCCAGACGCTTCATCCGCCGCCACTGCGGTCCCACCTGCATCGGCCAGAAGCAGGTGTGGTTCCTGCTGCGGGTCGACTGCACCGAGGACGCCTTTTGTCTCGACAAGACCGAAAAACCCGAGTTCGATGCCTGGCGTTGGGTGCGTTACTGGCAGCCCCTGCACGAGGTGGTCTACTTCAAGCGCCGCGTCTATGAGCTGGCGCTGGAGGAACTCGCACCCCTGCTGTACCCGGAAGGAACCCCGGAGCGTAGCGAGGCCCTGGCCCGCGCCGCCGGTTTCCTGCGCCAGCGGCGCCGCTGATGCCGTGGGTCAACACCGCCCCCACACCTAAGCCCCGCCGATCCCCGTCCCCAGTCACCCGCTGCAAAGGTCCCATCGCCCATGCCCGGCATGCTTGAATCACTGCGTCGCATCGTCCAAGAGGTCGACAACGCCCCCGACCTGGAACAGGCCCTGGCGATCATCGTGCGGCGGGTGAAGGAGGTAGTGAAGGCAGACGTCTGCTCGGTCTATCTCAACGACTATGACAACCGCCGCCATGTCCTCCAGGCCACCGACGGCCTGAGCCAGGCGGCGGTGGGGCGGGTACGCATCGAGCTGGGGCGCGGCCTGGCGGGGCTGGTGAGCGAGCGGGCCGAGCCCATCAATCTGGACGATGCCTGTGCCCACCCGCGCTATCTGCGGATCACCGACAGCGGCGAGGACTGCTACCACGGTTTCCTCGGGGTGCCCATCATCCAGAACCGCAAGGTGCTCGGGGTGCTGGTGCTGCGCCAACTGGAACAGCGGCAATATCAGGAGGACGAGGTCACCTTTGTCGCGACACTGGCCTCGCAACTCGCCGGCGCCATCACCTATGCACGCACCAACGGCGAACTGGCGCGGCTCCAGGACGAGGGCATCCCCCAGCGCTTCCTGCCCGGGCTGGCCGCCTCCCCCGGGATCGGGATCGGCACCGCGGTGGTGGTCTATCCGCCGGCGGACCTGGACGCCATCCCCGACCGGCGCGTCGACAACCCGCAGGCGGAAGAGGACGCCTTTCGCGGCGCACTGCGCGATGTGGCCGCCGACCTGGACCGCCTGGCCGCACGCACCCAGACCAATCTGAACGCCGAGGATATGGCGATCTTCGACGCCTGGCGCCTGATGCTGGAGAGCGACACCCTGGTCGACGGCACGCTCGGGCACATCCGCGCCGGCAACTGGGCGCCGGGGGCACTGCGCACGACCATCGCCGATCATGCCCGGGTCTTCGACGAGATGGAGGACGCCTATCTGCGCGAGCGCGCCTCCGACGTGCGCGATCTGGGACGCTGCATCCTGGTCCACCTGCAAAACCTCGCCGACGCGCCCATCGCGTATCCGCCGAAGACCATCCTGGTGGGGACGGAGATCTCGGCCATGCAGATCGCCGAGGTCCCGCGGGAGCGGCTGGCCGGGGTGGTCTCCACCGGCGGCTCCGGGTCCTCTCACGTCGCCATCCTGGCGCGCGGCATGGGGGTGCCGGCGGCCATGGGGGTCGCCGACCTGCCGGTCGGACGGGCCGAGGGCCGTGACATGGTGGTGGACGGCTACCGCGGTCGGGTCTATGTCTCCCCGGCCCCGGCGGTGCGGATGGAATACCAGCGCATGGCCGAACACGACCGGGCCATGAGCAATGAACTCAAGGCCCTGCGCCACTTGCCGGCGGAGACCACCGACGGCTTTGAGGTGCCGCTCTTCCTCAACACCGGCCTGGTCTCGGAGAACCGGCCCTTGGGACTGGATGAGTGCGCCGGGGTGGGGCTCTACCGCACCGAACTGCCCTTCATGGTGCGCGACAGCTTCCCCGGGGAGGTGGCGCAGATGGCCAATTACCGCAAGGTGCTGGAGATGTTCGCACCGCGCCCGGTCACCATCCGTACGCTCGACATCGGCGGCGACAAACCACTGCCCTATTTCCCGATGCATGAGGCCAACCCCTTCCTCGGTTGGCGCGGCATCCGCATCACGCTCGACCATCCGGAGATCTTCCTGACTCAGGTGCGCGCCATCCTGCGGGCCTCGGTCGGGCTCGACAATCTCAAGATCCTGTTCCCCATGGTCAGTACAGTGACCGAGCTGGACGAGGCCTTGATCCTGTTGCGACGCGCCCACGATGAACTGCTGGAGGATGGCTACCAGGTGCGGATGCCGCCCACCGGGGTCATGATCGAGGTGCCGGCGGCGGTCTATCAGGCCGAGGCCCTGGCGCGCCGGGTCGACTTCATGTCCATCGGCACCAACGACCTCACCCAGTACCTGCTGGCGGTCGACCGCAACAATTCACACGTGGCCAAGCTCTATGACGAACTGCACCCGGCGGTGCTGCGCGCCTTGAGCCAGACCCTGGTGGGGGCGCGGGTGCATGGCCGGGAGGTCACCGTGTGCGGCGAGATGGCCGGCGACCCGCTGGCCGCGATCCTGCTGGTGGGCATGGGTGTGCATAGCCTGAGCATGGGTGCGCACAGCCTGCCGCGGGTCAAGCGGGTCATCCGCAGCATCAGCCGGGCGCGCGCCCGCGAGGTCCTCAAGGCCGCCCTGCAATGCGAAGACGCCGCTGCCGTGCGCCGACTGCTGGTCGACACCCTGGAGGCGCTGGGCCTGAAGGGACTGGTGCGGCCGGAGCCCTAGCGATGCTGGGGCTGTGGCTGGCCGATCGGGCACTCACCCTGAGGCGCGACCTCCCGGAGCCCGTCGCGGGTCCGGACGAGGCGCTGGTCCGACCCCTGTTGCGCGGCATTTGCAGCACCGATCACCAACTGGTCGACGGACTCTATCCATTCACCGGCGTACCCGGTCACGAGTTTGTCGCCGTGGTGGAGGCGGGACCGCCGGAGTTGCTCGGATGCACCGTCGTCGCCGAGATCAATATTCCCTGCGGGCACTGCGCGCTCTGTGGGCGGGGGCTGGCAAAGCATTGCACCCACCGTCAGGCCATCGGCATCCACGGCCGCCCCGGCGCCTTCGCCGAACGGTTGGCCGTCCCCGTCGCCAACCTACACCGGGTCCCGGCCGGCGTTGCCCTCGAACAGGCGGTCTTCACCGAACCACTGGCCGCCGCACTGGAGATCCAGGAGCAGATTGACTTTGGCCCCGAGGACTTAGTGCTCGTGGTGGGCGACGGCAAGCTCGGCCAACTGATCGCCCAATCCCTGGTGCCGACCGGCTGCCGGTTGAGCGTCCTGGGCCGCCACCCAGCCAAGCTCGCGCCCCTGGCGCGGCTCGGCCTCACCACCCTCACCGCACCCCCGGGCGCCCCGGCCGGCTTCGACGTGGTCATCGAATGCACCGGCTCCGGTGCCGGCTTCGCGCTCGCCCGCCGGGCGGTCCGCCCGCGCGGGACCATCGTACTCAAGAGCACCTATCGCGGGACCCTGGCAGTCGATGTGAGCGCGCTCGTGGTGGACGAGGTGCGGCTCCTGGGCTCGCGCTGCGGGCCATTCGAGCAGGCATTGCGCCTGCTGGCCGGCGGGACATTCGACTTGGGTTACTTGATCGACGCCATCTACCCGCTCGCCGACGGGCTCGCCGCCTTTCGCCGCAGCCGGGAGCGGGGCGTCCTGAAGGTGTTAATGAGCTCGCCGCCACGCTGAATCCGGAGGGTTTGGTTTGCGGGCTACCCGCATACCACGGACGCTGGCTCTTTCAGGCTTGGACCAGATGAAGGGCAAAAAAAAGCACGAACTCTTACCAGATATCCGTAAAAGTTTCGTGCATTTTTGGCAGCCACAAGGTAACCACCTGATTTTGGCGCTCCCTAGGGGTTTTGAACCCCTGTTACCGACGTGAGAGGCCGGTGTCCTAGACCACTAGACGAAGGGAGCGGTACGCTTCAAGCGAAGCAGGTATTATACGGAGACTGCGCCGCACCACAAGCGACGGTTACACTATTACGCTCCCGACAGCCACCGGGCACTGTCCAAGCCCTCAAGGAACCCCTCGATCACGTGATGCAGGAAACCTACCCCAAGGCACCGCACAGCGCGGCAGTCCCGCTGGTCGTGCCCCGCGCCGGGCACAGCATCTCGCGCGCCAACATCAGCGAGTATGCACTCAAGGTCCTCTACAAGCTGAAACAGGAGGGCTTCGCGGCCCATCTGGTGGGCGGCGGGGTGCGCGACCTCCTGCTCGGCCATGAGCCCAAGGACTTCGACGTGGCCACCGACGCCACCCCGGAGGAGGTCCGCCAGGTCTTCCGCAACTGTCGCCTGATCGGCCGTCGCTTTCGCCTGGCCCATGTCCACTTCGGCCAGGAGATCATTGAGGTAGCGACCTTTCGCGGGACCGGGGCGGACGACGACGACGCGGATCGCCAGGTCGAGAACGGCATGATCGTGCGCGACAACTCCTACGGGAGCATCGCGGAGGACGCCCTGCGACGTGACTTCACGATCAACGCGCTCTACTACGACATCAGCAACTTCTCGCTGGTCGACTACGCCGGCGGGCTGGAGGACCTGCGCCTCGGGCAACTGCGCCTGATCGGCCACCCCGAGCAGCGCTATCGGGAGGACCCGGTGCGGATGCTGCGGGCGGTGCGTTTTGCCTGCAAACTCGGGTTCAAGGTCGAGCAAGGGACCGAGGAGCCCCTGTTCACGCTGGGGCCGCTGCTCGGCGACATCGCCTCCGCCCGGCTGTTCGACGAGCTGATCAAGATGTTCCACGGGGGCTACGGGCGCGACACCTTCGAGAAGCTGCGCCACTACGGACTCTTCGGCCACCTGTTCCCGGACACCGATGCCGCCCTGGCGCTGGAGGAGGAGTCCTTTCCGGTCACCTTCGTCAGTCGCGGACTGGAAAACACCGACCGGCGCGTCCTGGCCAACAAACCGGTGGCGCCCTTCTTCCTGTATGCGGTCCTGCTGTGGGAACCGGTGCGCCGACGCTACGAACGACTCCTGGCCAAGGGGGTCGAGGAGTTGGACGCGATCGAGCGGGCGGGTAGCGAGGTGTGTACGCGCCAACAACCCCTGGTCGCCATCCCCAAGCGCTTCTCACTGCCGATGCGCGAGATCTGGTCGCTCCAGCCGCGCCTGCTCCAGCGCGACGGCAAGCGCCCGGCCCGCCTGATCGGCCACCCCCGCTTCCGTGCCGCCTATGACTTTCTGATGCTGCGGGCAGAGGCCGGCGAGGCGGATCGGGAACTCGCCGACTGGTGGACGCGCTTCCAGGAGGCCGACGGGACGCAGCGCACCGCCATGACCGAGGGCGGCACCAAGCGACGGAGGCCCCGGCGGCGACGCGGGAACGGCATCGGGGCCGACTCGGACCCCGGGAGCGCGCTCGCCGAGGGACCCGATGGCGGCGCCTGAGCCTCCGGTGCTGGCCTATATCGGGCTCGGCAGCAACCTTGACGACCCGCGCGCCCAGGTCGCCCGCGCCATGGATGAACTGGCGGGGCTCCCCGGCTGCACCCTGGCCGCGCGCTCCTCGCTCTATGCCACCGCCCCAGTGGGGCCGGTGGCACAGCCGGATTTTGTCAACGCGGTGGTCGCGCTCGCCACCACGCTCGCGCCGCTCGCCTTGCTGGGCGCCTTGCAGGGGCTGGAGCGCGACCATGGCCGGGTGCGCGACGGGACCCGCTGGGGACCCCGCACCCTGGACCTGGACCTGCTGCTCTTCGGTGACTTACAGATTCACTTGCCGGGGCTCGTCCTGCCCCATCCGGAGATGAGGCGGCGCGCCTTCGTCCTGGTACCCCTGGCCGAGATTGCGCCAGGGGGCCTGCCGATCCCCGGCCAGGGGCCGCTCGCCGAGCTGCTCGCCGCCCTGGACGACCGCGACTGGATTCGCCCCGTGTCAACTGGCGCTGGCGCGCCGGGCGCCTTATCCTCGCGCTAGCGGGACGCGCGGACGCGTGCGCGCCGATCCGCAAGCCCCACACCCCACACCTCGGAGCACCCATGTCCGCCAAGCCGATCTCAGTCGCCACCCTGGCGGCAATGAAGGCCCGGGGAGAGCGCATCTCCTGTCTCACCTGCTACGACGCCAGCTTCGCCCGGCTGCTCGATACCGCCGGGGTCGAGGCGATGCTGGTAGGCGACTCGCTCGGAATGGTGCTGCAAGGACACGCGACCACGGTGCCGGTCACCATCGAGCAGATGGCCTACCACACCGCCTGCGTAGCCCGCGGGCGCGAACGCGCACTCTTGATTGCCGACCTGCCCTTCCTGGCCAGTGCCACCCCGGAGCGGGCGCTGGCGAACGCCGCCCGGTTGATGCAGGAGGGCGGCGCCCAGGTGGTCAAGCTGGAGGGCGGGGGCCACGTGGTGGAGACGATCCGGTGCCTGACCGAACAGGGCGTGCCGGTGTGCGGCCATCTGGGACTGCTGCCCCAATCGGTCAACCTCATCGGCGGCTACCGCTTTCAGGGGCGCGATGCGGACTCCGCGCAGACCATCAAACGCGACGCCCTGGCCATCCAGGCGGCCGGCGCCAGCCTGCTGGTGCTCGAATGCGTGCCGGCGGCCCTGGCCCAGGAGATCGGCCAGACGCTCGCGATCCCGGTGATCGGCATCGGCGCCGGGGCCGGGTGCGACGGCCAGGTGCTGGTCCTCTACGACATCCTGGGTCTCAACCCCAAACGGCCGCCGCGCTTCAGCCGAGACTTCATGCAAGGCCGCGGCTCGATCATGGAGGCCGTGGCGGACTATGTGGCAGCGGTCAGGGACGGCACTTTCCCCGGTTCGGCCGAAACGACTTATTGAACGACTGAGCGATTGAGCAACAGCATGGATATCGTCGAAGACCTCAACACCCTGCGGGCCCAGGTCCGCGCCTGGCGCATGGCAGGGGAGCGCATCGCCTTCGTCCCCACCATGGGGAACCTCCATGAGGGACACATCACCCTGGTGCGCGAGGCCGGTCAGCGCGCCCGCCGGGTCATCGCGAGCATCTTCGTCAACCCCCTGCAATTCGGCCCCAGCGAAGACCTGGCGGCCTACCCCCGCACCCCGGAGCGCGATCGGACGCTGCTGGCCGCGGCCGGCTGCGACCTGCTGTTCGCACCCGCGGTGGCGACCATGTATCCTCAGGGCCAGGAGGCGCAGACCCGGGTCGAGGTCCCCGGGGTCTCGGACCTGCTGTGCGGGGCCAGCCGCCCGGGGCATTTCATCGGGGTGGCGACCGTGGTGTGCAAGCTATTCAACATGGTCCAGCCGGACCTGGCGCTCTTCGGTGAAAAGGACTTCCAGCAACTCCTGGTCATCCGCCGCCTGGTCGCCGATCTGAACCTGCCGGTGGAAATCGCCGGTGTCCCCACCGTGCGGGAGCCCGACGGGCTGGCCATGAGCTCGCGCAACGGCTATCTCTCGGCCGCCGAGCGGGCCCAGGCACCGGCGCTCTACCAGGCACTGACCGCGGCCGCCCGGGGGCTGGCGGCCGGACGACCGGCCCCGGAGATTGAGTCGGAGGCGGCCGAAATCATTGCCGCAGCCGGCTTGAGACCCGATTATGTCAGCGTCCGACGGGCCGCGGACCTGGCCGAGCCGGCCGTAAGCGACGCCGAACTGGTGGTGTTGGCAGCGGCCTATCTCGGCCGGACGCGACTGATCGACAATCTGCGCGTGACGCGCCCGGGCACCTGAGGGGACCCGCCACCGAACGCCACCGCACGAACAATGATGCAGCGCAGCAATTCATGCGTTAGAATCGACCCCCAACTGAAATCATACGGGTTTACTCGCGGTTAACCGAGACCCGAGAGCCCATGAGGCCCGAGCGGCTTTTTAGAGGATCGAGTTGATGCAACTGACCTTACTGAAGTGCAAGCTGCACCGCGCCTGCGTGACCCACGCCGAGGTGGACTACGAGGGCTCCTGCGCCATCGACGAGGAGCTGCTGCGGCGTGCCGGGATCCGCGAATACGAGCAGATCCAGATCTACAACGTTACCAACGGTGAGCGTTTTACCACCTATGCCATCCGCGCCGAGTTGGGGTCGCGGGTGATCTCGGTCAACGGGGCAGCGGCACACAAGGCCGCCCCCGGGGATCGGGTCATCATCTGTGCCTATGCCGGCATGAGCGAGGCCGAGGCGCGGGTCTTCAAGCCCAGCCTGGTCTATCTGGACGAGTGCAATCGCATCATCCGCACCGGCGAGTCGATTCCCGCGCAAGCGGCATGAAGACAGGGACTTAGGCTAACGGGCAGCGCGCCCGCACCACCCCTCAAGATGAAAGTGGCGGGCGCCTGACCGTTCCCCCACCCCGCCCTCCACCACGAGGGGGGGGTGGGAGAATTGGACCGCGCTCCCGGCGCGACTTTCATGTTGAAGGACACCGCACCCGGGTGCTGCCTGGGTGCGGTGTTTTTTGTTGCCTTGCCGGCCCTATTGCGGGCTGGTCGCCGGGTTCAGCCCGGCCGGATCGGCGGCGATCTCTTCCTCGGTGAGGAAGGTGAAGCCACACTGTTCCGGCGTCAAATTCTCGGCGGCCGTGCGCGGGTATTTACGGCAACTGGGCGGACGCACATGGTAGACGGCGCAACTGCTCAGGCCCTCCTCGTCGAAACGCAGGAAGGGACAAGGGTAAGGGAGCTTGCAGCAGGCGCCGCAACGGTTGCACTCGCCCTGCCGGGTGGCGTCGACCGGCAGCAGCGAGGTAGTGAAGCGCTTGACTTTGTTCAGCACGCTAGGAACTCCTAAGGGCTTGTGACCGCTAAGGGACAAAGCAGGTTAGCGTATACAGTATTAGAAAGGGCCGTGCTTGTCACTCGCTTGCCTCTCAACTAAACCATGTTTAATTTTAGGTAGCGGGGGCCGGCACGGCGGCGTGGCTGACGCGGGCACCGTGGCGGCGAGACGAGCGACGCCCAGCGCCACGTCAGCGGCTATTCGCGTTTTTGTCGGTAAATTGATTTAAGTCATGGCCCCCATCTCACAGACCTGGCCGCACGCGTCCTCGCGCCGCCGCTCATCTGTCTGTAATCGTTGCCTCGGCTTCGTGTTGGGCGGTCTTCTCGTGAAAGGTCCATTGGCCAGGGTATATGGCAGCAACGGTTGCGACCATATTGTGTCCGCCGATATTGCCTTGGACTCTCCATTCTTGTGGGTTGACCCGGGTCGCCGTCCCATAGGAATCGAAGCCCGCGATGTGGCCAGTGATGTTGTAGGACCCGTCGCGTACCCGATACAGCGTGGCGTAGGCCTCTTGACCGCGGATATAACCAGTAAGCTTATAACGGCCGGCGCTGATCTCTTTGATCGTCGCGAAGGATTCGTATCCGTCGACGCGGCCTATTGCGGTAAACATGGGGAGTCATTCGTAAGGTGTCTGTTCGTTCTGATCATTTTTCCGTGCCTGCCGCCGCGGCCAACTTCACGGCCTTGGACGGCGTCCAACAGGAGGCGCGTGCGTTGTTTGATGACCTGCGGGTCCGCTTGGCCGACGGCGCCGGGCGGGGACCTCGGCGCGGTTCGTTGAGCCGGCTGTGGGAGCGCCGCGGCCGTCCTGCGCAAGTCACTGGGGTCTATTTATGGGGTGGTGTGGGTCGCGGCAAGACCTATCTGATGGACTGGTTCTGCGACACCCTGCCGGGCACGGATAAGCGCCGACTGCATTTTCACCATTTCATGCGTGGCGTCCATGACGCCATGTCGCGGCTGCCCAGCCAACCAGACCCACTGGAGGTGATTGGCGGTCAGTGGCGACAGGACGTGCGGGTGTTGTGTCTGGACGAGTTCGTCGTTACCGACATCGCCGACGCCATGATCCTGCATCGCTTGCTCGGCGCGCTGTTTAAGCGCGGCATGACGCTGGTCGTGACCTCCAACACAAGCCCCGAGCGACTCTATCACAACGGCCTGCAGCGACAATTGTTTCTGCCCGCCATCGACCTGCTGAAGGCACACACACACGTGTTCGAGCTGGCCGGCGCGGTCGACTATCGACTGCGCACGCTCACGCAAGCCGGGGTATTCTTCGTCGGCGAGGACGGAGAGGCCCGGCTTGCCGAACATTATGAACACCTGACGGGCGGGCATGGGGGGGCGGATGAGGGCTTCAGCGTCAACGGACGGACCTTCCCGGCGCGTCGGGTGGGTCCGGATGTCGCCTGGTTCGACTTCCAGGCGTTGTGTGGGACAGCGCGCGCAGCCGCCGATTATATCGAAATCGCCCGCCTGTTTCACACCGTGCTGCTGTCCGGGGTGCCGGTGTTGCGGCCGCAGCACGAGGCGGCGGCCAGGCGTTTCGTACACTTGATCGACGAGTTTTACGACCGGCGGATCAAGCTCGTCATCGCCGCCGAGGCGCCGATCTCGGCACTTTACCCGGGTGGCTTCGTGGACTTCCCCTTTGAGCGCGTACACAGTCGCCTGATCGAGATGCAGTCCCAGGACTACCTGGCGGCCCCAGGAGCGGAATAACCGGCAGCGCCGAACCGCGTCCGCCTTGATCGTCATTCCGGCCGGGACGCCGGAATCCAGACCAGGGATGGCAACCTCTCCTTGATGACTGTGACCGGCGAAATAGTGTACCCTCCCCGCCCTGTTGGCAAACACCTTTTCGGAGAACATTCAATGGCAGGCAACGGTAGCACCCCGGTGCTCGGCATCATCGGCGGCAGCGGTGTCTACGACATCGAGGGGCTCACCAACAAGCGCTGGGAGCGCGTCGACTCACCCTTCGGCAGCCCCTCAGACGAACTGCTGTGCGGCGAGCTCAACGGGCAGCCGATGGTGTTCCTGCCGCGCCATGGCCGTGGACACCGCATCCCCCCCTCCGAGATCAACTTCCGCGCCAACATCGACGCACTCAAGCGCGCCGGCGCCACCGACGTGGTCTCGGTGAGCGCCGTGGGGTCGCTGCGCGAGCACCTACGTCCCGGGATGTTCGTGATCGTCGACCAATTCATCGACCGCACCTTTGCCCGCACCAAGAGCTTTTTCGGCACGGGTCTGGTGGCCCATGTGTCGATGGCGCACCCGGTCTGCCACCGGCTCGGCGACCATCTGGAGGCGGCGGCGCGCGAGGCGGGGATCGAGGTGGCGCGCGGCGGCACCTATCTGGTGATGGAAGGGCCGCAGTTCTCCAGCCTGGCCGAGTCCGAGCTCTATCGCAGTTGGAACTGCGACGTCATCGGCATGACCAACATGCCCGAGGCCAAGTTGGCGCGCGAGGCCGAGCTCTGCTACGCCACCGTGGCCATGGTCACCGATTTCGATTGCTGGCACCCGAACCATGACGACGTTACAGTCGATGCCATCGTCAAGGTGTTGCTGGGCAATGCAGACAACGCCCGCAGCCTGGTAAAGAAGGTCGCGCCGCGCCTGCATGGCGATGCCAATGCCCCCGCCTGCGGCTGCCGCAGCGCGCTCGAACATGCATTGATTACGCCGCCCGCGACGCGCGATCCCGCGCTGGTCCGACAACTGGATGCGGTCGCCGGTCGCCTGCTCAATCCCCGTTAATTGTTTCCGGAAGCACCCCATGCCCATCAAGTCCCGTATTCGCACCGTCCCCCATTACCCCAAACCGGGCGTGATGTTTCGCGACATCACCACCCTGCTCAAGGACCCGGTCGGCTTCCGCATCACCATCAATGAGCTGGTCAATCGCTATACCGCCCAGAAGATCGACCGGGTGGCCGGCATTGAGGCGCGCGGCTTTATCCTGGGCGCGGCCCTGGCCTATCAATTGGGGCTGGGCTTTGTGCCCATTCGCAAGAAGGGCAAGCTGCCGGCCGAGACCGTCGGCCACGACTACGATCTGGAATACGGCACCGACCGCATCGAGATGCATGTCGATGCGGTCTCCAAGGGCGACCAGGTGCTGCTGGTCGATGACCTGATCGCCACCGGCGGCACCGCCGAGGCGGCCTGCAAGCTGATCGAGGGCATGGGCGGCGCCATCGTGGAGTGCTGCTTTGTCATCGACCTCCCCGATCTGGGCGGCCGCGCGCGGCTGGAAAAGCACGGCCACAAGGTCTTCTCGCTGTGCGAGTTCGAAGGCGACTGAGGTTGCGATGACGCTCTTTGGCCTGCGCGAGGCCGGCACCACGGTCCGCACCGAGGTACTCGCGGGCCTCACGACTTGGCTCGCCATGGTCTATATCGTGGCGGTCAATCCCAGCATCCTGGCCAGCACCGGCATGGACCAGGGGGCGCTCTTCGTCGCGACCTGCCTAGGCGCCGGGCTCGCCTCCATCGCGATGGGGCTATACGCCAACCTGCCGCTGGCGCTGGCGCCCGGCATGGGGCTGAACGCCTATTTCGCCTTCGTCGTAGTCGGCGGCCTGCATATTCCCTGGCAGGTGGCGCTGGGTGCGGTCTTCCTGTCCGGTGTGCTATTCCTGATCGTCTCGCTCCTGCGCCTGCGCGAATGGCTGATCAACAGCATTCCGCTCTCACTCAAGCTGGGTATTGGCGCCGGCATCGGCTTCTTTCTGGCGCTGATCGGGCTGGAGCACATGGGTGTCGTGGCCGCAAACCCAGCCACCTATGTAACACTGGGCGATCTCGGCAACCCCGCGACCCTCCTGGCCTGCGTCGGCTTCGTGGCAATGGCGGCGCTGGCGGCGCGCGGTATTGCCGCCGCGGTCCTGATCGGGATTCTCGCCACCGCCGCGGCCGGCATCCCACTCGGGATGACGACCTTCCACGGCGTGATCGCACCGCCGCCCTCGCTCATGCCGACCTTGTTCCAGATGGACATCCCCGGTGCGCTCAACCTGGGCCTGATCAGCATCGTGCTGACCTTCTTCCTGATCGACGTGCTGGACAATGCCGGCACGCTGATCGCGGTCACGCATCGGGCCGGGCTGATGCGCCCGGATGGCACGGTGCCGCGCCTACGCCAAGCGCTGACCGCGGATTCGGGCGGCGCCATGCTCGGCGCGGCGCTCGGCACCTCCACCGTCTGCGGCTATATCGAGAGCGCGGCCGGCATCCAAGCGGGCGGGCGCACTGGCCTCACTGCCGTGGTAACGGGCGTGCTATTCCTGGCGACGCTATTTTTCGCCCCGCTGGCCCTGTCACTACCCGAGTTCGCGACCGCCCCCGCACTGGTCTTCGTTGCGTGCCTGATGGCCGGAGCACTGCGCGGGCTCAATTGGGACGAACTGACCGACTATCTGCCCGCGGTGGTCACTGCGCTGGCAGTGCCCTTCACCTTTTCGATCGCCGCCGGCATCGGTATCGGCTTCATCGTCCATGCGCTGGTGAAGACCCTGGCCGGCCGCCCGCGCGAGGTGGGCGGCGCGGTCTGGCTGATCGCCGCGGCCTCGGCGGTGAAGTTTGCCATCCAGTGAAGTGTCCTTCGTACCCTTGAGGTACAGGCTTCCAGCGCATGAATATCAACGACCTGAAGGCCTTCGATGGACTGGACCCGGATATCCGCGCGGCCCTGCTGGCCCAAATCCGAGACCTCTGGACGCATGGCTCCACGGCGATCGAGGGCAATACCCTGACGCTGGGCGAGACCAAGTTCGTCATTGAGGAAGGGCTTACGGTCTCGGGCAAGCCGCTGAGGGACCATCAGGAGGTGATGGGGCACGCGCGCGCCATCGAGCTGATCTACCGCTGGCTGGATCTTGGATTCACACAGGACCGGTTGTTCGATCTGCATCGAGCCGTTCAGACCGAGATGATCCTGGACATCTTCAAGCCGTTCGGTGCCTGGAAGCTGGAGCCCAACGGGACCTATGCAGTGACCGCGGACGGGCGCCAGACCTTCATCGAGTACGCCGCCCCGCGGGACGTGCCGGCACTCATGACCCAATGGCTTGCGGAGCTCAATCGCTTGTCCCAGGAGAACCTGAGCGAGGTGGATGCGATCGCGGCCTATGCGCGACTGCACCTGGGGTTCGTGCATATACATCCCTTCTGGGACGGCAATGGGCGGATGGCGCGATTGCTCGCCAATGTCCCGGTGCTGCGTTCGGGCCACCTCCCGGTAGTGATCGATGTACAGGACCGCAAGCGCTATATCGACACCCTGGCCGAGTATCAACTCAGCGCCGGTCAATTGAACCCCCAGGACGGAGTCTGGCCAAGCCAGGACCTGCAAGGCCCCTTTATGGCCTTTTGTGAGGAGTCCTATGCGCCAACACGGGCACTGGTCTGTCAGGCCCAAGCACAGCAGGCCAAGAGAGTGCGTTGATACCGGAGTTTCCTTTCGGCCTTGATCGTCGTTCCGGCTACCGAGGCTGGTCGGTCGGCCGTCAGGCCGACCGACTGGGAGCGCCGCACCCCAGTGCCGGATTGATGATCAAGACCGTCGCTCCGGCCACTGGAGGTCGAGGTTTTAGCCCGTACGGCGTGCAGACACCACTGATTTCTCTTGAAGCCTCGACCTCCGGTTGTAGATAATCAAGGCTCCCGGCGCGGACAGGACCTATGGCAACAGTTCAGCGACCTGTACGGCCAGTGTCGGCAAGGTTTCAGAGCTGATGCGACCCTGCTCCGGAACCACGGTCCTGGATGCATATCCGCCACGTCCGGGGCGGGTGAAAGCCTCCAGCACCCGCCCCCGGACATTGACTATCCAGTATTCCGGGATACCGTTGCGCGCATAGGCGGCGGCCTTGGCGGAGCGGTCGTATTCCAATGTGGAATCAGAGACCTCGATGACCAGCAGGGCCTGGGTGGGATGCGATTTGGCGTAATCCCGCGGCACCCCAGGGACCACGCAGAGGTCAGGCTCTGGCTCGGAGCGATCATCCAGGGCGATGGGCGCCTGCACGCGAACCAGATAGCCGGCAGGCAGCCGTTGGCGTAGGACCTCGGCGACCAGTTGCGTAGCGGTCACGTGCAATGGTCCCTGGGGTGACATATCGATGATTTCTCCATCCAGCAGTTCGAGCCGGGCATCCGGAGCGAAGAGTCCCACCTCGGACATCCGTTCGTATTCTGCCCGGGTCCAGTGATGGACCGCAGGGACCCTCAGGGGCTGTTGCAGGGTAGCGGACATGGCGGCGACCTCCGGAATAATTCGGGACCGGACTTTGGAGTGTTTCCGTGTGTTTCCGTGGCAAAACGGCGACTGACTTCCTGCGTCCCAAGTGCTGCGATGGGCGGATTGATGATCAAGGCCTACCGCACCGCCGGATTATACCGCAGACAATTGGGAATACAGGCGCACTCGAACGCGATCTTCATCGGCGCAATCTTGCCCTCGTTCTTGAGCTGGAACAGCCGCGGCACCACCCGATCGCGCAGCCCCTCCGGGTCGATCGTATTGACATAAATCCGGGTACCGCCTTCAAAACCCGCCGGGTTGGAGACGCGCCATTTGATCAGGATGCGCCACGGCATCGGCACGTCCACATCGGGTGGCTTGTAGTACCATTCCTCGTTACAGGGGACATCCGATCCGGTCGCGGCATGGCAGGCATGCACTAGATCGGACATGCCGCGCAGCTCGTCCGCCGAGTGGGTCCAGGGTTCGCACCGCTCGCTCTTGGAAAATATCTCCAGCGTCGGAAAGCGATGACCGAAGCCGGCGAAGGCGATGGCGTAATCGTTTTCGGCCACCACCAGATTGCGGTAGCCAGCAAAGTTGACTGCCGCTTCATTGTACATATTCGGATTATCCCGCACCCGGCGCAAGGCTAGATCGTTCTGCACGCCGCGCTCGTCGATCGCCACCAGCTGCTTGTGCAGATGATCAAATGACGCGCCGGCCTGCTTCAGCCAGTTCTGGAACACGGCAACATAGCGGATATAGCGGTTATGGGCAAACAAGTCGCGCAGGGCATCGACCGTGAAGCACAGATACTGGTCATGCTCTTGCGGCGTCAGAGTTCCCGAGGACGCCAACTGATGCTCATGGGTGGCGCCATCGATGAAATGGCGTCGGGCCACGATCACGTCATGGCCGCCGGCAAAAAAGGCGTCCGCCAGCTGCAAACGCTCGTCAACGGACAGCAGGTGACACTCGGCCTCATCGAGGCCCGCGGCCCGTAAACGCTGATCGACCACCTTCAGTACGTGCGCACGCCCCGACTCCGATGCAAGATAATCCAACTTGTGTGCCGCGATATGTTTCGGCATCTGATAGTCGAAGTTCTGCTGCCAATAGTCGAATGACACGATCTCGAACAGGTTGGGGATGCGGCGGAATTCGGCCACGGTATCGAACAGGTGCTCGACATGCAGATGGCGCAGTGTCTTCATCCCATCGCCCGACCGGATCAGCCGCACCTTCTCGGGGGGCGTCTCCAGATAGCGTCGGGCGCAGAACGAACAATAGGCATCGTGCGCCGCCGGATCCAGCGGCGCCGGGTTGGGTGAGCTCACCCCCAACGGCCGATTGGCCCGACCCGGAACGGTCCACACCTCCGTGTGGGTGAAGGGATTGATCTGCTTGATCGTCCCATCGGCCATGCGCATGAGATAATTGGCTTCGGGAATGACCTGAGATAACATGCCTGCCGTACCTAGCGGTTGAGTCGGAAGGGGTCCACTTGAGTGAGCAGCGCTCACCCAGCGGGTCAGGTGCGATTCAATGGAGTAAGATGGACAACGGCCAGGCGCAATTCAATCCCTCGTGCCGAAAAGATTTCTGAGCCTGCCCGCTCGGCACTCTTACAGTATACGAAACCTAAAGCACGCCTTCGATATCGGTTCCGGTGAAGTCGTTGCCGACAAAGAGCAGACGGCACCCGCTTTCTCTGGCCGCGCCATAGGCGAAACAGTCCCCAAAATTGAGGGCCGCGGGGTTGATGCCTTTCCCCCATCGTTCATACGCCTGAGCGATGCGCCGCGCCGAGGTCGCGGTCACGGCCACCACCTCGAAACCAAAGCCGTCGATCAGGCTGGTCATGGCGGAACCGACCTGCCGCCGTCCCGCAACGATCAGTGCCTCTGTCACTGTGCCGGCAGAAATCAGAACCTCGTCCGCGGCTTCAAAGGCGGCGATACAGGCATCCGCCTCCGGCTCATTCAGGAGGATCGCCATCAGGGCCGACGTATCGACCGCGATCATCCCGGGAGACCGTCGTCACCATAGAGAAAATCCTGGCTACGGGCAGCGCTAGGCCCAGCCGAGGCGCAGGCGGACGCCCGCAATTCGTCTAACAGTTTGCGACGGGTCTTGCGGTCTGGCATTGTCTTGATAGGAACCAGACGGACCGTGGCGTGACCGTGGCGGGTCAAGATCACCTCATCCCCAGCCTCAGCACGGCGGACCAGTTCGGTCAGTTGCCCCTTGGCTTCGGTGACTGAAATCTGCATTGACACCTCCTATGACTAGCCGGCATAGAGTCTGATGGCGCGCACGCCCCTCTTGGGCGCATTGTTCGGCGCTATGCAACCTCACGCATTGGCCGGACCTTCGCTGCTGGAAGGCTCCGGGCTTCCGCCTTGAAATGGATGATTACATCCTCGACAACCGAGCATAACTCACTATACAGGGAAACGGGGTCGTCCCCATGAATTCCAGTAATCAGATCCGGGCATTTTCCGACGTACACTTGATCTTCGTCGCTCCACTCCACCCACTTGTGATATCGGTCGCTGTCTTTCATTTCGTGACGGCCTCGATGGCGCTGGTGACTTCCCTTTCTTGATAGTGTTTCACATCATCCCCGAGTCCTCCGCTGACCGTAACGGCACCGGAAAACTTCGGGTGAACAAGCTTTCGGTGCGATCCTTTGCCAGCGCCGGGTATCTCTCTGAACCCAGCGCCTCTCAGGTCTCTTAGCAGATCGCGAATTTTCCGTGGCAACCTATTGCTCCGGAGGGCGAGAACATTATGTTGAATTGAGCCTAGCCCCTTTAGTCCCTAGAACACGCGGCCTTGCCAGGCCGCACTGGCCCCTCCGGATAGGCCCCTAATGAGGCGCTAAATTCGTCTCTTGCCTATAATACCGCCTCACCATCTCGCTAAGCGCGTCCATCTTTTCCTTGATTTCTCTTTTAAGTCTTACCTCCTCTGCTTGCAACCGTGCGAGTTTCTGTTCCCCGCGTTTGCGCTCCTCTTTCAGGCGTTTGCCCTCGTCATCCAGGCGTTTGCCCTCGTCATCCAAGCGTGCGTTTTCTTGGTGTAGTAAACAAGTACTCTTTTTTATGCCTTTGAGTGACTGGCAATCTTGGGCACTCGCGCCCGCCGCTTGAACGCCGGGTGGAGCCTTAAGCTCAGTGCTTGAATCAGAACCGTCACCCGCCGCGTACAATTGATCTCCGGTTAAAGAACTTGCGAAAAGAAGAAGCAAAAGAAACCGCTTTGAAAAAAATATGGAGAAAGATCTATTTTCCGACATATTCAAGATTTCCTAGGTGTGTCCACTCTCTTGCAGCGTGCTGCCGCTGCACCGTTAGTGTGTTAGGCCGCAAGGTCGCCGCGTAAGACACTAACGGCGAGGGGCGTACCGTTGAAATTCCTCAAACTCGGCGCGGGTGTCTTAACGCTTCCATCATGTGCGGTCAACTTCAGCATCGTCAGAACCCTCCTTTTTCCTGTTGCTCTTCTTCGCCGGGTGCTAAAGGGGTGAGTACCCTTAACCACTGGGCTTCATCGCAAAGGCTACTGACCCTGAGGTATCCCCACGAAATCTTTTTCTCGCACAGTTGGATGCCGAGGCCGCAACTGCCCGACAGTCATCCTGAGCCCAGGGGGCCGCTAAGTAACGATGCAGAAACAAGCTATACACGAGAATTCGACGCGAAGCGTCGTAAAACAGTCTGTTGCGCCAAAGCAACGCGCCGCTTGTTAGGGGGCCGTCCCTAAACTGCTGATTTCGTAATCAGTTTCGTCGGGATACCTCAGGCGCTGACCCCTTTGCCGGGATGGGTTCAGGTCTTGCTTCTTGCCACTCTTCCCGCTTACCGTAACATTGCGGACGAGGCTAATCCATGCCCCGCTACGCGTCAAGGCAGGCATAGACGATCGATTCGCTCGGGAAGCGCTTTATTAAGAAAACTTTACAGATAGGACGATCAAACTGACATTGAGCAAAATTCAGGCTATCAGTCCTTGGCATAACCGGTCGCGGCCGGGTGCCTTAATCGTCGTTCCGTTCCGTTCCGCCCGAGTCCGCGGCGGCCGAGAGGTTGCCATCCCAGATCTAAATTCCGGCGTCCGGGCTGGAATGACGATCAAGGACCCCGGCCGCGACGAACTTAGAAGGCACAGGCCCGGCCCGCCCTCACCTCGGCGCCGCCCGAAATTCCCGCGCAAACTCCGCCATACTCGCCGCCGTCCCGAACACGATGATCAGGTCATCCGCCTCAATGCAAAAGTCCGGCGGGAACTTCACCATCGCCTTGCCGTCGCGTTGCAGCCCCACCAGTGAGGCGCCGCTGCGCTCGCGTACCCCGGGCTGCCAGGGGTGTGTGCCAACCAGGGTGCCGGGGGTCATGCGCATGCATTGCAGGCGCTGGTCCACCAGCAGGGCGCTCTCGCCGAACAGGTGATGAGCCAGGAGTTGACCGGCCACCTGACCCACGGACAGGGCGAAGTCGGCCCCGGCCTGGTAGAGCCGCGGGACATTGTTGGCCCGGTTGACCCGCGCGATCAGGCGCACCTGGGGGGCATAGTCGCGGACCACCGCGGTGGCGAAGACCCCGGCGCTGTCGTCGCTGAGTGCCAGGACCAGGGTCCCGGCGGAGCGCAGCTGGCCGCGCTCCAGGGTGGACTGCTGGAGCAGGTTGCCGACCACGTCCACGCCGGGCTGGGCCTGGGCGTCGATGATGATGGTGGTCTCGCCGGCGTCCTTGAGCATCTCGTCGACCTTGCGCCCCACCTCGCCGAAGCCGGCGACCACGATGGGACCGGTGCGCGGGATGGGGGCGGCCAGGGCCTCCAACTGGAGCAGGTTCTCGTGGCTGCCGATCGCCACCAGGATGGCCCCGGGGGCGATGCGCGTGTCCGGTCCCCGGCTCGCGATGAATCGCCCGCCCTGCCATTGGCCGACCAGATTGATGCCATGGTGTTCCCGCAGGTGCAGCTCACCCAGCCGGCGCTTGGCCAGCGGGCTCTCGGGGTGGACCCGGTATTCGGCCAGCCCCGCTTGTTCATCCAGGGCGTGCAGCCCCTCGGCGCTCGGGCTGATGCGTGCGCTGGCGCGGGCGGCGAGCGCGGCGGCCAGGACATGGGAGGGGGTATAGACCGCCGTCGCGCCCACCTGGACCATGGGCGCCCGGTGCAGGGGGTTCTCCGCCAGGGCATAGATGGGTCCGGTGAATCCCTGTTCACGGGCCGACATGATAAAGGTGGCGTCCACGTGGTCGTCGGCGTTGGTAAAGAGTGCGCGGGCGTTCGCCACCCCGGCCAGGATCTGTGGATTCTGTTCCAGGTTGCCCAGCACCACCGGGAAGCCGCGGTCCTCCAGGGCGCGCGCCGCCACCCGGTCGGGCTCCAGGATCACGAAGGGGGTGCGCGAGCGCTGCAATTCGTCGACGAGCGACTCCACCGCCGGGCCATAACAGTGGAACAACACCCGGCCGTCCATCTTGGGCAGGCGCCGGATCAGGCGCGACTCGAAGCGTTCCTCGAAATAGGGCAGGACGAAGATCGGAAAGATGAGAAAGATCAGCAATACCCCGCAGAGCTGCACGAGTACCACGAAGAGATTCATGACTGGATGGTTCCAATGGGCGTCCTTGCCATAGCCGGTGGTACTGAGCGTCTCGGAGGCCCACTCCAGCCCTTCCCAAAAGCCCCGCGGGGCGCCCTCCAGGTGTTCCATGCCGAGCCCGTAGAGCATGCCGAGCACGACCACGGCCGCCGGCAGCGCCGTCAGCAGGACGAGCAGGCGGCGGGTCGAGCGCTTAAGCCTCAGTGCCACCATGGGCCTCCGCGCGCGGCGCTGGCCGCGATGCCGTAAACCATTAAACCTAAATCCAGAAATTGCGCACGCCAAGCTAGCCTAGAACGCGTCGCCCGGTACGCGGACCCAGCCTTCCATCAACACCCTGGCGCTGCGACTCATGATGGCCTTGGTCACGACCCATTCGCCGTCGACCTGGTTGGCCTCGGCGCCCACCCGCAAGGTGCCCGAGGGATGGCCGAAGCGCACCGCGGTGCGCGCTCCGCCCCCGGCGGCGAGGTTCACCAGGGTGCCAGGGATCGCCGCCGCGGTGCCGATGGCCACCGCGGCCGTACCCATCATGGCGTGATGCAGCTTACCCATGGACAGGGCGCGCACCAGCACGTCGATGTCGGCGACCTCGACCGGCTTGCCGCTGGATGAGACATAGGCCGCCGGTGCGGCGACAAAGGCGACCTTGGGGGTGTGCTGGCGCTTGGCGGCCTCATCGATGTGCGTGATGAGACCCATGCGCACGGCACCATAGGCGCGAATGGTCTCGAACATGGCCAGCGCCTGGGGGTCGCCGTTGATGGCGTCCTGCAATTCGGTGCCGGTATAGCCGATGGCCGCGGCAATCACGAAGATGGTCGGGATACCGGCGTTGATCATGGTGACCTGGAGCGTGCCGACACCAGGGACCTCAAGGTCATCCACTACATTGCCCGTGGGGAACATCGAGCCGCCCGCGCCTTCTTCATCGGCGGCCGGGTCCATGAATTCAAGCTGTACCTCGGCCGCCGGGAAGGTCACGCCGTCGAGTTCGAAGTCACCGGTTTCCTGCACAGCGCCGTCGGTGATGGGCACCTGCGCGATGATGGTCTTGGCGATATTGGCCTGCCAGATGCGCACCGTCGCCACGCCGTTTTGGGGAATACGATCGGCCGCGACCAGCCCGGCGCCGATGGCAAAGGAGCCCACCGCGGCGGAGAGATTGCCGCAGTTGCCGCTCCAGTCCACAAAGGCCTTGTCGATGGAGACCTGGCCGAACAGGTAATCGACGTCGTGATCGGGCTTGCTGCTCGTTGACAGGATGACCGTCTTGCTGGTGCTGGAAGTGGCACCACCCATACCATCGATCTGCTTGCCATAGGGGTCGGGGCTGCCGATGACACGCAGCAACAGCGCATCGCGCGCCGCACCCGGCACCTGGGCGCGTTCGGGCAAATCCTGAAGGCGGAAGAACACGCCTTTACTGGTGCCGCCACGCATATAGGTGGCGGGGATCTTGATCTGGGGACTATGGGACATGGGAAGCTTTATCCTAGCGGGCTAAACCGCGTCCAGCATGGTATGCATGGTGTTGCGCATAGACTCTGGACCTTCTGCGCCAACCAGCGTCGCCACTGACGCGGTTTAGATATGAATTTATTGGATTACTTAAACCGCGTGGCGCTGCCGCCCATCGTAGCCGCGAGGCCAAGACAGGCGACAAACCGCGCGTTCACGCTACAAGCGGTTTAAGCAGCCTTGGTCGACTCGAGGAAGTCCTGAGCGAAGCGCTGCAATACGCCGCCGGCCTCATAGACCAACACCTCGTCGGCGGTATCCAGGCGGCAGGTCACCGGCACTTCCACCCGCTCGCCATTCTTGCGGTTGATCACCAGCGTGAGCGTGGTGCGCGGGGTGCGTTCGCCGACCACGTCGAAGGTCTCGGTGCCATCGATGCCCAGCGTCTTGCGGTTGACGCCCGGCTTGAACTCCAGCGGTAGCACGCCCATACCGACCAGGTTAGTCCGGTGAATACGCTCGAAGCCTTCGGCGGCAATGGCCTCCACACCGGCCAGGCGCACACCCTTGGCGGCCCAGTCACGCGACGAGCCCTGACCATAGTCGGCGCCAGCGATGATGATCAGCGGCTGCTTGCGCTCCATGTAGGTCTCAATCGCCTCCCACATGCGTGTCACCTTGCCGTCCGGCTCGATGCGGGTCAGCGAACCCTTTTTGACCACCCCATCGACCACGGCCATCTCATTCACCAACTGAGGATTGGCGAAGGTGGCGCGCTGGGCGGTCAGGTGATCGCCGCGGTGAGTGGCATAAGAATTAAAGTCCTCTTCCGGCAGGCCCATCTTGGTGAGATATTCACCGGCGGCGCTATTCGCCATGATGGCATTGGACGGCGACAGGTGATCGGTGGTGATGTTGTCCGGCAGGACGGCCAGCGGACGCATCCCCGTCATCGTGCGCTCGCCCGCCAGCGCGCCTTCCCAATACGGCGGACGGCGGATGTAGGTGGACTGCGGACGCCAGTCGTACAGCGGGCTCTTGGCCTCTTCCACGATGCCCAGATCGAACATCGGCAGGTAGACCTGCTTGAACTGCTCCGGCTTCACGCAGGCCGCCACGATGGCGTCAATCTCCTCGTCGCTCGGCCACAGGTCCTTGAGTGTAATCGGGTTGCCGTTCTGGTCGTGACCCAGCACGTCCTTTTCAATATCGAAACGGATGGTGCCGGCGATGGCGTAGGCGACCACCAGCGGCGGCGAGGCCAGGAAGGCCTGCTTGGCATAGGGATGGATACGGCCGTCGAAGTTGCGATTGCCGGACAGCACGGCCGTGGTGTATAGGTCGCGGTCGATGATCTCCTGCTGGATCTTGGGGTCCAGGGCACCGGACATGCCGTTGCAGGTGGTGCAGGCATAGCCGACGATGCCGAAGCCGAGTTGCTCCAGTTCGGTCAGCAGGCCGGCCTCTTCCAGATACAGCTTGGCCACCTTGGAGCCCGGGGCGAAGGAGGACTTGACCCACGGCTTGCGCACCAGCCCCAATTGGTTGGCCTTGCGCGCCAGCAGTGCGGCGGCCACCACGTTGCGCGGGTTGCTGGTGTTGGTACAGCTGGTGATGGCCGCAATGATCACCGCGCCATCCGGCATTTCGCCTTCCTTCTCTTCCCAGGCACCGGCGATGCCGCGCGCGGCCAGTTCGGAGGTGGGCAGACGGCGGTGCGGGTTGGACGGGCCAGCCATGTTACGCACCACGCTCGACAGATCGAACGTCAGCACGCGCGGGTATTCGGCGTCGACCAAGCTATCGGCCCACAGCCCGGTGGTCTTGGCATAGTTCTCGACCAGCGCGACCTGCTCCGGCTCGCGACCGGTGAGCTTCAGATAGTCGATGGTCTGCCGGTCGATATAGAAGATCGCCGCCGTGGCACCGTATTCCGGGCACATATTGGAGATGGTGGCGCGGTCACCGATGGTTAGGCTGTCAGCGCCGTCACCGAAGAACTCGACATAGGCACCCACCACGCGCTCCTTGCGCAGGAACTCGGTCAGGGCCAGCACGATGTCGGTGGCGGTGATGCCCGGCTGATGCTTGCCGGTCAGCTTGACGCCGACGATATCGGGCAGGCGAATCATGGAGGCGCGGCCCAGCATCACGGTTTCCGCCTCCAGGCCGCCGACGCCGACGGCGATGACACCCAGGGCATCGACATGCGGGGTGTGGCTATCGGTGCCAACGCAGGTATCCGGGAAGGCCACGCCATCACGCACCTGGATCACCGGCGACATCTTCTCCAGGTTGATCTGGTGCATGATGCCGTTACCGGCCGGAATCACGTCGACGTTCTTGAACGCGGTCTTGGTCCAGTCGATGAAGTGGAAACGGTCCTCATTGCGACGGTCCTCGATGGCGCGGTTCTTGGCGAAGGCGTCCGGATCGAATCCGCCACACTCCACGGCCAGCGAGTGATCGACGATCAGCTGGGTCGGCACCACCGGGTTCACCTGGGCCGGGTCTCCACCCATGTCGGCGATGGCGTCACGCAGCCCGGCAAGGTCGACCAGCGCGGTCTGGCCGAGGATGTCATGACACACCACCCGGGCCGGGTACCAGGGGAAATCCAGATCCTGTTTGCGCTCGATGAGTTGCTTGAGTGAATCGGCGAGCGTGGCCGGATCGCAGCGGCGCACCAGGTTTTCGGCCAGCACGCGCGAGGTATAGGGCAGCTTGGCATAGGCCCCCGGCGCGATGGCATCGACCGCGGCGCGCGTATCGAAATAGTTGAGGTCGGTGCCGGGCAGTGGCTTACGGTTTGCTGAATTCATTAGGAGTACACATTTCCAAAGTTGGGGGGCGTCGCGTGAGACGGTGAGAAGCGGTGGCCCGCAGTCTTAGTGCGCGACGCGGGCTCGTGCTGGTAGGGAATTTCCAATTCACCGCGAGCGCCACCGTGAGTGGCGCGCAGTCGGGTGTTGCGGATTCAAATCAAGGCCCCAGCAAGTCACGGGGTGGGCCGCGTCATGCCGCCAGGGGCCGGGCCGCGAGGCCAGCGCAGCATTGTATCAGTGATACGCCGCAGGGCTTGGCAATGGTAAGGATAGGAAATTCACCCACCTAAGACCAGATAACCGATCAATCTTAGCGGCCCCCAAGGCGCCGGGCAAGGGCCACTGGACCGGCGAGTCTTTAACCCCAACGGGGTAGTGGCCTCGTGCCGCCCGTCGCCCGGCCGCTGACGCGGGCCGACCGATCCGGCAAAAATTTCCCGGACGGGGCAAAAGCGCCGCCCGGCAGTCTAGGTGTAAGCCTGCCCCTGATCCTCAGCCAGTCACTTCGTTCAGCGCTATTCTTCGGCTGGCATGGCATCAATGGCATCCATGATGCTCTTCTTGGGATGCTCACCGCAGAACTCACCCATGTGCGTGCCCAGCTTCTTCATCCACTCATCGCTGATCGTGGTGTCCTTACTTTCGGCGCTCATATAGCCGTCAATCCAGAAGATCATCATGGCGGTCGTGTCCTTGTCATCAAGGAACTCCGCGCAGGTCATCTTGGCGAGGTCATAGTCTTTCGCCATGGTGGCGAGCGGGGCGCAGAACAGGGCGGCGGCGGCCATCAGGACTAACGGCTTGTGCATGGTTCGTTTGCTCAGTGGTGTGATTTTCAGTGCTGCGGATTATTTGCGATCGGCAACCGAGTATTGGGTTTTCAAGCGGTTCGCCGTCCACACGCGGGGCTGCGCCGGTAACGCGTGCCGCTGCCGCCGAGTCTAGGTGGCGGTGCCGGCGAACCGGCACAAGGGCACCAATAAAAAGAAGCTTGAGCGTGAAAGTCAGGCCGGGACCCGGTGGGAGCGGCTTCAGCCGCGAGGCGACCTCGCGCGCTGCCGCGGCCTCGTCGCGGCTGAAGCCGCGCCCACGGGCATCCGCCGGGCCGGAGCCATTGTGTTACCCCGCAAGCGTAACGAAATGGTCACAAATCCACCGCCCTGCCCTACCCTGGCCGTTGCTAGAATGTGGCGGTTACTCGCCCCGCTCACCCATCGCGACAGGGAACCTTTCATGACCGCCAGCACGCTCCAGCCGATCCTCGACGATGACGACGACGACGCGGACCTCGACCGCGCCCCCCCGCCGGCCCCGGCCGCGGAGGAGCTGCGGCTGGACGACCCCGCGCTCTTTCTCAACCGGGAGCTCACCTGGCTCGCCTTCAACGCGCGGGTGTTGCACGAGGCGGAGGACCTGCGCATCCCGCTGCTGGAGCGGGTGAAGTTCCTGGCGATCGTCAGCAACAATCTCGATGAGTTCTTCATGAAGCGCATCGGCGGGCTCAAGCAGCAGATCGGGGCCGGCGTGCATACTCCAAGTGTGGACGGACGTACCCCCGCCGAGCAGCTCAAGATCTGCCTGACGCGGGTACGGGCGATGCATGTCGAGCAAAAACGCGTGTTCGATCAGTTGCTGGTGCCCTTGGCTGAACGCGGTATCCGCATCGTGCGGATGGCCGAACTGCCGGACGACGCCCAGGCGCGCCTGCGCCTGTCCTTCCGGGACAACATCTTCCCGATGCTGACCCCGCTGGCCATGGACCCGGCCCACCCCTTTCCGTTCATCTCCAATCTGGCGTTGAACCTGCTGGTCACGCTGCGCTACCCGGGCGGGAGCGAGTCCTATATGGCGCGGGTCAAGGTGCCGGTGAGCCGGGATGTCTCCAAGCGACTGATCCCGCTAGACGGCACCACCACCTTCGTGACCCTGGAGGATCTCATCTGCGCCAACCTGGACATGCTCTTTCCGGGCATGGAGATCGACTCCGCCGAGTTGTTCCGGGTCACCCGCAACGCCGTCGTCGAGCCGAACGTGGAGGCCGCCAATGACCTGTTGGAGCTGATCGAGACCGAACTGCGGGAGCGGCACTTTGCCCCCATCGTGCGGCTCGAGGTCGAGGAGGGCACCGACGCGGTCCACCGCGGCATGCTGGCGGCGGAACTGGGGCTCAACGAGGAGCTGGACGTGGTGGAGGTGGATGGGATGATGCAGTTGCGCGACCTCTTTGAGATCGCGGGGCTCGACTTCCCGGACCTGAAAGACCCGCCGCATCGGCCGGTGGACCACCCGCTGCTGGCCAATGACCGGCGCAATATTTTTCATATCATCCGTGAGAACGGGCCGCTGCTGCTCCAGCACCCCTATCAGCCATTCAGCACCACGGTCGAGCGCTTCCTGCGCACCGCCGCCGAGGACCCCAAGGTGCTGGCGATCAAGATGACCCTCTATCGCACCTCCGCCGGCGCCATACTGGATTCGCTGATCGAGGCCGCCCGCAACGGCAAGCAGGTGGCGGTGCTGGTGGAGTTGCAGGCGCGCTTCGACGAGGCCGCCAACATCGGCTGGGCGCGCCGCCTGGAGGCCGAGGGCATCCATGTCAATTATGGCGTGCTGGGACTCAAGACCCACAGCAAGCTCATCTTCATCGTCCGCCGGGACTATGCGCAACTGCGCCGCTATTACCATATCGGCACCGGCAACTATCACCCCGGGACCGCCAAGCTCTATACGGATCTCGGGATGCTGGGGTGCGATGAGGGTATCGGCCAGGACCTGACTGAGCTGTTCAATTATCTGACCGGCTATTCGCCGCCGCCTTCCTATCGCAAGATCCTGGCTGCGCCCTATAACCTCAAGCGCGGCCTGATCGATCGGATAAATCGCGAGATTGAGCACCAGCGGCGCGACGGCTCCGGCCTGATCCAGATGAAAATGAACGCATTGGAGGATATCGACATCACCCGCGCACTCTACCGGGCGACCTACGCCGGGGTGCGGGTGGATCTCATCGTGCGCGACACCTGCCGCTTCCGCCCAGGGTTACCGGGGATCAGCGAGAACGCACGGGTCATCAGCATTGTCGGGCGCTTCCTGGAGCACGGGCGGATCATCTATTTCCGCAACGGCGGCGATGAGGAATATTTCATCGGTTCCGCGGACATGATGGGCCGCAATCTGGATAGCCGGGTCGAGGTCCATGCCCCGGTGGAGAACCCGGAGCTACGCCAGGAGCTACGGCTGATCCTGGACGTGCAGTTCGCGGACCAACGCTCCGCCTGGGACCTGGACTCCGACGGCATCTACACGCAGCGCGTACCGGCCGATGATAAGGTCAAGGGCGCCCAGGAAACCCTGATGGCGGTCGCGGAGAAACGCCTGGCCGCCGCCGGCAAACACAAGGAGAAGAAGATGCGCTCGCGCTTGTTGAGCCACTTTCAGTGGCGGTTGCGCGGGAAGGATTAGCCTGAATATCGCACGCCAGGGCGCCAAGCACGGCAAGTTTATGAGCTCTCACGCCTGTTCTCGCAGTCGCACCCTCGCGCTAGCGCTGCTGATCGCCTTGGGCGGCTGCGCCTCGCCCGTCCCCCAGGCCATCCGTAGCGCCCCCGGCCAGGCACTGACGGTGGCCCAGGTGCAGCAGGACCCGGCTAGCGTGGCCGGTCAGCGGGTGCGCTGGGGCGGAACGATCATTGCGGTCGCTAACCTGGCTGACGCGACCGAGATCGAGGTGTTGAGCCGACCCCTGGAGAGCGACGGGGAGCCGCGCATCGGGCAGCCGGGCGCGGGGCGGTTTATCGCCCGAGTGACGGGCTTCGTGGACCCGGCCGAGTATCAAAAGGATCGTGTACTGACGGTGTTCGGCACCCTCAGCGGGGCGGAGACCCGAGCGGTTGGCCGCTATGCTTATGCCTACCCGGTGCTGCGGGTCGAGACCCGCTATTTGTGGCCCACGGCACCCCCGCAGGGGACCTATCGCCCCTATGATTACCCAGGTTGGTACGGTCCTTGGGGTCCTTGGGGTCCCTATGGTCTCGGCTATGATCCCTGGTTCGCGCCCTATGGCCCTTACCGCGGGCGGGGCTGGCGCCATTGAAGCTAGGTTCGCCATCACGTTTTCAGGCGATTCCCAAGAATCGGCAGACCGTCAAATGTCGGTGCAACTTCAGTCGCACCGACACCCTGTCCGACGGCGATCGGTAACCGGTTTACCGGAAATCGCCTCAGCACCTCGCCGGAGTCTCAATGAAATCGCATACCTATGTCTGTTTTTCCGGCGCAATGATCGCGGCCCTCGCCTTGCCCGGGTGCGCCACCACCGACTGCGTCGGCGCCATCGGCAACCCCAGCTTGACCCCGACCCAGGTCGCCGCCAGCCAGGGCCATACCGGCGAACTGCAACGCTGGGGCGGCTCAGTGGTGGACGGCCAGAACCTCGCCGACCGCACCGAACTCACGATCATCGGCTACCCACTGGACCGCTGCGGGTTACCGCGGCTCAATCAGCCCGCCACCGGCCGCTTCGTGGCCGTGGTCCCGGGCTACCTGGAGACCGGGGACTATCGCCCCGGGCGCGCGGTCACCGCCACTGGCCTGATCTCAGGCACCCGTGCCGGCCAGGTCGGGGCCGCCCCCTACTCGCTCCCGCTGCTCACCAACGCCAAGGTCAAATTATGGCCGGTGGCAGACGGGCCTGGGCCTGGGACCGCGTCCGGATCGGGCTGGCTCGGCGGTGTGCGGCCGCGGATTTCAGTCGGCATCGGCGCCGGGACGGGCGGTTGGCATGGCGGCTATGGCGGGATCGGCATCGGGTTTTAGCCGACATCCGTGCCACCGCCGCAGACTTGATCTTGGGTCAGCAAGCGTGGCCTAATGCCCCAGCCGTTCAGACGCTGAACAGTCCTGGGTTCGATACCAAGCTCAGCCCCACGCCTCCGATACCGGCATGAACCGGTAGGGCGGTAGCGTGTCCGAGCGGTCAGCAACCAAGCAGCAACCGACACAACCTCCACCGACATGAACACTCGCTCAATGGACCTGCTGCCCCGTCACAACGACAAACAAGCCATCATCGGCATCCTCGCGACCGACCATGACGGCTTCGATTCCGATCTGATTAAGGCCCACGCCCGACTCATTGTCGACACCCGCGGCGTCTACCGCGAGCCGGCCCATCATATTGTGAAAGCCTGATTTAGCCGCGGAAACACACGGAAAGCACGAAAAGGTAGATGATAGCCCTCGTGTCGTCCCAAGTTTTTTCGTGGCCCAAGATATGAAATTTTGCCACGACACCACCACACGGAAAGCGCAGATAAATACAGAATATCCGCCCAGGTCCTTCCGTGTGTTTCCGTGGCTAAAAAGGGCCAATCTATGACCATCACAATCCATCCAACCGCTATCGTCGATGACGGCGCCATGATCGGCGCAGACACCCGCATCTGGCACTGGGTTCACATCTGCGCCGGTGCCCGCATCGGCGAGCGCTGCTCCTTCGGCCAGAACGTCTTCGTCGGCAACGATGTACTCATCGGCAACAGCTGTAAGGTCCAGAACAACGTCAGCATCTATGACGCAGTCACGCTGGAGGATGACGTTTTCTGCGGCCCCAGCATGGTGTTCACCAATGTCTACAATCCGCGCTCGGCCGTCATCCGCAAAGACGAATACCGCCGCACGCTGGTGAAGCGGGGCGCTACCATCGGCGCCAACGCCACCCTCGTCTGCGGCGTCACGCTGGGTGAATACGCCTTTATCGCCGCTGGCGCGGTCATTACCAAAGATGTGAAACCCTACGCCTTGATGGCCGGCGTCCCGGCCCGCCAGATCGGCTGGATGAGTCAGCATGGAGAGCGCCTGGACCTGGCTCTGGCGGGCGATGGACAGACCACCTGCCCAGCCACCGGCGCTGGCTATCGCCTCGACCACGGCACCGTGAGCCTTGCTGAGCGTTAACACCGCGTCTCAAGGCATACACACGGAAAGAATCGCAAGCGCGTAAATTTTGTGTTGAAAATCGCAACCACTGTACTTTCGTTGCCAATAGACAAAGAACTGAATGACTCCCGCCTCCCCCGAACAGCGCAATACCAGATTCAAAGGTGACGTGCTGCGCCTGGTCTCCGGCACCAGTCTGGCTCAGAGGTTGTGAACAATTCGATTTTCGGGGCATCTTTGTGGC
Source organism: uncultured Thiodictyon sp. (assembly GCF_903946935.1). GTDB lineage: Bacteria > Pseudomonadota > Gammaproteobacteria > Chromatiales > Chromatiaceae > Thiodictyon. Next base: position 52,351 of record NZ_CAJAXH010000267.1, read on the forward strand.
GCAAACTCACCGATCATGACGGATCGACCTCGTACACGCTTTTCAGGAGGTCGCGGCGCTGCGATGCCCGGCCCCGGGGCGATTGGCGGGGTCGCGCGACCTTTTCTTTTATATCAATGCATTATGTTTGCATTGCGGGTTCCGCGGACGCACCTCTCCCGGACCCGAGCAGATCGGGTACCAGCGCGAAGGTGCGCATCAGGTTATGAGCCAGGGCATGCAGTAGCAGCACACAGCGCGTCTTAGAGGTGCCGCGGACCCGCAAACGGATGAGGCCGCGCTCGCGCGCTTGGGCGTTGACGCACTCGGCCGTGGATGCCCGTTCTTTATAGATGTCCTTCGCCGCGTCGGTACCCATGCGTTCGCGCCAGGCGGCGACGGTTTCGCTGTCGCCCGCTTTGGCGACGTGCGGATCGGTCTGCGCGTCGTTCGGTTTGGGGACCGGGGCATACACGACGGTCGACGCGGCGGCCTGTTCGAGTTGCTCGTGGGCCGGGTAGCCACCGTCGACCAGCCACTCGGCGGGGAGCTGCCCGTAGCGGTCGCTGACCTGCTCAATCATGGGGGTCAGTTGCGCCATGTCGGTGCCCGCCGTGGCCGCTTTCACGCCGACAATGACTTGCGATGCCGTGTCGCTGACGAACTGGCCGTTGTAGGCGGGACGATAACCGCCGTCGGCCATCTTCATGACCGTCGCCTTGCATGGCCCCTGACGGGTCGGCGGTTTCGCGCAAGCTGACCTTCCTGCCCATGGCACGCCGACCCTTGCAGGAGACGACGGCGAGGCCTTGTATAGACGCCACGCACAGGCCCGCGCCTCGGTCCAGGTGCGGCCAAGCCCGCAGTGTTTACGTGAAAGTCGCGCCGGGAGCGCGCTCCAATTCTCCCTCCCCTATCGTGGGAGGGCGGTCAGGGGAACGGCCAAGGCGCCCGCCACTTTCGTAGTGCGGGGTGCGCGGGCGCCATGGCCGTCAACCGATCGGGGGGCATCGCCGGCCGGATTTTTTCGCCCGGGACTCGCTCAGGGTCTTGACGGCGGCGAAATCTCCCGTAAATTACTAGCACTCGCACCAGCCGAGTGCTAACACCTTATCCGGTGGCCCGGCCCCGCCCCAGTCCCAGGAGACAAACGACATGAATATTAGACCTTTGAATGACCGTGTGGTGATCCGTCGGCGCGCGGAGGAGCGCACCTCCCCGGGCGGGATCCTGATCCCCGACTCCGCGACCGAGAAGCCGATCCAGGGTGACGTGATCGCCGTCGGCAAGGGCAAGCGGCTGGACAACGGCGAGCTGCGCCCGCTGGATCTCAAGGTCGGCGACCGGGTGCTGTTCGGCAAATATTCCGGCACCGAGGTCAAGGTCGGCGGCGACGAGGTCCTGGTGATGCGTGAAGACGACATTATGGGCGTCATTGAGTAACACCGGCCCCAGCCCGGCGACACTGCCCCTTACTACAAGTTGATTGAGGTTATAAAGCGATGACTGCAAAGGAAATCTATTTCGGGGACGAGGCGCGCGCCCGCATCCTTCACGGCGTCAACATCCTGGCCAACGCGGTCAAGGTGACGCTGGGCCCCAAGGGCCGCAACGTGGTCCTGGAGAAGTCCTACGGCGCCCCGACGGTGACCAAGGACGGCGTGTCCGTGGCCAAGGAGATCGAGCTCAAGGACAAGTTTGAGAACATGGGCGCCCAGATGGTCAAGCAGGTCGCCTCCAAGACCAGCGACATGGCCGGTGACGGCACCACCACCGCGACCGTGCTGGCCCAGGCCATGGTCCGCGAAGGCCTCAAAGCCGTTGCCGCCGGCCTGAACCCGATGGATCTGAAGCGGGGCATCGACCAGGCGGTCGAGGCGGCCGTGGCCGAGCTCAAGGCCATCTCCCGCCCCTGCTCCGATAACAAGGAGATCGCCCAGGTCGGCACCATCTCCGCCAACTCAGACGACTCCATCGGCGAGATCATCGCCGAGGCGATGGGCAAGGTCGGCAAGGAGGGCGTCATCACCGTCGAGGAAGGCAAGTCGCTCGCCAACGAACTCGATGTCGTCGAGGGCATGCAGTTCGACCGCGGCTACCTCTCCCCCTACTTCATCAACAAGCAGGACACCCAGAAGGCGGAACTGGACGACCCCTTCATCCTGCTGCACGACAAGAAGATCTCCAACATACGCGAGCTGCTGCCGGTGCTGGAAGGAGTCGCCAAGTCCGGCAAGCCGCTCTTGATCATCGCCGAGGACATCGAGGGCGAGGCCCTGGCGACGCTGGTGGTCAACAGCCTGCGCGGCATCATCAAGGTCTGCGCGGTCAAGGCCCCGGGCTTCGGCGATCGGCGCAAGGCCATGCTCCAGGACATCGCCATCCTCACCGGCGCCACCGTCATCGCCGAAGAGGTCGGGCTGTCGCTGGAGAAGGCGACGCTGGCCGAGTTGGGTACCGCCCGCAAGGTCCAGGTCAGCAAGGAAGAGACCACCATCATCGACGGCGCCGGCTCCGAGTCCGACATCAAGTCGCGTTGCGAGCAGATCCGCAGCCAGGTCGAGGAGACCACCTCCGACTATGACAAGGAGAAGCTCCAGGAGCGTCTGGCCAAGCTGGCCGGCGGCGTGGCACTGATCAAGGTCGGTGCCGCCACCGAGATGGAGATGAAGGAGAAGAAGGCGCGCGTCGAAGACGCCCTGCACGCCACCCGCGCGGCGGTGGAAGAGGGCGTGGTCCCCGGCGGCGGTGTCGCCCTGGTGCGCGCACTGAGCAAGATCAGCGGGCTCAAGGGCGCCAACAAGGACCAGGACGTGGGCATCACCATTGCGCGACGCGCCATGGAAGAGCCGCTGCGTCAGATCGTCGCCAACGCCGGTGAGGAGCCGTCCGTGGTCCTGAACAAGGTCGCCTCCGGCACCGGCAACTTCGGCTACAACGCCGCCAATGGCGAGTATGGCGACATGATTGCGATGGGCATCTTGGACCCCACCAAGGTGTCCCGTTATGCCCTGCAGAACGCGGCCTCCATCGCCGGCCTCATGATCACCACCGAGGCCATGGTGGGTGATTTGCCTAAGGACGACAAGCCTTCCGGCGGTGCCGGTGGCGGCGGCATGGGTGGGATGGGCGGCATGGGCGGCATGGGCGATATGGACTACTGATCGGCCCCGGCGCTCTCAAGAGCCTGACCAAGCCCCGCTTCGGCGGGGCTTTTTGTTGGTGGCGCTGCTCAATCCAGCTTGGCAGGCTATGCCACCCCCGGAGACCGTAATGAACGAAAGTAACGAGGACCTTGCAGCACTGGAGTCCTTCCTGGGGGCCGGTCTGCGGGAGGTCTTTCTGGAGACCTTCAAACGCCGCTTCGGCGATCCGCCCGACGCCATCAAGGCGTATGTGGATGCCGCGCACGTCATGGAGCTAAAGGAATGGATTCCCAACATCGTCAGCGCCGAGACGCCGGACGACATCTTTTACTCCGACCTCGGGCACGCACTCACGCAATTCGCCGCAGCGGTGGACAAGCGGGATCAAAGTCGGTTCGATGCGGGGACTGACCGACCCGATCGAGCGCCTTGAAACGCGTGGATGGGCGGCCGCGGATACGTTAATCCCGACTTCATCGCCCGCATCGGCACAGTCCCGATACTGCACCGCCCCCAGTCATTCGCTATCCGGCGTCGGTCATAATCCCGGCCACAAGATCTTGGGTTGCGGGGATTTTGGCCACGGAAGCACACGGAAAGCACGGAAAAAGCAGAACGTTTCGGTGTCCTTCCGTGTGTTTCCGTGTGTTTCCGTGGCAAAACGGCGACTGACTTCCGGCGTCCCAAGCGCTGCGCCGCCAACTGACCCGCCGCTTCGGCCCGCTGCCTTCATAGGTCGGAAAACGTCTGGAGCAAGCCGGCGAGACCGAGCTTGAGTCTTGGGCTGACCGGGTGCTTGAGTGCCGGAGCCTTGAGGATGCATTCGGGGGGGGCGGCTTGAGAGCCATTTGCTTTGCCAGCGGGAGGCTGTAGGAGTAGGCTATCGGCGATTGGCCGGCTACGAAGCTCGGCACTTTTTCGTGGTATGCCCCTATTTCCTCGATCTGGCGCCGCGATTCAACCTGGACCCGACCATGGACCCCGCACACTTCGACCTCAACGACATCGAACACGAGCCGACCGACGAACAACTCGCGGCCCTGATGGAGGCAGTTGCGCAAGAGGCTCGCCGCCGCGGCGCACTCGCCCGTACTGAACTGCTGGCCAACCTGAAAGCGGGGCTTGCCGCGGCGATGACTAATCCGGCGACACATGAGCCTGCTTGACAGGCCGCGACTGATCGTGGTCGCTGGCCCCAATGGGGCGGGCAAGACATCCATCACCGAGCAACTGCTGCGCCATGAGTGGATGGGCGGCTGCGAGTACGTCAATCCCGACTTCATCGCGCGGGATCTGTTCGGTGACTGGAACGCCCCTGGCGCCGTACTCCAGGCCGCGCGCCGTGCCGCCGAGATACGAGAAGCCGGTCTGACCCAGGGACGTAGCATTGCATTCGAGACGGTACTTTCCATGCCGGATAAACTGGATTTCATCCGGCGGGCGCGGGATAGCGGTTTTTTTGTCCGTCTGTTCTTCGTAGGCACCGACGACCCCTCCATCAATGCCAAGCGCGTCGCCCTGCGAGTGATGCAGGGCGGTCATGATGTCCCGATCGCCAAGATCATCGACCGCTACAAGCGCTCACTCATCAACTGCGGGGCCGCCGTGCGCTTGGCAGATCGCGCCTACGTTTATGACAACTCAATTGAGAATGCCAGCGCCAGGCTTGTATTCCGCACAACGGATGGCGGGTTAGCCAAGACCTACGGGACTATCAATCCTTGGGCGCAGGCTATCCTGCGCGAGATGTGATTGCGATGGCCCAATACGACGCATCGAGATTGCCGAACTCGGAAATTGCAGGAGATCCACACCATGCTAGCCGAGCGAGTCAAAACCTGGACCCAGGAGTGGAAGGAGCAAGGGTTACAGAAGGCGTTGCAGCAAGAATTACAGAAAGGCGAGGCCAAGCTGCTGCACCGCCAGTTGACCCGCCGCTTCGGTCCGCTGCCTTCATGGACCGAGCAACGCCTGGAGCAAACCGGCGAGGCCGAGCTTAAGACTTGGGCTGACCGGGTGCTTGAGTGCCGGAGCCTTGAGGATGTGTTCGGCGGGGCGGCGTGAGAGCCATTTGCTTTGCCAGCAAGAGGGTGCGGGAGTAGCCTGTCGGCGGTCGGCCGGCTGCAACGCTCGGCACTTCTTCGTGGTAAGTCCCCTAAGTACTGCTCCCGCTGCGCCATTACCAGACGTGCCGCAGGGTATCCGTCGGGTTACGCTACGCTAACCCGACCTACACACTGGTGAATGTGAACATTAAGCCTGATGAAACGACACACAATGATCGCGCTAGCCAGTGGAGCCGTAGTGGTTTGCCTCTGGGCAGTCTCGGGGTTACTCCTTTACCGCCTTCCTGAGCGAGGCACAATCGGAGATATGTTTGGTGCGGTTAACGCCCTCTTTTCAGGCCTTGCGTTTGTGGGAATTCTCTATACGTTACTGCTACAGCACGAGGAGCTAGAGCAGGCAAAAGCTGAATTCAGCCGGAATGCTCAAGCGCAAAGGGAAGCGGCGCAGCTACAGGCACTGACATTACTGTTTCAAGAATACAAGCAGATCTCAGAAGAAAAAAGCCAGGAAATCAATCGCGTTGCCGGTAGCCCGCTGGCAATCAGTAGCGGCTTCTTCGAGACATTACTAAAGGAGCGTGACGTAATCCTCGGGAAAAAATATCAAATATTCTCGTCTCTCGAAAAGACCGCTGGTTTGGAGGGCGTGGTTGCCAAACAAGGCATTCAACCGGATAGCGCGGCCTCCAGCGGGTCCGCGGGTTAGTTTCTTTGGAATTAGGCAAATCAGATGACGCTGTCCATAGAACAACAGTTCGACTTGAAATATCCAGAGCGATTTAATCCATTTTTTGGAAAACCGATTATTGATTCTGGGCTATTTCTTGATGGTGTCGATGACTTTATCGTCAGAGACGAAGATATTTCAATCCGCGCTTTACGTGCTATCACATCAGGACGTGTAGATATATTTAACCAAGAACGCATTTTCTTGTGGCTCGATAAACTTCATTTCCTTGCACAGAAGAATAGTCACAGCGATATTTCTGAGGCATTCTTTTCCGCGATGCAAGCACTTTGTGAAAAAACAGATATGCGCTTTAGGCGCAGGGGTTACAGGACATCGCTAGACAGGGAAGCGGCATCTGAATGTTACGCATTTGGAGGCAATGCTAGTTTGATTTCTTATGGGCTGCGCAAAGTCCGGTTTATTTCTAACCGAGAAGCATATAAGCACTTTGGCGAAAAATATGGATCTGCTCGTCCTTCTCATTTAGTAGACTTCCCTGCGCGATTGCGAATTTTTGTGAAAAACCCAAGAGATAAAGAATTCGCAGAAGAATTTGAGGGGTGCTATGAGGGTGGAGCAACAATTATCAAAGTGGATGATGATTCATGGGAATTATGTTTTGATGCCTATTGTTTGAACACGCATCACGAATATCTTTGGAATCTAAATCTGTGGCATAAGATATTTAAGGCAGTTGAGCCTTTTTTGTCCGATCTACTTGATGCTGATATCGTCTTCACTCGAGAAGATCAATTTAGTGACTGAGTATCGAAGCGGCCTTGATCATAATTCCGGCCAGCGGCGATCGGTCCGCACAGCGGACCCTACGGCTTGCGTCGCGCCCGTAGGGTCCGCTGTGCGGACCGACGACCTCGCGGTTGGTGCGGTGGCCGGGGTTATGACCAAGGCCGTCGAAGCATTGATTAGGTATTCGGCGAGGTGCCTTGATGGACGCTTGGCTTCCGGCAGGCGCGGCATATGGCTTTGGTGTTCTTGCCTGTTGGGGCAATTCGGCATCCACAACACGTCAGGAAATTTTCAGCATGGCGCGAAGAAAAACTTTACCAGCCAATATCCAAGATCATGTAATGCGAGAGTTCAATCATCTTTGTGCGATCTGCGGAAATCCGCGCCCACAAATCCACCACATTGACTGCAATCACTCCAACAACGATGAGCTAAATCTTATCCCACTTTGCCCTAATCACCATCTTATAGATGCTCACTCACCAACCAAGCCAATAAGCCCACTAAAACTGCATCTTTTCCGGAAGCACAGAGACCCTGTTATTCTGCTTTCACAGTTTGATCCGCTCTTCCAGCGGATGCTTTTCCTGCTTACATTGGATCAGCAGCCTCAGGATGCTCATAGAATAGCTTCACAATCTGGGGACTTAATAGACTTTGTCTCGCACCTAAATGTTGGCCCTTACTATTCCAAGCAGTTACGAAAGTGTATAGGATGGATTGAGCCACTTAAGCGAGCAGGAGACTTTGACACTCAAAACCTCATCCGTAACGCACTCTCAGATATAAAGACGTCAGAAACGGCGAGGCAGCGCTATATTGAGCGAGTCTTAGAGCAAAAAGATAAAGCTATTAAACTCATTATAGAAGTCATCAGATTTCAAGATTGGAAATTCACTAATCCGTACGAGACTTGAAAAGCGTAAGTAGCCAAACCAACCCGAGGCTGTGAGGTCCACGCCCATGACCAAAATCGTACTGGATTTCGACACCGGCGCCATGTCGGCACTACGCAAAGGGCCGGGGCAGTTGGCGGAGGAGGTCAAGACTGCCGCCGTGGTCCAATGGTATGCCGAGGGACGTATCTCCCAGAGCAAGGCTGCCGAGATCCTCGGCATCAGTCGTGTCCGATTCCTCGACGAGCTTTATCGTCGGCGGGTGCCTGCGGTTCAAACCGACATTGAAGAACTCCGGGAGGAATTGGCGTGCCTGACCGGATGATCGTCAATGCCTCGCCGCTGATCTTCTTGACCCGGATCGGGGGGTTGGTGTGGCTTTGTGACCTTTGCACGCGACCAGTGGACGTTCCGCGTGGAGTCATCGGTGAAGTCGCCGCCGGTCAGGATGGCCAGAGTATCATTGATGTCATCGCGGCAGAGGGTCGCGTTCGGCAGGTCGAGGATATGGCTGTCCCCGCTGTCATCGCGGCATGGGATCTTGGGCTGGGTGAAACCCAGGTGCTCGCGAATTGCCTCGGACAGTCCGGCGCTGTCGCGGTCTTGGATGACGCCGCCGCCCGGCAATGTGCTCGCAGCCTCGGCATACCCATCGTTGGCACCCTTGGAATCGTGCTCGCCGCCAAGCGCATGGGATGGATCGCTGCCGCTCGCCCCCTCGTTGAGCGACTACTGAGCGACGGACTCTATCTGAGCCCGTCACTGGTAATCGAAGCATTGGCAGAGGTTGGAGAATAGGCCGCGATCGGCAATCACGCTTTGATCGTCTCTCCAGCCACCCCGGGGGCAGAGTGCAAGGCTTCAGCCTGGGATGGGCAGGACCAAGGCTGAAGCCTTGGACTCCAGAAGATGGCCGCGGGCTTCGGGGCGCACAGCGCCCAACACATGCGTGACACCGCTGGAGCGGTGTCACGAGGGGGTGGGGTGGCCGCGCTTATCAAGGCCCGATTTCGCAAACCCGAAAATCCGCTATCTTCATCACCTCCATGTTTGAATTCCTCTTTGAAATCATTGGCGAGTTCCTGCTTCAAGCCGTTGGCGAAGCACTCGTTGAACTCGGCTTTCATTCGTTGGCCGAACCATTTCGCCGCCCACCAAATCCATGGGTGGCTGCGCTGGGCTATGCGCTCTTTGGGGCCATCTTTGGCGCCTTCAGTCTGCTGGTCTTTCCCAGCAGCCTGGTTCCTGCGGCATGGCGATTTCCCAATCTGATGGTCACGCCGTTGGCCGTCGGCGGGGTCATGGTCATCATGGGCGCCTGGAGGACGCGTCGCGGGCAGCCGGTGTTGCGGATCAATCGATTTGCGTACGGTTACCTGTTCGCTTTCGCGTTGGCACTCATACGCTTCTTCTTTGCGGCTTGACGGAGCGCATTGCGCCTGGGCCGCAACGACCGCATATTGGCAGCCAACGCCGGGCCAGTTGGCCTGCAACCCCATTCGAGAGCCCTTACCATGGCCAAAGCCCCAATGTCCAGCGGCCTTGCCGTCCCCAGTAAACGCCTGGCCAGACTCTGGCACCTGGGCCGTGCCAGCGGCGACCTGGCGCTCGGGATCGGGGCGCGCGGCCTGATCGAGTTGGCGCTCAACCGCGACGGTGGGATATACCGCCCCCAGCTCTCTGCCGCGAGCACGCAACGCTTCACGGATCGGCTGGCGCGGATGCGCGGGGCGGCGATGAAGATGGGCCAACTGATGTCACTGGACGGCTCCGACCTACTCACCCCGGAGGCCGCCGAGATCATGGCCAGCCTGCGCGACCGCGCCCAGCCGATGCCGCTGGGCCAGGTTAATCAGGTCCTCTCGGGCGAGTTGGGGGCCGACTGGGACAAGCGCTTTCACCGCTTCAACTTCACCCCAATCGCCGCCGCTTCCATCGGGCAGGTGCATCGCGCCGAGACCCGTGACGGCCGGCACCTGGCCATCAAGATCCAGTTTCCCGGGGTACGCGAGAGCATCGACAGCGATCTGGACAACTTCTCCTTCCTGGGGCAGACCCTGGGGCTCGCGCCCAAGGGGGTCGACCTGGCGCCCGTCCTGGCGGCGGCGCGTCGCCAACTCCACCAAGAGGCCGATTATCTAGCCGAGGCCGATTCCCTGGAGACCTACGGGGGGCTGGTCGGCGACGACCCCGACTTTCTGGTGCCCAAGGTTCATCGGGACCTCTCCAGCACCCGCGTGCTCGCCATGGACTTCGCCACCGGTATCCCGGTGGATCAACTTACCGGGGAGACGTTTCGCCAGGTGGAGCGTGACCGTGCCGCCACGCTCCTGGTCCGACTGCTGCTGCGCGAGTTGTTCGACTTCGCGCTGGTGCAGACCGATCCCAACTACAGCAACTTCCTCTATCAAGCCGAGACCCGCAAGCTTGTCCTGCTCGATTTTGGTGCCACCCAGCGGATCGCCCCCGCGCTGGTTGGGTACTACCGGCAGATGATGCAGGCGTCCGTCGTCGGGGACACGGACACGGTGCGCCAGTGCGCCGTGGCCCTGGGCTATCTGGACCCTGATTCCTCCCCGGAACAGGCCCTGGACATTGCCGAGCTGATCGCGCTCACCGGCGAACCGCTGCGCCATACCGGAGCCTATGACTTCGGGGCGTCCGATCTGTTTGAGCGGGTCTATGTCCGCGGGCGGGACCTCTTCTTCGACGAGGCCTTCGGCCGGACCCCCGACCCGGCGACCTTCTTCCTGCACCGCAAGTTCGTCGGCACCTTCATGCTCTGTCGCCGCCTGCGGGCACGGGTGGACCTGAACGAATTGATGGCGGCCTATACGTGACGCGTCGCGGCCTGGTGCCCGCTCCTGCGGCGTAGGAGCGGCCCCCAGGCCGCGACGGGTGCCGCAAGGGCGTTGACCGTAAGCGTGCTAGCGAGCGGAGGCAATAATCCTGACGTGCCATCATTAAGAGTGTGCGCAAATCGCGCTCTTAATGGGGCTTATGATGAAAAAAATATATCTCGCGGTTGCCGCGATGAGCTTGATCAGCTCGACGGCGCTGGCCCAATTCGGAAACTTTGACGAGGCGCTCAATACACTGTTCGGCGGCGGGAATCAGACGCAGCAGAGCTACCAGGAGCAACAGCGGTATCGGGATCAACAACGCTACCAGCAGCAACAGCGCTATCAGCAGCAGAGGTATCAGCAGCCACAGCGCTACGAGGGGCAGGATCGCCGCCGCCACGCTTGCCCGCCGGGGTTGGCCAAAAAGGGTAAGGGCTGCGTGCCGCCGGGGCACAAGAACAAGTGGTAATGCAACCGTTGCGTTGACCTTGACCATCGTTGCGGCCGCCCCCTATGCTGCGCGTCCGTACTTGCTGAGAGATTGCCATCCATAGCCTGGATTCGGGCGTCCCGACCGGAATGACGATCAACCTAGAAAGAGCGGTTCTCACGCCAAGGCGCCAAGCTCGCCAAGGTTTTCTAAAACGTTATTGACGTTCGGCGGCTCACCCGCACGGTGATGCCGATGCTGCGCACATCTCGTTGTTTCTTATTGGCGTCTTGGCGTCTTGGCACCTTGGCGTGAGCAATTGCCGGATTTAGGATAATGGAAGCCGAAAGGCCGCCTTCCTTGGCCCACTGCATGGCGCGGCTAACCGGTTACCGCACCGCGTCCCCCGACAATTCCAACACATCGCCATTGCCCAGAAACATCGCGTTATTGGAGCCGTGTTGGGCGCTGCCGCGCACCACCGGTAGACCGGCAGCCACCATCTTCTCGACCGCCAGCGCGCCGGTACAGTGATTGCAGCCGAAGTGTGCGATGCCATAGCCCCCCAGCGCGGCGATCACGGCGTCCTTCTCTGCATTCCAGTCCTCGAATGGGGCGATATGCAGACCGCCATAGACCGCATACAGACGCTCGCCGCCGACGAAGGATTGGCGGGCATAGTCGAGTAGATTCAGCACCCCACCATGACCGCAGCCGGTGACCATCGCCAGGCCCTTGCCCTCGATCTCGAAATACAGCACGTTCTCGCCCGCGACCTGCAACAGGGTCTGCAATCGAACAGCACCCGGTGTAGCCGGCCATCCGGGGTTTCCGCTTCGAGCAGGGCCGAGGAACCGGCGGCATTGTCGGCATGCAGTTGCGCAAAGGGCGGCCAGGGCAATTGATATTGGCTGGCGTTCATGCCGCCGGCCGCCATGATATCGGCCAACAGGGTCGGGGTATCGAGCCAGCCGATTTCAGAAATACACTTTATGCTCAGTCGCTTGAGTGCGCCGATTGCAATCGGTTGGGCCGGCGGTGGGGGCGCGGCAGTGGTGGTATTCAGGTCTTGCATGGCGGCTCCGGTTGATGACCAATGCGGCGCAGAGCGCCTGAGACAGGTGGGCCTGTGAAAGTATTCGGCGTAGGTCGGGTTAGCGCAGCGTAACCCGACATGCCGAGGTGCAATGTCGGGTTACGGCGCGCGTTAAGCCTCTATTTTCTTATTGAGCGCCGTACCACGCGCGCCTAACCCGACCTACAGGATCGCGCGGACGTGGAATATCTTCACAGTCTCTTGAACAGTGTCACGAGTAAACGGTGCGACTACCCCGCCGCCAGCGCCTGTTCCAGGTCGGCAATGATGTCGTCGATGTGCTCGATGCCGATGGAGAGGCGCACCAGGTCCAGGGAAACACCGGCGCGGGCCAGTTCTTCCGGTGAGAGTTGGCGGTGGGTGGTGGTGGCCGGGTGGCAGGCCAGGGTCTTGGCGTCGCCGATGTTCACCAGGCGCACCGCGAGCTTGAGTGCATCGATGAACCGGGCGCCAGCATCGAGCCCGCCCTTGATGCCGAATGACAGAATGGAACTGGCCTTGCCGCCATCCATATATTTCTGCACCAGCGGGTAGTCGGGGTTATCCGGCAGACCGGCATAGCGGACCCATTCCACCTTGGGGTGGCCCTTCAGGTACTCGGCGACCTTCAGCGCATTCTCGCAATGGCGGTCCATGCGCACATGCAGGCTCTCGATCCCTTGCAGGAGCAGGAAGCTGGTAAAGGGCGAGATGCACGCACCCATATTGCGCAGCGGCACCACCCGGGCGCGGGCGATATAGGCGGCGGCCCCCACATCGCGCGTGTAGACCACGCCATGATAGGAGGGGTCGGGCTCATTGAGCATCGGGAAGCGCTGCGCATGCTGCGCCCACGGGAACGAGCCTGAGTCGACCAGGATGCCGCCGATGCTGGTGCCGTGACCGCCCATGTATTTGGTCAGTGCATGGACCACGATGTCGCCGCCGTGCTCGAAGGGGCGGCACAGATAGGGGCTCGGCACCGTGTTGTCGACGATCACCGGCACGCCATGGGCGTGGGCCATGTCGGCGATGGCGGTAATGTCCGCCACATTGCCGGCCGGGTTGCCGATCGACTCGCAGAAGACCGCCCGGGTCTTGCCGTCGATCTGCGACTCCATGCCCGCGATGTCGTTGGGGGCGGCGAAGCGCACCTGGATGCCGAGCCGCGGCAGGGTGTGGGCGAACAGGTTGTAGCTGCCGCCGTAGAGGGTGGAGACGGCGACGATATTGTCCCCGGCCTGGGCGATGGTGAAGATGGCGTTGGTCACCGCCGCCATGCCGGAGGCGAGCGCCAAGGCCCCGACCCCGCCCTCCATGGCCGCCACCCGCTGCTCCAGCACGTCGCTGGTGGGGTTCATCATGCGGGTGTAAATGTTGCCCGCCACCTTCAGATCGAAGAGGTCCGCCGCGTGTTGGGTGTCGTCGAAGGCGTAGCTGGTGGTCTGATAGATGGGCGTGGCGACCGACTTGGTGGTGGGATCCGGGGTGAAGCCGGCATGGATGGCCTGGGTCTCGATCTTCATGGGGTCTCCGGGGGACTGGTCTCGTTAAGGCGGGCGCCGGGCGGCCCGCCGATGGTATCGATCGATCAGCGGGCTGTCGATGGGTCGGCGAGGCGGACGCACGGCAAATCCGTTCTAGCCCGCCGTGGCTGGCCGTCCCCGCCGACGGCGGGAATTTTCGGTCATGCCCAGGTAGTCGAACACCAGGCGGACGTTGCGTGCCAGGCGCTGGATGGTGGCGGCGACGGTGTCGCGGGA
>NZ_CAJAXH010000268.1 GCF_903946935.1 uncultured Thiodictyon sp.
CGCTGTGACCGATGCGGGCAGATAGGACACCGCCGAGGCCATCGCCAGGCCGATGCCGAGATTGCGTAGTCCAGCGAGGGTGCGACGGCCAAGGGTCTGGAGGGTGCCGGTGCGCGCAGGTGCCCGCGCAGAGGTGCGCTTAGGGGCGCGCGCAGAGGGTCGGGAGGGCGTCGGGCGTCGGGGCATACGGACAACAACTGGCGGGCGCGGTGCGCGAGGGCGTGTACTGTAGCAGACCCCACGCCTGCCGGCCCGTGGTACGGCGGATCAGCCGTTGTCGCCTGGTCACAAACTGCTCGGGTAGGCGCGGGGGCGGCTCACTCTTGACGTCAGTCGCGAGTCCGATATCCACGCCCTACCCCGCCCCCGCCCCGCCCGTCCCCGTGGGCACCATCAGCAGGCGCGCGGGCGCAACGCCGAAGGCACGCGCCAGATCCAACAGCCGCTCCAACGAGGGACACCGCTCCCCCCGTTCGATCGCAGAGATGGAGCTCTGGCGCAGGCCAGCTTTCTGTCCGCACGTTCCCGCACGGACCGTTTTCGTTCATGCTACGCAGATGAACGAGACCAACATTGCGGTGTTGAACGGTGCCCGGCTAAAACGGGCACGCAAAGCGGCCGGCTTGAACCAGACTGAGCTGGCCAACCGTTGCGGGGTGGTCCAATCCCACATCAGCGGCATGGAACGTGGCGTGCGAGCGCCGTCGATCGAGATGCTCGACATTTTGAGGCACGAGCTGGGTGTCAGCGCCCATTGGCTGATGGGCGGCGAAAGCGACGAAACGCTGGCGAACACGGAGATCAGCCGTGAACACATCCTGGCGGATCGGAAGACGTCGGTCGGTCTTGCGAGCCTGGCCGGCGACGAGTTTCTTTGCGAACGCCTGAACATCCGCTCTATTGAGTGGCGGGCTCTGAAATCGTTGCAGCCGCCGAACGGGCTAACGAGAGAGGGGTATTTGGCCTTGTTGCTGCTATTGCGCGGCCACCAGGCCACGTGAAACTGACGTGAAACCGTACCGACACAATCAGGCGGTTGCTGGCATGTAGAGACGCGCTCGGGCTGGGGGCGACGGCGCTATACATTGATTTTTATGTACTTTTTCTCTACGCGCTGTCTTCGGGAGGCAGAAGTCGCAGGTTCGAATCCTGTCACCCCGACCATCTTCATTTGTCAAATAAGCCGGTTACGACCGGCTTTTTTGTGCCCGTCTGATTGTGTGAAACTCCAGTGCTACACCGCGTACCCTAGGTCCCAGGCCTCGTCGATAAAGACGGTCTTGGTCATCGTTCCGGCCAGCGGCCATCTCTTGGAGTCCAAGGCTTCAGTCTTGGTCGTCAAGCCAAGGCTGAACCTTGGACTCCGGCCCGGGAGTGGCCGGAACGACGATCAAGGCCAGCAATTGTGCCGGATGCCGCAACCCGGACAGGCGGCCGCGCGGGTGGCCAACGCGTGGAAGGATCGGCGCAAAGGCTGACTCGCCTCCCGCCGGTCGTTGTGCCCACCCAGATGACCCAGCCGCCTGGGCCGCACGACGCACCCACCGGATCAGTGAGCCGCCGCCACCTCGCCGTCGGTCAGGAAGGCCCGCACCTCCCGGATGAAGCGCTCCGGCCACTCGATCATCGGCATGTGACCGCAGTCATCCAGCAGCACGGTGCGGCAGTCCGCCAGACGCGCGGCCAGGGCCGCGACCCCGGCGGCGGGCATGACGAGGTCGCTATCGCCACTGAGCAGGAGGACGGGGGCAGCGATCTTGGCGAGCGCCGCGGCAAAGGCGGGGTTGGCCGCGTCGATCATGATCTCCAGGGAGGAGAGTGGGTCCGTGCTCAAGAACTCATGCACCCCCTCGCTGACCACCGCCTGGTCCGCCGGCAGTTGCCGCAGGAAGGCCCCGGCGAAGGCCCGACTGGTCGCCGGCTCGCCGCTCATCCAGTCGAGCGCGGGCTGCCAGGGCCCCGGCCAGGGCCGCATCATGGCAACCCAGGGCCGCACCCAAGGCAGGCCCAGGTTCAGGCAGGCATGGGTCTGGGTGAGGGCGAACCGCTCCAGGTCACTGCCCGCAACCCCCATGCTGCTCAACACCAGCCGCCGCACCCGCTCGGGCCAGCGGGCGGCGATGACGACCGCCACGGCCGCCCCATAGGAGTGTCCGACCAGGTCGAACCGATCAAGCCCCGCTTGGTCCGCGAAGTCGATGACCAAGCGCGCCAGGCCCTGCATCGTGAGTGGATCCGCGCCGGGCGGGGTCGCGCCGTGACCGGGCAGGTCGATGGCATAGACGTTGCGGATATCGGCCAGGGCGTTCAGGGTGTTCTGCCAGTGACTGGAGGCGCCGCGCCAGCCGTGGATCAGGATGAGTGGGATGCCGCTCCCGGTCTGGCGGTAGGCCAGTGGACCGGTGGGCAGCGTGAGGTGTTGCAGTGGGGTGAGTTGCATGGGAATCCGGTGTGGTGTGAGTGGGTCTGGCGCCGGGCGAGCCGACGGGGATCGCTCAAAAGGTGACGCTGAGTTTGGCACCGACGGCAAAGGCGTCGGGGATGGTGCCGGTCCCGGCGGGCCTGACGATGTACTGGAGGTCCGGCTGGAAGTTGATACCATGGCCCAGGACGAATTGATGATTCAGCTCGATCGCCGCCTCATAGGCCCTGGTGGGCTGCCCGGCGGCCCGCAGCCCTTGATTATACGAATGGCCGTACCAGCCGGTCGTCAGCCCCAGTCCGGTACGATCGAGCGGTCGCGCATTGAACAGACCCAGGTAGACCAGACCGACATTATAATAGCCGGACATCGGATTGACCCTATCCGTCAGGCTGAACACCAGGGCGCCGAAGGCCGAGAGGCCCTGGGGGCTGCCGGGCGACTTGCGATAAAGCATCTGATCGGCCAGCAGCCAGATCATGCCGTCGCCGCGCACCGTGGCGTCGTTCGCCCCGCTGGGATGCAGATTCTGGAAGCGGCCAGTCAGATAAAAGCCGCCGATCTTATAGACGCCCGGCAGGGCCTGGAGCGAATCGCGGTTGACATGATAATGGACCTCGCCGGCCAGGGTCGCGCCGTTGTTGCCCATCCCCCAGGAGACGCCGTGCGGATTGTGGCTCGGACTGGCCGGGTTACCCTGCTTGAACTCGGGGTCCCCGTCATAGATCGCGGCCTGGATGGTCCAGACCCGGGCGGGCGTATCGTAACGCACCCGCGCACCCCAGGTGGCGAGCGGATAGGCGGTAAAGGTAAAGGGGTTCTGGAGGAAGACCGGCTTGGGGCTGCCGCAGAATGAATTATTGACGAACTGGCAATACAGGTCGGAGCGCAGGAAGTCGTCATTGGCCACCAGCCGACCATAGGCCAGGTCCAGCCGGTCATTCAGGAGTTTGGTGGTGAATTGCACGTTGGCCAATTTGACATTCTGTCCGCCATAGAGTTCCTGGACGGTGAAGGTATTGCCGCCAAAGGCCGGGGCAATGAAGCGCGATGACACACTGTCGCCATCGCGCTTCGATCCCTTCACCAACAGGGTGGTGTTGGGAATGCCCAGGAGCCGTTGGAGGTCGAAGTTGAAATCGAGCGCGATGTTGTCGGCATAGGTCCCGCCGCGCACCTCGCCGCCGGAGACATTGCCGAACGACTCGGTGGTGTAATTCAGGTTGAAGGAGAACCCCTGCTGCTGCCAGCGGTCACGCACCCCGTTCCAACTCCCGGTGAGGAAGTCGCTGGTCGGGAACGCGGTCGCGGCCGCCCCGGCCGTCGCCGCAAGAGGCGCCGCACCGAGTCCGGCGGCAAACAGGGACACGGCGAGGCGGACAAGGGGGCGGTGAGTCATCGATCGCTCCTGACGGGCAGGTCTGGACAGGGTTAGCGGGCGGGCGGGGGGCGCCGCCCGACCCCAGGGGCCTGTCGGCACGCTGTACCAGCATGACCCCAGGCCAGCATTTGTTCAACCTCCGATGGTCGGGAGCCGGTCCCTGGCCATCGCCCGCGCAATGGCCAGGCGATGATGGATTGACTGCGGTTGCACAACGGAAAAAGCCAATACTGGTCTTGGGCCGCCGGGGCTTTCCCTTTATCCTGTTATCCTGCGTCACATCGGCGCAGCGCCCCGCTCCCCGCCAGCCCTCGGACCCACGACGCCATGCCCGACCCGCACCCCTTCGCCATCGCCCCGGACGCCCGCATCCTGCTGGTGCGGCTCTCGGCCATCGGCGATGTCGTCTTCGCCTCGCCGCTGGTGGCGGCGCTGCGCCGCGCCTGCCCGCAGGCCCATATCGCCTGGCTGGTCCAGCCCGAGTGCCGCGCCCTGCTGGACCAGCACCCGGACCTGGACGAGGTGATCGTCTGCCCGATGACCCACTGGCGGCGACTGTGGCAGCAGCGGCACTTCGGCGAACTCATCCGCGGCCTGCGGGCGCTGCGCGGCGTACTGCACGAGCAGCGCTTCGATGTGGCCATCGACCTACAGGGGCTGGCCAAGAGCGGCATTCTCACCCGGCTGTCGGGGGCGCCCGCGCGCATCGGGCTGGGCTCCCGGGAGGGCAGCGCCTGGCTGATGACCCGCACCGTCCCGCGCGGCGGGGACCCGCGGCGCATCGGCTCCGAGTATCTGTATCTGGCGCAGCAGTTGGGGCTACCGACCGAGCGCTTCGAGATGGTCGTCCACTATGATGGGGTGGCCGCGCGCACCGCCGACGAGACCCTGGTCCGGGAGGGGCTTACCAGCGGCTATGCGGTCCTCTGCCCCTTCACCACCCGCCCCCAAAAGCACTGGTTTGAGGAGCGCTGGGCGGACCTGGCCATCCGGCTGCGCCGCGATCTGGGGCTGACGCCGGTCCTGCTCGGCGGCCCGGGCGACCGCGAGGCGGCCGACCGCATCGGCGACAGCGCGGCCGCAGTGGCGGACGCGACCCGGCGCCCGCTGGTCAACTTGGTCGGCCAGACCAGTCTCACCGAGGCCGCCGCACTGATCGACCGCGCCGCCCTGCTGGTCGCAGTGGACACCGGCCTGGGGCACATGGGCATCGCCGCCGGCACCCCGTCGCTGTTGCTCTTCGGCTCCACCTGCCCTTACGTGGAGACGACCCGGGTCAATGCCCGGGTGCTCTACCATCGCCTGCCCTGCTCGCCCTGTCGGCGCCGCCCGACCTGCCGGGGGAGCTTCGGGTGTATGCGCGAACTCACCGTCGGCGAGGTCCTGGCCGCCGCCCGCCAAGTCATCGGGCAGGCGCCGTGATGGCCCGGCAGCGTCCACGATGAAGGTCCTGCATGTGGAGGGCGGCCGGCACCTCTATGGCGGTGCCTTCCAGGTCCTGCACCTGTTGCGCGGACTGCACGCCCGCGGTCACCAGAACCTGCTCGCCTGCCCCCGCGGCTGCGACCTAGCCGACGCGGCGGCGCCGGTCGCACAAGTCCACGGGCTGCCCATGCATGGCGACGGGGACCTGCTGCTGATCCCGCGCCTGGCCCGGCTGATCCGCGCCACCCGCCCGGACTTGGTCCATCTGCATAGCCGTATCGGGGCGGACCTGATGGGCGGCATCGCGGCACGCGCGAGCGGGGTGCCGGTCATTCATACCCGCCGGGTGGACAACCCGGAGTCACCCTGGGTGGTCGGGCTCAAATATCGGCTACACGACCGGGTGATCGCCATCTCCGAGGGGATCGGCCGGGTCCTGTTGAGCGAGGGTCTGCCCCCGGCGAAGCTGCGGGTGGTGCGCAGCGCGGTGGACTGGCAGCGCTATGACCGGCCGTGCGACCGGGCGGCGGTGGCGGCGCGGCTCGGGGTGCCGGCGCAGGGCCTGTGGCTGGCGGTGGTCGCGCAGTTGATCGAGCGCAAGGGCCATCGGTTTCTGCTGCGCGCCCTGCCCCCGCTGGCCGCGGCCCACCCGGGGTTGCGCGTCTTCTTTTTCGGCCAGGGTCCCAAGGCCGCGGACCTGGCGCGCGAGGCGCATGCACTCGGGCTCGCCGGACAGGTGACCCTGGCGGGTTTTAGGGACGACCTAGCCGACATCCTGCCGTGCCTGGATGTGCTGGTCCACCCGGCGCTGATGGAGGGGCTCGGCGTCTCACTGCTCCAGGCGGCGAGCGCCGGGGTGCCGATCCTCGCCAGCCGCGTCGGCGGCATCCCGGAGGCGGTGCGCGACGGGGAAAACGGCGTCCTGGTCCCGCCCGGTGACAGCGACGCCTTGGGCGCGGCACTCGGCGCACTGCTGGCCGACCCGGCGCGGCGGCGCGCCCTGGGCGCCGGGGGGCGCGCACTGATGGTGTGCGAGTTCTCCATCGACGCCATGGTCGAGGGCAATCTGGCGGTCTATCAAGAACTGGCCGCGACGGGTTAGCCGCGACATAGCATTTCTCACGCCAAGACGCCAAGACGCCAATATTTTTCAGTGCGTTATCGGCGCCAGGCGATTCGGCCTTGATCATCGTTGCGGCCCCCCGCAATTCTGGGCGGCCGCACTGGCTGAGAGATTGCCGTCCGTGGCCTGGATTCCGGCGTCCCGGCCGGAATGACGATCAAGGCCGGCGCGTCACCGGAAGGGCGATCCGGTGCCTTCACCTACCCTCTTGTATTTCTTGGCGCGCTTGGCGCCTTGGCGTGAGCGATTAGCGGATTTCGGTTTAGGGATCGGTGCTTAGATAGCGGCCCGGCCGCGACTCACCGCCACGCCCTTGGGCCGATGCTTGAAGCGCACCTTCCACAAGAAACCGAGCAGGTCGTCGCCCAATGAGATCGCCTTGCGCGGCAAGGCCAAGGGGTCGAAGACACTGGTCGCCAGGGCACGCTGACAGGTGACCCCGGTTGAGTAACCGGCCGCGGCAGCGGCCTCGACCACTGCCAGGTCATGGCTGCCGTAGGGATAGCAGAGGTGGCGGATCGGCTCGCCCAGCAGGTCTTCCAGTACGCGGCGGCTATCCGTCAACTCGGCCGCCAGCGCCGCGGCCGCAAGCCCGGCCAGCGGGCAATGGCTCATGGCGTGCGAACCGATCTGGATGCCGGCCTGGCGAATCTCGCGCAGCCGCCCCGCGCCCATGAGCGGCGCCGCGGGCAGGCCATCGGCCGGCAGCCAGGCGGCCGCGCGGCCAACCAATCCGGCCACCACATAGACCGTGGCCGGGAAGCCGTGACGCTGCAACTGCGGGAGTGCGACCTCATAGAAGTTGTCGTACCCGTCGTCGAAGGTGATCGCCACCGCGCGCGGCGGCACCGGCCGTTCACCGGTCACACAAGCCAGGACCTCGTCCATCGCGAGCACGCTACACCCCAGCCGTTTGAGCAGGGCCATCTGGGCGGCAAAGCGACGCTGGTTGCAATAGACCGCCCGATGGCTCCTGACCCGGCGGAAGTCGCCGACCTGGTGATACATCAAAATCGAGATCCCGTTCATTCCGGAGAGAAAAGCTGTCCGCAAATGAAGGCGAATGAACGCAAATAAGACAACGCAATCGCAGCGTCACTCAATTGCCGTACCCCCTTCGCCCATCGTCTATTTTCTTCATTTGCGTTTATTCGCGTTCATTTGCGGACGTATCATCTTCTTGTCTTTTCCGAGCATCTGTCGATAGACCGCGGCGGTCCCCGCGGTCATCGTCTCCAAGGAGAACTGACGCAGATAGCGCGCCCGCCCCTGGGCCCCCAGTTGAGCGCGCAGCCCGGGGTCGGCGGCCAGGCGCCGCATGGCCGCGGCGAGCGCGGGCGCGTCCTCGGCCGGGACCAGGAGCCCGGTCTCGCCGTCCGCCACCACCTCCGGGATGCCGCCGACGCGCGCGGCCACCACCGGCAGACCGGCCGCCGCCGCCTCCGCCAGGGTCAGCGACAGTGCCTCGCGACGCGAGGGCGCCAGCACCATCTCCAGTTCGCGCATGCACTGGGGCGCGTCCTCGCGAAAGCCTAGAAAATGAACGCGCTGCGCGACCCCGCGCGCCGCGGCCCGCTCACGCATCGCCCGCCCCCAAGGGGTCGAGTCGTCTCCGATCAGGACCAGATGGATCGGTTCCGGGCAGTCGGCCAGTGCATCGATGGCCAGATCGTGCCCCTTGGCACGCACCAGTCGCGCCACGATACCGCACAGCACGGCCCCCGCAGGCAGGGTCAGCGCCGCACGCAGGACTGGCCGCAACGCGACCAGCAGCGGATCGGCCACGCCGTGGTGGACGACCGTCACGCGCGCTGGGTCATAGCCCTCCCCCACCAGAAAGTCGGCCACCGCCCGGCTCACCGCGATGATCCGCTGCGCGCGCCCGAAGTGCTTGCCCGCATTGGTCGAGTGTGCCGTGGCCACCGCCGGGACCCCCGCCAGCCGCCCGCCGATCCCGGCATAGAAGGCCCCGCGGGTGAGATGACCGTGGATGAGATCGGCGCCAAAATGCCGGGCGATCCACGCCAGTTTGACCATCGACCAGGCGTCGAAAAAGCCGTGCATCGGCAAGTGGTAGCAAGCAAAACCGGCCGCCCGAAAGCGCTCCGCCAACCAGGAATCCGCCGGCCCCGCGAAGGCGACCTCATGGCCGCACGCCGCCAGGCCCCGCGCCAATTCAGACAGGTGCATCTCCGCCCCCCCATAGGAGTGGCTGTGCAACACGAACAGGATTCTCATGCGGCCGCGACCTCGGGGCTCGGCGATGCGAAGAAAGGCAGTTCGTCCGCAAATGAACGCAAATGACCGCCAATAATTAATAAATCGAGGGCAGGCGGTCAGTTCATCGCGCGAACAATGGCGGGCATGAGGCCAAGCATCTAATCCTATTTGCGTTCATTTTCGGACAATGATTCTAAGACCAATTCTGCCGGTGAGATGAGCGTATTGAATTGTTCGGACCAGACCGCCACCGTGCCGTAATCGCCCACCGCCACCCCCGCCGGGATGGCGTAACCCTGGGCGCCGCTGAATGATTTGAGCGGCCCCAGGTCGATGAACATGGTCTCCTCCACCCGGGTGTCCGCATCGACACCGCGTTGTGGCACCAGATAGAGGTGATACTTGGGCCCGGGTCCGACCGCAAAATCCTCACCCAGTTCGACCCGATCGTCATAAAGGGTGAGCGCCCCGCTGCCGTAATGGATACGGTCGGCGGGGTCGGCTTGGGTGAAGTGCCCGGTGGCCCGGATCGCCCCGGCGCGGCCGGCCGTGACCGCACCAGTGTCGGCCACCGACGCCGACCTGGAATGGACGGCGAGGTAGTACCCCGCCCCACTCCCCACGGCCGCACCGATCAATAGCCCGACCACCAGGTGCCAGCCGCGGGCGGGGTCCGTCGCCGGGCCCCGCGGCGCCAGCCGGCTCAATGCGCAGACCCCTTGAGTACACTCACCATCCCCTCGATGGTGTCCTTGGCGTCGCCGAAGACCAGCGAGGTGTTATCACGGTAGAACAGCAGGTTATCCACACCGGAATAGCCCGGACGCATGGAGCGCTTGAGGAAGAAGACCTGCCGCGCCTTGCCCGCCTCGAGGATCGGCATCCCATAGATGGGGCTCGACTTGTCCTCCTTGGCGGCGGGATTCACCACATCGTTGGCACCCACCACCAGGGCCACATCGGCGCCGGGGAACTCCGGATTGATCTCATCCATCTCCAGCACCCGGTCATAGGGGATATCGGCCTCGGCCAGCAGCACGTTCATGTGACCGGGCATCCGGCCAGCCACCGGGTGGATCGCAAACTTGACCTCCACCCCGCGCGCCTCCAGCAATTCCATCAATTCCTTCACCGAGTGCTGGGCCTGCGCCACGGCCATGCCATAGCCGGGGATGATGATGACCTTGTTGGCGTCCTCCATCCAATAGACTGCATCCTCCACCGAGGACGATTTCACCCCCTGCTGTGCGGCCTGGGCACCGGCGCTCGGGCTCGCATCATCGCCGGAGCCGAAGCCGCCGAACACCACATTGATGATGGAGCGGTTCATCGCTCGGCACATGATGTAGGACAGGATGGCACCGGAGAACCCGACCAGCGCGCCCACGATAATCAGCAGGTTGTTATGCAGGGTGAAGCCGGTGGCCGCCGCCGCCCAGCCCGAATAGCTGTTGAGCATGGAGATGACGACCGGCATGTCCGCCCCACCGATCGGGATGATCAGGGTCACGCCGATGACGAAGGCCAGCAGGGTCATGATAGCGAGCGCCCACACCGCACCGGTCATGGCAAAGTGTACGCCGAGTCCAATGGTCACGAGCCCAATGACGGCATTGAGTAGGTGTTGACCGGTAAACTTGACCGGCGCACCGCTCAACAACCCCTGGAGCTTGCCGAAGGCGATCACCGAGCCGGTACAGGTGATGGCACCGATGATGACACCGGCGGAGAGTTCACCCATCATCACTGCACCCGGGTCGGCAGTATTGATGAAGGTCCCGATGGCCACCAGCACCGCCGCCAGACCGACGAAGCTGTGCAGGGCCGCCACCAATTGCGGCATGGCGGTCATCTGGATGCGCAGGGCCAGGATGGTGCCGACCACCGCGCCGCCGGCCACCCCGGCGATGATGAATCCGTAGGAGCGGACCTCATGACCGAGCAGCGTGGCGGCCACCGCGATGACCATGCCGAGCATCCCATAGAGGTTGCCGCGGCGCGCGGAGGCGGGATGGGTCAGGCCCTTGAGCGCCAGGATGAATAGAATGGCAGAGACCAGATAGGCCACCGCCTGGGTATTGACAGAAAATTCCATTGGCATTCCTTCAGTAGTTAGACGTCGGATGGGCCTTGGTCATCGTCGCGGGCAGCGCGTGGGCGGCCCCGATCTTCGTTCCGGCCAGTCCACTGTATTGCGCGAATCCGCGACAGCCGAGCGGTGGCCTTCCCGGGCCAGGATTGCGGCGTCCCGGCCGGAATGACGATCAAGGCCGCGTGGGCGGCGTGCGTCGCGGCCGGGGGCCGCTCCTACCTGGGCTTCTTCTTGAACATGGAAAGCATCCGGTGGGTCACCAGAAAGCCGCCGAAGACATTGATGGAGGCGAGCAGCACAGCAAAGAAGCCGATCAGCTCGGCGCCGATGCCGGCCTGCTCGGAGCCGGCCACCAGCAGTGCGCCGACTACCACGATGCCGGAGATGGCATTGGTCAGGGCGACCAGTGGCGTATGCAATGAGGGGGTGACGCCCCAAATGACATAGTAGCCAATGAAACAGGCCAGAACGAAGACATAGAGCGCAAGCAGCGATTCAGACATGGCAGTGGTTTCCGTGGGGTGCGCCGGACGCACCGTGGGACAAAGGGTGTTGGCTGGAGGCGGTGCGCGGCGCGCCCTACCCCAGCATCGCCTGTGTGATGTCGTCCTTGCTGAGATCCTTGAGCACCGGCCCGGCCTCGCCCTTATCGACCATGATCTCGATCAGGTTCAACAGGTTCTTGGCATAGAAGGCGCTGGCATCGGCTGCCACCATCGAGGGGTAATTGGTGTGACCCACGATCGTCACCCCGTGACGTTCCACCACCTGATCGGCAACGGTCAGGGGGCAGTTACCGCCGCCGGCCGCCGCGAGATCCACAATCACCGAACCCGGACGCAGGCGCTGCACCACCGCCTCGGTCACCAGGACCGGGGCCGGCCGACAGGGGATCTGCGCGGTGGTGACGATCACATGGGCCTTGGCCAGTTGGTCGGCCAGGGCCGCCTGTTGGCGCGCCTTGGCCTCGTCGGACAGTTCCTTGGCATAGCCGCCGCTCCCCGCCCCGCTCTCCCCGAGGTCGAGATCGATCGACTTGGCACCGAGCGAAAGGATCTGCTCGCGGGTCTCCGGGCGCACGTCATAGGCAAACACCTCGGCCCCCAGCCGGCGGGCGGTGGCGATCGCCTGCAACCCGGCCACCCCGACCCCCAAGACCACCAGCCGCGCCGGCTTGGCCGAGCCGGCGGAGGTCATCATCATCGGGAAGAAGCGACCGTAGCGGGCGGCCGCCTCGATCACCGCCCGGTAACCGGCGATGTTGGCCTGCGAGGACAGCACGTCCATCGACTGGGCGCGCGAGGTCCGGGGCATGCGCTCCATGGCCAGCACCCGGATGCCCTTGGCGCGCATGGCCGCGGCCATCTCGTCCTCGCCGCAGCCCTCCAAGAGGCCGATATAGATGCCGCCCGGGCGCATGGCCGCCACGTCCGCCACGTCGGGGCGGCGTACCTTGAGCAGCAGGTCGGTATCGTAGGCCCCGGCCCGATCGACGAGCCGCGCCCCGGCCGCCTCATAGTCGGCATCCGGGTAACCGGCCCGCACCCCGGCGCCCCGCTCGACCAGCACCTCGAAGCCCTTGGTTACAAACTTTTTTATCACCTCGGGCGTGGACGCGACTCGCGCCTCACCCGCCCGCGTCTCCAGGGGAACCCCGATCTTCATACTGTTATTTTCCTGTCGGTGTGGGTGGCCCGCCAGCGGGGCGGCCGATTCCGATCATTATCATAGCGATGGTTCGATGCTGGCAACACTCAAGCGCGCCGCCATCGGCACTGCGCAAACCGGCCTTGGTCAGGGTTACGGCCACCCGCAAGCTCAGAGCGGCTCGCCCGCGGCGTCCAGATAACCGAACCGGCGCATGAGCGCGCCATGATCGGCGATAATGCGCAGCACCTGCGCCGCCCTGAGCTGCGCGCGCCAACCGCCGCTGCGCCCCTGACGAAAAAAGCGCGGGGCGAAGTGCGGGCGCTCACGAAAACCCCGCGCCGCCTCCTGGCGGCTCAACTCGCCAAACCGGCTGAAGTCGATGGCCTTTTGTACCCGCACCTGGTCATGCGGCAAGTGCAGAAAGCGCGCGGCGCGGGTGAAGGTCGACAGCGGGTCGGCCAACATATCCTCATAGCGAATCAGCGCCAGATTGAGCCCCGGGGCATCGACCCAACTGCGCACATGCGCGGACCAACTGAGCAGGCGCTGGCGGACATGCGCACCGCCCGCCGAGCGCCGGTGGTGCAGCGCCAGGGCCGGGTCGGCCAGCCGATCGATCGCCGCGTCGATACTACAGCTGAAAAAACTGGCAAATGAGCACGCCACGTCGAGCGGGTTGCGCAGGATATAGAGCGCGCCAAGCGTGGCCTCACGGCTCACCAGGGGTTCACCGTCGACCGTCAGGGTGTAGGCGTCATGAATCTTGTGATAGCCGATCGTCGCGTCCTCGCGCCCCACCCAGCGATAGACCGCGGGGCGCAAGCGCTCGGCCTCCGCCGGACTGAGATCGGCCGTGTCGAAGCCCAGCCGCTCGTCGAGCCAACCGCGGGCGCCGATCATCCCGGCGCCGCTCAATTCATCGATCGGCGCCGGCTGCTCCCCGTCCACCCGCAGGTTGGTGAGGAAAGCGCGGAACCAGGTATTACCGGACTTGGGATAGGACGCCAGCCAGTAGATGCCACCCATACGGAAAACCTCGGACGAAGCACACCTTAAATCCCGCTTGCGGCGGCTCATCCTAGCATGGGGCGGACCCGGCATGCTGGCCGGCACACGGCAAATCCGTTCTAGCCCGCCGTGGCTGGCCGTCCCCGCCGACGGCGGGAATTTTCGGTCATGCCCAGGTAGTCGAACACCAGGCGGACGTTGCGTGCCAGGCGCTGGATGGTGGCGGCGACGGTGTCGCGGGA
>NZ_CAJAXH010000269.1 GCF_903946935.1 uncultured Thiodictyon sp.
ACGACCTTTGCCAGAAAATCAAAAACTTCATCGACTATTTCAACAAGACAATGGCCAAACCATTCCGCTGGACCTACCAAGGCAAGCCGTTGGCAGCCTAGCTTGACATGGTCCGAGCACTTTCATCCTGCGGTACTAGAGGTCGTTGAACGCAGCACTGGGGAGTTTTTCTATGACGCAGATGCGACCAGCGTGGAAGACCTGGAAGAGATCGGGACCGCGACACCCATCCCTCTCGCTGGCCAAACCAAATCTGGTGCGGGTGAAGAGCGCGCGGCCCCTAAAGGAAGGCTAGCCCAGTGGTGGGCGCGCGTCAACGACGATATGGCGCATCCCGGCATCCGCTTCAGCCTCGCCCCCGCCGCCGACTCCGGCGGCTCCCCCCTGGGTGGAGGCGCCCACCTATGGCAGTCCATCAAGGACTTCCTGGAGCCCGCGGGAGAATGGACCAAGGACAAGTGGGAACAATCCCTGCCGACCGTCCTGGGTGCCATCACCACGCGCCAACTGGCGGAGGTCGGCGAGGCCGTCATCCCGGGTATCCAGGCGTACCAGAGCCAGGTCGGCGCCATGGACACCAGGCGCAATGAACTGATTGAGGAGGCGGGGACCTTCGCGTCCGATGTCTGGCAGCCGTGGGCGCGGACCAACCGGGCGATGGCGGAGCGGCTCGCCAGCCTGATGAACCAGTCCACCAAGGACCAGGTGGACCCGGCCGATTACGAGACGCTCAAGGTCGCGTTGAAGCTGGGCCCCAGTGAACTGTTCTGGCGCACCCGCGAGGCGACGGACGCGAACGTGAAGACGTTGCGCGAACAGGCCAAACAGATGCTGGGCTCAAAGAAGGCCGAAGACCGCGGCATGGCCGGCTACTACTCAGCAGCAGCCGATCAGCTCGCGCTCGCGGTGCGGGCGGAGAAGAAGCGCCAGAAGGCCCTGCCGGCGCTGCGCCAGGAGTTCAACGCCCTGCCGACGGAGGCACAGGCGATCTACCGCCAGGCGCGCGACCTGTACAAGAAGCGCTCGGAACAAATGAAGGACGCGCGCATCAAGGAGATCGAGGAATCCGAGGTCCTGGACGAGGCCGGCAAGCGCCTGCTGGTGGCGCAAATCCGCGCGGCCTACGAGAACCCCATGGACGAGGCCGGCAACCCCAAGCTCGGCCCCTACTTCCCGCTGTGGCGCCACGGCCGCTACTACGTGACCGCCCGGCGCTTCCCGACCGGCACGCAGCGGCTGTTCGTGCGGCCGGACGGCGAGCTGTTTGCCAGCGCCAAGGCGGCCACCGCCGGCATTGCCGGGCGCGCGGACCTCAAGGGCGTCGACGTGAAGCCGGTCTGGCTCGGCGATCCGGCCGCCCCGGTGACTGAGGGTGTGGACCAGGCGCACGCGGTGCAGACCTGGGAGGTCCTGGCGCGCGACAATCCGGCCGAGATCAAACGCTGGAAAGAGACCATGGACGCCACCTACGCGCGCTCGGTCTTCATCGGCTTGCAGGCCGAATACCGCCGCCAGGTGGCCGACCGCGCCCAGGCCCCGGGGTCTGAGAACCTGGCCGGCGGCTGGGCGCTGGAAGAACGCGGCGAGCCCGGCTTCTGGCGCGCCGACACCCCCAGCGAGCGGCGCGGTGTGGTCGCCAGTCTGCAACAGGGCGGCTGGACCATCCTCGCGCAGGGCATGACCAAGGAGGGACTCAAGGAGGTGCAGGGCGTGAGTGAGGGCTTCATTGCCGAGGCGGTCAAGAAGCTGCGCGACAAGGGCGACACGGCCGGGGCGGACCAGCTCTACCAACTGTATCTGAACACCCTGGGCGAGATGTCCATGCGCAAGCACTTCATCCACCGCAAGGGCACCACCGGTTTCAGCAAGGACGCCCTGCGCGCCTTTGGCTGGAACATGGGCCGGCTGGGTTACCAGATCGCCCGCGCCGAGCACATGCCGCACCTGCAACGGCTGCTGCGCGACATCGAGGAGACCAAGGAGGCGCGCGCCAAGGCGGGCACGGGCGCGGACGTGACCAAGGCCGATGCCTTCCTGGGTGAACTCAAGAAGCGCCACGAGTGGATCAACAACCCTGCCAACGCGCCCATCGTCAACAAGGTGAACGCCTTCGCCTTCACCTGGCTGATGGGGCTCACACCCGGCGCCGCCCTGGTCAACCTCTCGCAGGTGCCGATCATGAGCCTGCCGGTGCTGGCCGCGCGCTTCCATGGGGCCGGCTGGGGCGGGGCGTCCAAGACCCTGGGCCAAGCCTATGTGGACGTGGGCCGCGGCTTCACGCCGGAGGTCCTCAAGGGCTATGTGCAGGGCCGCCCACACCCCAACCATGCGGCCAACCTGACGGCGGACGAGGCGCGCGCCTTCGGCGAGTGGAGCCTGTCGGGAGTGCGCGGCAATACCGTGGTCCACAACCTGGCCGGCATCGGCGAGGGCGACTCCCTGATGAACTCGGATGCCTTCAACCGCGCCATGGCCCTCGTCTCCTGCGGCTTCCAGGCGGCGGAGGTGATCAATCGCGACGTGACCCTGTTGGCGGCCTACCGGCTGGGCCGGGCGGCGGGCCTCACGCATGTGGAGGCGGTGGCCAAGGCGGAACTGGCCACCTGGGATACCCAGTTCGACTTGAGCAACACCAACCGCGCGCGCTGGATGCAAAGCGATGTCGCCAAGGTGATGCTGATGTTCAAGAGCTACGCCCAGCACACCACCTGGTTGATGGGGCGCAATCTGTTCCTGTCCATCAAGGGCGAGACGCCCGAGGTGCGGCGCGAGGCGCGCACCCTCTTTGCCGGCGTGCTGGGCATGACCGGGCTGTTCGCCGGCACCCTGGGGCTGCCGATGGTCGGCACCCTGTTCGCCATCGCCAACCTGGCGGCGGCGGCCTTTGGGGATGATGACGAGCCCTGGGACGCCGAGACCGAGTTCAAGAACTGGCTGGCCCGCACCTTCCCAAGCTCCGTGGCGGACATCATCGCGCGCGGCGGCATGAACAAGGCGACCGGCATGGATTGGGCCTCGCGCGTGGGCATGAACACCCTGTGGTGGCGCGACGCGGACGCGGACATGACCGGGGCCAAGACCTTCCAGAGCATCGAGGAGCAACTGCTGGGGCCGGTGCCGTCCATCGCCAGCTCGCCCTTCAAGGCCTATGACCAGATCATGAACGGCGAGTGGGAGAAGGCCGCCGAGGCGGTCTCGCCCAAGTTCTTGCGCGACCTGCTACAAGCCACCCGCTACGCGACCAAGGGCGTGCAGAGCAGCAAGGGGGCGCCGGTGCTGGAGCCCGGGGATCTCAACCCCTGGCAACTCATCTGGAAGGGGTTGGGCATGAACCCTGACGAACTGGCGGTGCGGCGCGATGCCAACAACGCCATCAAGCTGTACGAGGGCCGCATCCTGGACCGGCGCTCGCGCCTGATGACGGCCTATGCCCTGGCCATCA
Source organism: uncultured Thiodictyon sp. (assembly GCF_903946935.1). Classification (GTDB taxonomy): domain Bacteria; phylum Pseudomonadota; class Gammaproteobacteria; order Chromatiales; family Chromatiaceae; genus Thiodictyon. Next base: position 3,443 of record NZ_CAJAXH010000269.1, read on the forward strand.
TCCACCAGGACGCGGACGCCCAGGGCGCGCTCTATCCCAAGATCGTGGCCTTCAACAAGGCCCAACCCGCCATGCCCATCACCCCGCGCTCGGTGCGCACCAGCGTGCGCAACCGTGAAAAGCTGGTCGCCACCGCGGAGCATGGCATGTCCATCAACAAGCGACTGAAAGAACAGGTCAGCCAGGCAGGGGGCTTTGCACAATGATCTCCCGTGGCGGTTCCCGCCGCCGCGGGAGTGGGCTAAAAAAACGACTTGATGACGAGCGAGGCGACGCCGGCCAGCAGCAGCCCGAGCATCCATTGCAGCAGCGTGAACTTGCCGTTCATGTCCATGAACTTGCCGGTCAGGTCGCTGCGCAACAGGTCAATCTTCGCGTCCAGACGCTGTTAGGTCTCCTGCAGGGCGTGCCGCAGGTCGGTATCGTGGGCCACCAGGTCGGGCTTGGTGGCCAGGTCCGCCTCGCCCTGGGCGGTGCGGAAGGCCTCGGCAATGGCCTCTGCCTGATTCTCCGGGATGCCGGATTCCTTGATCGTGCGGATGAACCGGTGGGTATCGAACGCGATGGTGGTCATGGTGAAATCCTCTGAGCCTTGACCAGAGTATAGGGTCTTCCCCGTTTACTGCAAAACGCGTTACTCGCCCCGGGGGATCACCCGCCGCTTCTTCACCACCACCACCGTGGCCGCCGACTTGGGCGCCGCCGCGGCCTTCGGTGCCGGTACCGCCGCCGGCTTCGCTTGCACCTTCTTCTTCTTCCCCTTCTGCTTCGGCGCCTTAGCCGCCTTCTTCGCCCGCCGGGCCGCGGCCGCCGCCTGAATCTGCGCCTGCCGCTCCAGCGCCAAGGTGCGCCGCGCCTCCCGCTCGCTGGCGGCCTGCGCCGCAATCGCCCGGTCCCGCTCGATGCCCGCCACGGCCACCGCCGCGGCCTCCTCGGTCACAGCCCCCACGGGCTGGCCTTGCAGATCGATCCGCGGCGCCCCGGCGAGCAGGGTGCGCCGATAGGTCAGCCGCGCGCAGTGGGCACGCAGCGGAAAAACGGGGACGGACAACGATTTGGCGCCCGACTTGGGGTGACGCAGGAACCCCAACGCGCCGCGACTGTGCGAAAATTGTGCGAATCCGGTGCGCTCCAGCGACCGTTTCATGCGCGTTTGTGCGGCGGGCACCAGTGCATGTGGTTGATATTATTGCTTCTACGCGGTTGTAATCAGCCCTCCGAAGGCTGGGGTCACAGGTTCGAATCCTGTCGGGCGCGCCAACTTCAGATCAGCCAAGACCGCCCGCCCTCCCTACTTCGGGAGGCGCGGGCGTTTTTGTCTGCGCGCGACTGTTGCCGTCCATTCTCAATGGTTGAACGGCCGCGGGCGGATCAAGACATTCGTGTCTTGGCGCGGCACTGTTTGGCATTGCCGCCCCCCGCTGGTCCGAGCGCCACAGGAGATTGTGACCATGTCCGATGAGAAGGTCTACGACGCGTCGCAGATCCAGGCGCGAATCGCCGCCGATCTGCCCCACTGGTATTACGAGGACGGCAAGCTCGGGCGCAAGTACCGCACCGGCGGTTGGAAGAGTACCCTGATGGTGGTCAATACCGTGGGGCACTTGGCGGAGGCGGCCTGGCACCATCCGGAATTGGCCGTCGCCTATGACAGCGTGCTCGTGAAGCTGTCCACCCACTCGGCCAATGGCTTGACTGACAAGGACTTCGAGCTGGCCCAGCGGATCGAGGAGACCCTGACCTGGCGGCCTGGAGCGGGCAGCGCACTCGCGGGCACACCGGATGATCCGCGGTTCACCTACATCAAATACGATTGAGATGGCGCCCGCGCGTTAAAACCCACCCGCCGGATCGGCTATACTCAGGCGCATCTGTCACGCCATAGGGTATTACGACCGATGACCTCCCCGCGCTCATCCTATCTCGCCATCGCCGGCCACGAGGTCCATCTGACCGCCTGGGGCGATCCAGCCGCCCCGGCCCTAGTGCTGTGGCATGGTTTGGCCCGGACCGGGCGGGATTTCGACACCCTGGCCCGCCGGTTCGCCGACCGCTTCCATGTGGTCTGCCCAGACACCATCGGCCGTGGCCTGTCGAGCTGGTCGGCGACACCCGATGAGGACTACAGCATCCCGGTCTATTGCCAGCACGCGCTCGCCCTGCTGGACCATCTGGGCATTGCCGCGTGCCGCTGGGTCGGCACCTCCATGGGCGGGCTGATCGGTATGGCCTTGGCGGGCACCCCGGAGACCGCACTACGCATCGAGCGGCTGGTGCTCAATGACGTGGCCCCGCGACTCAATCGGACGGCCATCGCGCGCATCAAGGCCTATGTCACCCTGGTCCCGGAATTCGCCAACATGAGCGAATTCGAGACCTTCTTGCGCACCGTCTATGCCCCCTTTGGCCATCTGACCGATGACGAGTGGCGCCTGATGGCCGAGACCTCCGTGCGCCGGCGCGATAACGGCCGCCTCTCGTCCCATTATGATCCGGCGGTGATGCGTGTCTTCGCCGAGCAGTTCCAGGACTTCGACATGTGGGCGCTCTTCGACGCCATCGCCTGTCCGGTCCTGGCGCTGCGCGGTGCGGCCTCGGACCTGGTCGAGCCCCAGGTGGCGGATGAGATGACCCGACGCGGCCCCCGGGTCCGGCTGGTGACCATCCCCGGCTGTGGCCACGCCCCGGCACTCAATACGCCCGAGCAGATGGCCGTGTTGGGAGACTTCTTGGGTTAGATTGCACTCCCCACGGCCTCGATCGTCATTCCGGCCGGGACGCCGGAATCCAGGCCAGGGATGGCAACCTCTCGGCCGCCGCAGACTCGCCGATCGAGCGGATTGGCCGGAGCGACGGTCAAGGCCCGCTCCCCACTGTCCGCGCCCGCAACTGCCCGCAGCCGCCGTCGATATCCTGGCCGGCGGAATTGCGCAGCCGGGTGACGATGCCGCGGCGTTGCAAGGCACCGGCCAGGGCATTCGCGCGTTCCCATGAGGGTCGGCGAAAACCCAATCCGTCATTAGCGTTATAGGGGATGAAGTTCATCATCGCATATTTGCCGGCGAGCAGCCGCGCGATGCTAGCGACCTCTTCATCGCTATCGTTGATGCCGGCAAGCAGGGTCCATTGATATTGGATCGGGTAGCCGGTGGTGCGGGCATAATGCTCCGCCAGCTCGACCAACTCCGGCGGATCGATGCGCGGGGCCTGCGGCAGCAGCCGGGCCCGCAGCGCCGGGCTGGTGCTATGCAGTGAGATGGCCAAGGCCGGTTTGACCTGCCCCTGCGGCAGTCGCTCGAAGACCCGGCGGTCGCCGACGGTGGAGAAGACCAACTCCTTGTGACCGATAGCGCCGAGCGTGCCGAGCAGTTCGATGGCCTCCTGCACATTGCCCAGGTTGTGGGTCGGCTCGCCCATGCCCATGAACACCACCCGCTTGACCGGACGGCGCGTGCGGGCGAGGGCCACCTGAGCGACAATCTCGGCGCTGCCCAGTTGGCGTCGCAGCCCGGTGCGCCCGGTCATGCAGAAGATGCAGCCGACCGCGCAGCCGACCTGGGAGGAGACGCACAGCCCGCCGCGCGGCAGCAGCACGCTCTCCACCGTCTCGCCGTCGGCCAGCGCGATCAGGAGGCGCGCCGAGCCGTCCTCGCCGGGGTGCTCGGCACTCAGCCGTGCTAGCCCGTTAAGCTCCGTGGTCAGGTCCGGGAGCGCGTTGCGCACCCCCAGCGGCAGGAAGTCCTCGGCCCGGCGGTGGCGGGTCGCCACCGGGATGGCCCGCGCCCAGGATTGCAGGATGCGCGCCTCGTGACAGGGCTTGGCGCCGGCGGCGCGCAGGCGTCGGCGGATGTGTTCGATACGCGTGATGGGACTCCCGGCTGGCCGCAAACGGTCACTAATAGCACATCCGACGCTGTCGTATCCGGTAAGATGTGCAGCTTACGATCTTCCTGCCGCCGTCCGGGATTGACGCCGCCACCCCGTTGCCGGCCGCTCATCACGCCGCTCGAGAAGCCGCCCATGCTCCACCTCGACCTTCCTACCGCCGCCGAGCTGATCGACCTTGCCATGGCACGTACCGATCTTGCGGTATCGCTCTTTCTGCCGACCACGCCGGCCAGCCTGGAGACGGATGCGGATCGTATCCTGCTGAAGAAGCTGACTAAGGAGGCCGTCGTCCGGGCGCAGGCGGCCGGGGCCGACCTCTACCGGATCGCGGCCTTGGCCGAGGCGCTGGATGACCTGATCGACGACGACGCCTTCTGGCGCTATCAGGCGCACGGCCTGGCGATCTATGCGACGGCGGACAATTTGCGGACCTTTCGGCTGCCGCACACACTGGCACCCCTCATCGCGGTGTCCGAGCGCTTCCATCTGCGGCCACTGCTGCGCTCGGTCACCTTCTGCAACGCCTGCTATGTGCTGGCGCTCGCCGATGGCGGGGTGCGTCTGATCGAGGTCGCGGCCGACCTGCCGGCCGGCGAGGTGAAGGTGATCGGGATGCCCAAGGCCTTGGCCTCCTCGCTGGGGGAGGCGGGTGGGGTGGATCGCTCACCCAGCGGTCGCCCGGTTGGCGCCGAGGGCGAGAAGGTGTTGCTGCGGCACTACGCGCGGCAGGTCGACGCGGCGCTGCGCGGGTTGCTCGCCGGCAGTGACATCCCGCTGGTGCTGGCCTCGGGCGCGGCCATGGGTGCCATCTATCGCTCGGTCAATACCTACCCGCACCTGGCCGCCCAAGGCATCCCGGGCAGCCCCGAGTGGCAGACCGAGGCCGAGCTGGCGAGTGCCGCGCGCGGCGTGCTGGACGGCCTCTACCGCGAGCAACTCGCCAAGTGGACCGCGCTCTACCGGCAGCGGGCCACCGAGGGGCGGGCGACGACCGACCTTGCCCAGGCGGCGCGGGCGGCCACTGGCGGTGCGGTCCAGAGCCTGCTGGTCGACCTGGACCGGACAGTCCATGGCACCGTGGGCGAGACCGATGGTGCAGTGACCCTGACGGACGGTCCCGACGCCGATCGCTGCGAGGTCATTGAGGAGACCGCACGCCGGGTGCTCCTGTCGGGCGGTCAGGTCTGGAGCGTGCCGCCGGCCGATCTGCCGGGGACCGAGCCACTGGCGGCCATCCTGCGTTATGCCATCTGAGCGCGCGCGCCCCGGCGGCCCCGCTCGATACCAATCAGCAACGAGGACACAGCATGCAACGGCGTGATTTCCTGAAGACTGCCGGGGTCGGCGCGGCGGCGGCCGGTCTGGCCCTGCCGGCGCGGGCCGCGGCCCCGACCCCGACCCCGACCATCAAATGGCGCCTGGCCTCCAGTTTCCCCAAGAGCCTGGATACCATCTATAGCGGCGCCGAGAACCTGGCCCGCCGGGTTTCCGAGTTGACCGATGGGCGTTTTGAGATCCGGCCCTTTGCGGGCGGCGAACTGGTCCCGGCCACCGGCGTGCTCGATGCGGTGCAGCAGAACACCGTTGAGTGCGGCCAGACCGCCTCCTATTACTACTATGGCAAGAATAAGGCGCTCGCCATCGAGACCACCTTACCCTTCGGTCTGAACGCCCGCCAACTCACCGCCTGGACCTATTATGGTGGCGGTATGGACCTGCTGCGGGCGCTGTTTGCCCAATACAATATCGTCAACTTCCCGGGCGGCAGCACCGGCGCCCAGATGGGCGGCTGGTATCGCAAGGAGATCAAGTCGGTGGCGGACCTGGCGGGACTGAAGATCCGCATTCCTGGATTTGGCGCCGAAATCTTCTCCCGTCTGGGGGCGGTTCCACAATCCCTGTCCGGCACCGAGGTCTATCCGGCGCTGGAGCGTGGCGCCATCGACGCGGCGGAATGGACCTCGCCCTGCGACGACGAGAAGCTGGGGTTCTACCGGGTGGCGAAATATTATTACTATCCGGGCTGGTGGGAGCCGGGGGCACAGTTGGCCTTTTATGTGAATAAGGACCAGTGGGGCGCCCTGCCGCCCGCCTATCAGTCGGCCTTTGAGACCGCCGCTGCGGAAACCCATCTGTTGATGCTGGCCGGCTATGACGCCAAGAACCCACCGGCGATGCAGCGGCTGGTGCAAAACGGCACCGTGCTCAAGCGCTTCCCGGACGACGTGTTGCTCAAGGCCTACGAGACCGCGCTTGCCATCTATGCCGAAGAGTCGGCCAAGAACCCCAGCTTCAAGGCGCTCTATGACTCCATGCACGCCTTCCAGGAGACCTCGGATGCCTGGTGGGGGGTAGCGGAGGCGTCCATGACCAACTTCCTCTCGGCGATGCGACGGCGCAAATAACCTGGCTCAGAGGGCTCGCTCCCACGCCGCCCTCCCTCTCGTTCCCACGCTCCGCGTGGGAATGCAGTCTTGGACGCTCCGCGTCCCGCCTCTCAGGCAATGAGGAAGTCACTTTCAACCTATAAAAAGCAATTTGTCCGCGAAAAACGCGAATGAACGCGAATAAGAAAAATGAGTTTCCGTCGGGCTGGCAGTCACCCTGGGCGTGAGCCAAGGCGCGCAATTATCTCTTTTTTATTTCGCGTTGTTCGCGGACGGATTTCCGAGTTTAATCTCATTAGTCTACGTCCTTGGACGGCGGGGCAAAGAGTCCATCATAGTCCTCACTATCGAGCAGACTGCCGCCGCCCCCTTGGTTCGGAATGATCACCTGCGTCGGGGTGTCATGGGGGGCGGGTGCCTCGCGCCCCCAATTCACGATTTGCGGGAAGCCCACGATCAGGGCCACCATGATGAGCTGAATCGCCAAGAAGGGCACCGCCCCCCAATAGATCTCAGTGGTGCGCACCACGGGTGGTGCCACCGAGCGCAGATAAAAGAGTGCAAAGCCGAATGGCGGGTGCATGAAGCTGGTCTGTAGATTGACCCCGATCAGTACCCCGAACCACACCAGATCGATGCCGAGCTTGTCCGCTACCGGGACCAGCAGCGGCAGTATGATGAAGGCGATCTCGAAGAAGTCCAGAAAGAAGGCCAGCAGGAAGACCATGGCATTCACAAAGACCAGAAAGCCCAGGGTCCCGCCGGGCAGACTGGTCAACAGGTGCTCCACCCATAGATCGCCATTCACCCCCCTGAAGGTCAAGCTGAACACGCTGGAGCCGATCAGGATGAAGATGACGAAGCTGGTAATCTTTGCCGTCGTGGTCATCGCCTGTATCAGCATGTTGCGGGTCAACCGCCCCTTGATGAGTGCGAGCAGGAGCGCACCGACCGCACCCATAGCGCCGCCCTCGGTCGGTGTGGCCCAGCCGATGAAGATGGTCCCGAGCACCAGGAAGATCAGCGCCAGCGGCGGCACCAGGGTCAGGAGCGCCCGCGCGGCCAGTGCCCGACCACGCAGGGTCCGCGTCTCCGGCGGCAGGGCCGGGACGCAGTGCGGGCGCAGCACCGAAGTGCCGAAGACATAAAGCGCATAGAGTCCGGTGAGCAATAGCCCGGGAATGAGCGCCCCCTTGTATAACTCGCCCACCGAACGGCCAAGCACATCGGCCATCACAATCAACACCAATGAGGGCGGAATGATCTGAGCCAGGGTGCCGCTGGCCGCGATGACGCCCGCCGCCAGCGGCCGATCATAGCCATAGCGCAGCATGATGGGGAGCGAGATGAGCCCCATTGCAATCACCGATGCCGCGACCACCCCGGTGGTGGCGGCCAGCAGTGCGCCGACGAAGATCACCGCATAGGCGAGCCCCCCGCGTACGCGCCCGAAGAGCTGGCCAATGGTCTCCAATAGCTCCTCGGCCATGCCGCTGCGCTCCAGCACCAGACCCATGAAGGTGAAGAAGGGCACCGCCAGCAGGACCTCATTGCGCATGATGCCGAACACCCGATCCGGCAGGGCCTGGAGCAGGGCAGGGCTGAGTAGTCCCAAGCCGATCCCGATCCAGGCGAACAGCATCCCCACCGCGGCCAGCGAGAAGGCCACCGGGTAACCGATGAGCAGGAACAGCACCAGTGAGGTGAACATCACCGGTGCGAGATGAGCGACGAGCCAGGCCTCCATGTCAGTGCCCGACCGGGGCGTTCGGCAGGGGGATGAGTCCCATCAACATGGCCGCACCCTTGATCGCCTCCGAGACCCCTTGCAAGGCGAGCAGGACAAAGGCGACCGGAATGGCGAGCTTCATCGGCCACCACCAGAGTCCACCGGGATTGAATGACGCCTCATCCTGGTGAAAGGAGAGCAGGAACCAGCCCCAACTATCCCAGACGATCAGCACACAGACCGGGAGCAGGAACAGCAGGCTGCCGATGAGATCGACCCAGACCTGGCCGCGGGGCGGCAGGTGCGTATAGAGTATGTCGACCCGCACATGGCCCCGCTCCAGGAGCGTCCAGGGCGCGCAGAGCAGGAACACCAGTCCGAACATGAACCATTGCCCCTCGATCATGGCGTTTGAGCCCCAGTCGAGCAGATAGCGCAGCGTTGCGGTCAGGGCCGAGAGCAGGACACAACCCAGGATCAGCCAGACCGTGGCCTGCCCGATGCGGCGGTTGAGCGTATCGATGATCGTCGAGAGGCGCAGGAACACAGGCATCCGCGGACGACTCCGGTGCAGTGAGAGGGTAGGGCGCAACAGTACCAGAGGTACCGATCAGGGGCCAAGCCGCATAAGCCGATCTGGCTCCCACGCTGCTGTGTGGGAGCCAGCGCGGGCGCTTCGCGTCCACTGGCTAGACCGGCCGCTATTGCAATCTTCGAGGATCGTTTGAGCGACCATAAGCCGCGGCAACGGCGCATACCATCACGGCCGCTGCCAAGACCATAGCCGGGGCGCCCCCTCCCATCAGATCCATTCGCATGACGACACACCCACTCGGCCAGATTATCGTTGTTCTTGACGCTCTTGCAGAACGCCAACCGCGGGAATGGGGGCAACCGCCGCTGGCGCCGGTGCAACGGCCAGAGGCGCCGGGGCCGGGGCGGCATACGTCGGCATGAAGCTGAACTGCCTGAGTACGACGCCCTCAACCCAAGGGGTCTGAGCCCCGCCGGTTTCGCTGTCCACCCCCTGCGCCACGTGTTTAAACACCTGCTGCGCCTCCAGCCCAGGTACGACCAGCGCCGCCAGCAGATGCTTGGTAAAGACCCCGCCGTCGCTCGCCACGGCCCCGGGCTGGGCGGCGTAGAGCACCAGCGTGCCCTTCGCCGGGGTCAACCGAGCCAGGCCGCGGCTGGCCGAGCGAAAGGCGCTGCGATAGGGACGATTGCGACAGGCATCCAGCACGACCATATTGAGCCCGTTGCCGGACTCGGCCATGCCATCGAGCACCCGCCCGGCATCCACCGCCTCGTCGCGCAGGTCGACCTCGCCGCCGATTTTGGCTCCGATTGGGATCAGATAGTTGCGCCCCTGGTACTCGATCCCATGACCGGCGAAATAGAAGAGTCCGACCTTGCCCTGCCCGGCCAGGGCACGGGTGAAGGTGTCGATGCCCTGCTCCATCGTGCGCTCATCCGCATTGAGCAGCAACTCCGCCGTGAAGCCGAGCCCGCGCAGCCGCGCGGCAACGTCGGTGGCGTCGTGTACCGCAGTGGCGAGCGCCCCCTTGGCATAGGCACCGTTGCCGATCACCAGCGCCAGTTGCCTCCCGTCGCCCGCCGCCCCCGTGCTCCGCAGCATCGCCACCACCAACAAGACCGCCCAGCCCCCCCAACCGCTTCTTTTCATCACCCGCCTCCTCAAGAGCAGCGTTATCACCAAAGGGAACATCAGGCGGCGTTAGGTGGTCGCCCGCAGTGAATCACTCCAGCGCATCCAATGCCGCCATCACCCATTGGAACCCCACCCGCTCCTGCTCCAATCGCAATCCCTTGCGGATGCGGTTGTCCCGCAGCGCATTGAATAATTCCGCTTCCGACTCGGTGAGCCGTGGCAGGTCATGACTCACCTGCTCTGGCTCCTCGCCCCACAGTGCCTCGTGGGCCACCAGTGTTTGCCGGTCCATCAGGAACGAGGCGACCTGGTCGAAGCGGCAGCGCAATTGATCGAGTATCGCGAAACCGTGGGTGTCGATATCGCCCCAATAATGGATGGGGCAGCGCCCGAGCCACTTGGCCTGCGCCAGGGCCTCCCAACCATAGCCGGCACCGAAGATCGCTATTGAGTGGGCCACGGACGGAAAGGCCAGAAAGTTGGTCTCGTTCTCGGTGATGAAGACGCGCTGGAGCGGCACCGCCAAGCGGGCGAAACTCTCCGCGTCCAGGGTCACATCGGGCCACACCGAGCCTGGGAGTATGGCGAGCCGGGCGTCGAGCACCCGAAAGCGTATACGGGTTGGCTTGTCGAGAAAACCAAAGCGGGCAGCAAACTGACCGATCCCGGTGCGTGCGCTGTCGATCGCCTCCGGCGGAAGGACCAGGTCGAGCAGCTCGGAGAGGACTCCGCGATGTGCCTCGATGAACTTGCTATGGACCCCAGGAATATCCACCTGACGCAGATAGATGCCCGGACGCGGATGAGCGGTCAGCCAGTCCACCACGGCAATCAGGTGCGGCCACGGCGCGCTGAGTTCGATAGCCTGCAATGGCCGTTTGCCAACCCAGGCGAGTAGGGCGGCCTGATGCGAGCGGGTGAACGCCAATAGCTCGATGAAGCGCTCAGTCTCACGGCGCTTGCCGATCAGTGCGACCGCGTCATCGAGCGTATCGACCCAGATGGACTGGGGCAGGCGTTGGGACCCGAGCACCCGATGATTGACCTCGCGCCATTCGATCCGCCAGTGCGCGACTGCCATCAGGTCGGCAATCCAGCCACGCACCGACTCGAATTGCTCGGCCAGCTCGGTGGAGCTGGGACACTTCAAAGTCAGCCGCAGCGGGAACCGCGGCTCATCGGTGACCAGTGGACGCAGCAACTCACCGCGCTCCCACAACCGGCGCAGTTGTGCCTTCAGATCGACCGGCGTGGTCCAGTTCATGCCGACAGTTCGGCCTTGCGCGCCCGATATTCCTCAATGGACAGGTTGCGCAGCTTGGAGTCCCGTCCGCCCTCGTTGTGGACGAAGCCGACGCTGGCGACATAGGGCTCGATGATGTGGATCTTCTGGAGCGGTGTGACGATCAGCAGTTGCAGATTGAGCTGCTGAAAGAGTCTCAGCCCGTACTGGGTCGATTCATCGGAACCCCGGCCGAAGGCTTCGTCAATGACCACAAAACGGAACGAGCGTGAACGCACGGCCCCCCATTCCAGCCCAAATTGATAGGCGAGGCTCGCCGCCAGGATAGTATAGGCGAGCTTCTCCTTCTGACCGCCGGACTTGCCGCCCGAGTCAGAATAGTGCTCGTGCTCGGTGCCATCCTCACGCCACCGCTCGCTGGCGGCGAACAGGAACCAGTTGCGCACATCGGTTACCTTGGCGGTCCAGCGCCGATCCGCCTCCGCGGTCCCGTCGCGCCCACGGAAGCGGTCGATGATCGCCTTGACCTGGAGGAATTTGGCCTCCGAGTATTGCGCGTCCTCAGAGCCGGTCAGCGCTCCCTCAGTACATGCCCGCAGGTCGCCCTGAAAGTCCCTGATCTCGGTATCCGGGCTGGTCTGGGATTCCAACACGATATAGCGCCCCGGATTGTAATCGATCTGGGTGAGCGACTCATTGATGAGCGCAATTCGCTCCCGGATGGTCTCGCGCTCGCGCGCCAGTTGCGCATTGAAATTGGCGATCTCATTGATCGTGTTGACGTTTAAGAGCTCCTTGAAACGCACCTCGAATCGCGGCAGGTCGTCGCGTCCCAACTGATCCAGCAGCTTCTGGTATTCAAATGCGGCCGCCAGGCTGGCATCGAATTCGGCCGTCTCCAGGGCATAGGCCTCTTTGAAGGCCGACATCGCCTTGATGATCCGCTCGGCGAGCCGCGAGAGCGCGCGGGTCTCGGTGTCCATGCGTTGCTGCACGCTGTCGCGTAACTCACGCTCGCGGTGGTCGCAGGAGTCGACCGTCAGTTGGTGCTCGCCCAAGAGTTCTGTGCGCAGGTCCGCCAGCCGGGTGCGCAACGGCTCGGCAATCTCGATGATTAACTCCGCGGTCTGTTGTTGCAGCGCTGCGGCGGCCTCCTGCTTGGTCTCGACGCTGCCCATTTCCTTATCCAGTGCCGAGAGTGCCGCCTCGCTCGCATTCAACGCAGTCTGGACCTCGGCGAGTTGGACCGTGAGCTCGCGCAACAGGTCGCTGGCCGCCTCCAGGCGCGCCTTTTCGTCTTGCAGACGGGCGATGGTCGTCGCACAGCCGGCCCAATCCAGGTCGCGGAATAAATCGAATTCGTGCAGGGCCGCCAGGGTCTCGATCTGCCGACGCAATTGTGACTGCTCGGTCTGTGCCTTGGCGATGGAGGCACCGATGCCGCCGAGATGGGTTGCCAGCGTGCGTTGCTGGCTCTCCAATGCCGCGATCTTGGCCTCATTGGTCCAGCCCAAGATGTAGCGGCTGCGGTCATCGAGCCGGTGACGGTCATCCTTCTCGTGACGCTCCCCCGGGGCCTTGACCTGGCCGCTGCGGGTCAAGGCCCGGGTCTCGCGCCGAAACTGCTCGGGCGTGGCGCAACAGGCATAATCGAAGCGGCGCGCCAGCTCCGGCTCCAGCCAGTCATAGAAGGCCGAGTCCGGGCGAATGGCGAGCTTGCGCACCAGTGAATCGCGGTGCAATGACGCAGCGTCCGCCGAGCGGCCGGGGCGTATCCGGAAATACACCAGCCGCCCGGCCAGATGGGTCCGATCCACCCAGGCGGCGACCTGCGCATAGTGGGTATCCGGCACCAGCAGCGACAGGCCGAAATTGTGCAGGACGCGTTCAATGGCGCCCTCCCACTCGCCGGCCTCCTCTCGCACCTGGAGCAGTTCACCGGCGAACGGCATCGCTTCGGCATCGAGCGCCAGGGCCGCGCAGATGGCCGAGCGCATCGCCACCTGTGACGACGGGATGTTGCTGCGTCTGGCCTTGAGGCTGGCGATCTCTCCGGCGAGCACCTCGTACTCACGCTTGCCCTCGCGCAATGAGACGCCCCATTCGGTGATCTGGTTTTGCAGGTCGCTTTCCTGCTGACTCAGGTCCTCGCGTCGGCGGCTCAATTGTTGGCGCTGGGCAGCGAATGCGGTCTCATCCCCGGCCGCGGTAGCGCCAATGGCCGCGAGCAGTTCGGCATACCGCTGGGCGCGCTGCCGGCGGCGGTCACGCTCGCGTTCCTGGTCGCGCAATTGGATGGCCAACTGCTCCAGGCGGTCCCCGCCGTTGTCCGCGACTGCGCGCTTGAGCCGGTCCAGCTCGGTGCGTTCCTGGTCGCGTTGCTCGCCGCGCCGGGCCTTTTGGGCCGCCAGGCGTTGCTGGTCGGCGGTCAGCAGTTGCAGCCGCCGCTGGAGCAGTGCCAGCTTCAGCTCGGCGAAATAGGACCTCAGTGCATCGCGGCAGGACCGCAGCTCCTCCAACTCGGCCGCCTGGATTCGATGACGGTCACAGTCGGCCACCAGGGGGGTGAGCAGCGCCACCTGACGCTTGGCTTTGAGTACCGCCTCGTGCGCCCGATTGAGGTCGTCGCAATGGGCGATCAGCGCGCCGATCCGCGGGGCCACGTCGAATGGCTCCAGCATCTGATTGCGCACGAAGTCGGTGAGGTTACCCACCGACTTCATCGAGACGGTCTGGTGGAAGAGATCCAGCGCCTGTTCATTGTCGATGCCGAAGCGGCGCCGGAACCAGGCGCCATATTTTGGAAAGCTGTCCTCGATCTCGGCCCCCAGCCGGCGCAGCTTCTTGCGCAATTGAGCGATGTCGGTGCCGAACCGGGAAAAGTCATCGGCAATCGACAATGCGCGCTCCGCACCGACAAAGAAACGCGCCGGCTGACCCTGCGCGTCCTTCATCCAGAAGACCTGCGCCAGGGTGACCGTCTGGTCGAAGCCCGCATTGTGGAAGACGCCCAGAATGACCGAATAGCTGTTGTGATCGCGCAGCGAGACCGGTTTGGCGGTGCCGGTGACCTCATTGCGTTCCGATTTGTAATGACCGAGCACATAGGAGCGCAGCGTCCGCTCTCGGCTGTCGGCCCCGGCCGCCTTGTTATAGGCGATGCGCTGCACCGGCACCAGCAGGGTGGCGATGGCGTCGACCAGAGTGGACTTGCCGGAACCGATATCGCCAGTGACCAGGCAATTCTTACCATTCAGATGCAGCGTCCACACGCGCTTATCGAAGGTCCCCCAGTTGAACACCTCGAGGCGTTGCAGACGAAAGCCGGCCAGGGTATCGTCGGCCACAAAGTCGAGCCCCAGGCTCAACGGCTCATTCATCGTCGGCAGTCCCCGCCCCGGCCAGCCGGGTCTGATACTCGGCTAGGCGCGCGTCGAAATCGGCCAACCATTGGGCATCGACAAAGGCCTTGAGGATGCGCCGGACCTCGAATCCGGCCGGGCCGCCGGCGGCCTTCAGCCGGCGCAGGAAACCCAGCTCGATGATCTTGTTGATATGAGTCTCGATCTGGTCGATGAGCCTGGCCTCGTTGCTGCTGTCGGGCAGGAACACCCGTACCAACTCGAGAATGTCATCGCGGGTCAGCACCAGCCGGGTATCGCCGCCCCCGGCGTCGAACTCGGCGAGCTTTTTGCGCAGCAGGGCCAGCAAAAGACTGACGGGAAAGGACAATGGCCGCCGTGCGACCAGGCGGGGTAGCTTCGCCGCGGACTCGTCCTCGGCGGCCTCGGGACGACTCTTGAGGAAGGCGTAGCCCTCGGACTCGTCGAGCACCAGCTCGAGACCCAGGATCGCCACATGGTCGCGCACCCTGGCTTGCAGGTTGAGCAGTCCGCTCCACAGGCGCTCGTCGCCCTCGCGATAGATTACCCCCTTGAGCAGGGTGATGGCCAGGGTCGACAGGTCGACTCCAGCGGCGGGCGGGGTAGGGGATTGGGCTTCCATCCGCGTATACTAACCCAGACGTGTACTTTGCGTGCCTGAGAAAAAACAAAGATGACGCCTGCCTGAGACGGCGCGTCACCGCATCCCATCAACCTAGAAAGAGCAGTTGTCACGCCAAGGCGCCAAGCTAGCCAAGGCATTTCAGTGCGTTATCAGCCCTGCGACAGTCACCCGGAGGGTGATCTGGATAGTGGTTCTACCCGATTGTATTTGTTGGCGAGCTTGGCGCCTTGGCGTGAGCTATTCTTGCTAGCGCTCATCGCATAAAAATCACCCGCGGCAGCCGTGCGAGCCGCTCCATCGCCAGACCCTCATCCGTGACCGTCTGCCAGGCGATCACCTCCATGGTGTCCTCATCGACCGTCGTCTGGAAGGTATCGCTGCCCAATTGCAGATAGGCCACCAGTTCGGCCAGACCCTGCTGTAGCGGCTGGGCGTCGGTCAATTGCCGCAGTGTGACCTGGGGGCGGTCCTGAAGCGCGTGACGAATATGACGGGCAAGCTGGGCGTGATCGACCATCGCTTGCGAATAGAGTGCCGCGGCATCCACCTCGGAGTCGCCCGCGGTCAAGGCGATATTGGCGATCAGCGGCTTGAGTGGCGGGGTGAACAGCGGACGCTCCATCGGCAGCTCGAGCGTGGCGGCGGACTCCGCAATCTCCATCACCTCGCCCGTGGGCGGGGTCGCGCGCAGCGCCAGTGCCTTCGCCTCAATGCCGTGGAGAATGTCCATGATGCGGCGGTTCTCCAGCCAGGCCTGGTCATCCAGAAAGCGCCTCAGTTGCTGTGAGAGCAGCGCCACGGTGCGCTGGGTCTGCTCACCCGCCACGAGCCAATCGTAATGGACCCGCCGGGTGCGTGCATCCGGCCCCATTTCGAGCACCGGCGGTAAGCTGAGGATGCGCGCCAGCAGCTCGGTCAGCTCCTCCTGTCGGCGGCTGGACATCAAGAAGTCCCAGAAGGCCCGGAAGCTGCGGCCCTGATCGGAGTCGGCAATCGCATCGCGCTCGCCCATGATCTCCTCCAACAGCGCACCCTTGGAGCCGTCCCACAGGGCAATGCGCTCGCGCACCCGCCGATCGAGCAGGCGGAAGTTGTGTTCCACCTCCCGAAAGTCGGTCAGCAGGTCGCGGGCCAATTGGGTGAATTGCTGGAAGCGGTCCTTGAGGGAGCTGTCATCCAGCAGCGGCATATCGCCCGCCAGGACCCGGCCGATCTCGGCATCGATGGCGTCGCGCCGCTTGTGCAACTCGGCGATGCGCTTGGCCGGGTCTGCCTCGCTGCCCTCCGACATCTGCTGCAACAAGGCAAAGAGGGTGAGCAGGCGCGACTCGGTGCCGACAAATCTGCGCTCGGCCAGCGTCCCCAGCCAGGCGATGGCCTTTTCGGTCGTCGGGGTCAGGTCGAACTGCGGCTCGTCCGACCCCTGGGCATAGAACTTGCGCAGCCAGCCCTTGTCGGGCGCGGCCCAGTCGTTGAGATAGGCCAGCGCGGTCTTCGGAAAGGCGTCCGTACCCAGTCGGCGGCGCAGTTCGTAGAGTTCATCCTCCAGCGCCTCGGCCAGATCGGCCGCCGCCATCACCCGCACGTTTGGGGTGATAAAGACGCGCTGCAGAAAGCTCGCCACCAGGCAGGCGTGGTCCGAACGCAACAGCCGCCATGCCGGGTGATAGGTACGCAGCGCCTCGAGTGTGTCAAAGTCCATGGTTCCGAGCCGGTTGAGTGTCGGCAACGCGCCCGGTCAGTGGGGCGGTTGCCGCTTTGGCCGGCAGTTTACCCTGGCGTGACCTAGGCCGCTGATCAATTGACTCCACTGCCGCGTCCCGCGCGGGGCCTGGGTTCTCGCGACGCCGCTCTAGCGCTGCCGCGCCTGTGTCAGGCGCTCTGCGCCGCGTACGCCTATCCCCGGATGATGGGCAAGAACGGTGATACGCCCGCGACCTCAGATGGTAGAATCCGCCAAGGGCTTCGCTACGCAGTGGTCCCGCCAAGCGCAATGACATCAACACCTAAATGCCAGATCATAATGAGCATCAAATCAGGATCGCGAGATAAAAAATGCCTCGTACTGATTCAGGGAGAGGAATTGTTCGCCTTGCAGGAAGTTACCTATCTCATGAGCGAGAGTTTCGGGCTTGACTCGCGAATATTAAATTACAAAGGCAAGCGCCCGATCGGCCTTTATGAATGGGACTTTGAATGCATCCTTGGCGGGAGCGACTATTTTTTTAGGAAGGGCGACGACCAATACCCGACGCTGACGACGGATGAAAAAGCAGCATTAGACCGACTCCATCAACGCCTTGATGCAGTCTACAAGGAGACCTATGAGTCGACATAAGCCGTGGCGCTTGAGCAGATAGAGTCCTTTTGCCGAGTCGCCGACGTCGGTTCGGTCCTTTATCGTTTTCCGACCACCACCGGTGGTGGCATTGGTCGCGGCTGGGTGCCCCTTCTCTCCCCGTAGGAGCGGCCCGCCGGCCGCGACGGGTTACCGCAAGGATCGGCGGCCGGAGCGATTATCAAGCCCACTGCCGGCCGGGGCATTCGCTATGTCCGGAACGGTTTGAACCCCTGTAGGCACTTGCCATCAGCCAGTCACGGAATAAAATTCGGGACGAAGTAAATACCCCGTTCCGCCCTAGCGGCCTCGGTCATAATCCCGGCCACCGCGCTAACGGCGAGGTCGTTGGTCCGCACAGCGGACTACGGGCGCGGCGCAAGCCGTAGGGTCCGCTGTGCGGACCGATAGCCGCAGGATGGAGTCATGATCAAGGTCGTCCTGGTTCTGCCCGCATCAATGAATGCGCCAGGCCAAAAGCGAATGCAGGCGCCATGCGACCGCCGCCAAGCCCAGTGTACTCAACAGAAGCGCCGCAGCCAACGCTTGGATAAGTGCCGCCCGGCGTCGCGCTGGCGAACCCCGAAGCACCACCGTATCGCGAATAACCCGTGTATCCGGTGGCGGAAACCGCATGGCGGCTCTCACCCGGGCGCCAAAGCGCCAAAGATACAGACCAAACCACACCACGGTGACGGATGCTGTTCCGACGCACCAATCGAATGCCGTCGCGAGAGACTTTGTCAGGTCCTTCGTATTGTCGATAGGCAACTGCCTGAATTCAGCGAGCCAGCGCTGCAACATGACGATGGCGACTACACCAACGATGAGCGCGAAGAGCGTCATGAAGACGGCCTGCCTTCGTTGTTGCGGGTCTGCGCGCTGAATTTCCATGGTAGGTTGCGGCCTAAACTGCTATTTTTTGCTTTCGTTCGTTACTGACGGGGTTCGGCCTGTTCCTCCAGTCGGCACGGGCGATCAGAATACAGCGGGGCGGCTGCAACGATGATCAAGGCCGGCGTCAGCGTTACAGCGCTCGTTATGCGGCGACATCGATGTACTCGACCTGACTATTCGGGATTGGCAATGTGATGCCGTCTTCCCGCATACCTTCCAGATCGAAAACGATTGCTTCTTTGATTTCCTGTTCTACTTCCTCGATTGAAGCACCGGTAGCAATGCAGCCTGGCAGATCAGGAACGTAAGCATAGAAATTGTTCTCCGCCTTTTCGATGACAATCGCATAGCGCATGAATGTTACTTCCAGCCTGCTTGCTTGAATATGCTATTTTGAGTTCCAGGGGCGATGTCGTCGTTCGGTTTACCAGGAACTGTTACGCGACCCGGTTTGGTCGAGTGCCTGAATTGGCGATGACTGCCGCGGGTTGCGGCTAATTGCCAACCGTCATTTTCAGCATGTTCAATAGCTCTGCGACCTTCATTTTCGATAGAAGTCACTTTGTTGCCAGGGGTAGAGATTCAGCGTAAAACTTGGTCTGTGTCCAATTGCTCAGGCAAGTTTCTAGGTTTTTAATTGAGCCTGGCCCCTTTTTCGTGCAGCCACCCGAATCCTCAGGCAATTTGGCTGAGGTTAGGCGATTTCCATATAATAGTTTCCCTGCTAGAATAGCAATGTTCCCAACAGATCGACCCACCAAGTGCATCTATGTTATCCGAGACCGAAACGGTTGTGCTGCCTTTGCTTCCCACGCAAATCGAAGACCTGAGA
>NZ_CAJAXH010000270.1 GCF_903946935.1 uncultured Thiodictyon sp.
GATCGTGTCGGTCGAGTTTCATGTGCGCGTCAGGCTGAACGGTGGGGTCCCCGCGACGCCACCAACTGTTGGGGTGCTATCCTCCAACACAATGCCCCCACGCCACCGCGTTCCGGAAGGGGGGGGTCTGAACGATTACGGGTGAGCTATTCCTGACGCAGCCGCTGATGGGGCGAGTCGTTCAGGAGCTGACAAATCCCGCAATCCGTGAGCACTTCATTTATAGCTATCGGGTGATCTATCAGGTGGCCGGCGAAGACGTGCATGTGCTTGCGGTTATCCACGGCAAGAGATTGCTGGACGTCGCTCTCGCCGACCGGTTGTAATAGCGACGTAGGTTGGGACGAGGAACGAACCCCAAGAAAGCTTGTCGATGCTGTGGGGTTTCTGGCTTTCACGCTCCAGCGTGGGAGCAAGTTCCGACGCTCTGGCGTCGCGTGGCCAACCGGGCCGCTGGAGCGGCCAAGACTGCATTCCGACGCAGAACGTCGGAACGAGATCAACGAGATACGAGAGCCCCGATGATTAACCCGACGGTAGAATTGCTTCGAGACCGACTGGTGTCGGCCCTCGCACCGCGCCGGATCATTCTTTTCGGGTCGCGTGCGCGCGGGACCGCGCAGCCGGATAGCGATTACGATATTTTAGTTGTCGCGGATACCGATCTGCCATTTGAGGATCGGGGAGTTGCGGCGCGGCGGGCGGTCCGTGACGTGCGCGTCTCAAAGGACATCGTGGTCGTCACGCCGGATGAGTTCCGCAAGTATTAGACTTGGCTCACTGGCGTGGTGCGGGATGCCGTCGAGCACGGGGCGGTTCTTTATGAGGGCGCCCGATTATCCGGAGGTCAACGATTGGCTACAGAAAGTCGCGGAGGATTATTGCGTTGCGATGCTTGCGCCTATTTGAGCGAGTTGGCCGTGATCCCAAGATGCCCGGTTCATGTCGACCTGCGCTCTCCTGGACGCGCAGACCGAGCGCGGCGCGTACTCGCCAAGATGATCGAGTGGGCGCAGACGACCTTTGGGTGGGATGTACCCCGCCAGTCGTCGTCGCGCAATGCCGCGGGCGGGTGAGTATTCGTCTCTCGATGATCCCGGTCATAAGCGCGTAAGTTAGGATGAGGAGCGAACCGCAACAACACCAAGACCGGGACGAAATAGAGAAACAGAGATGCAAGCCATCGAATTGGTCGCTCACATAAACCCCGAGCATGAGCTTCACCTAGAGCTGCCGGAAAACGCCGAAGCCGGTCCGGCGCGGGTCATCATCTTGTTATAAGCCGGCAAGGCACCCGGCCGTCGAGGGAATCTCGATGATTTTCTTGACACCCTTCCGATCAACCAGGCCAGCGGCATCGGCCACGATGAGATCATGCGCCGGATTGACGGAGAGCGCGCCTGCTGGGGTGAATCGGGCCGCTAGAGCGGCCATGAATGCATTCCCACGCAGAGCGTGGGAACGAGATGATTCCGACGCGGAGCGTCGGAACGAGATAAGGCCCGGGGAACCTGGGGCCTTGCATTCGTGGATGGTATGAGTATGATTGATTGCTAGGCTCGGCCCTGGTCTGATGTTTCACTGTCGTCGTGGAGTTCATTATGCGTAAGTCCATTCTGGCCCTCTCCTTGCTTGCGACCGCTCAGTACGCCCTTGCGGCTGACTTTTCGCTGGACAGCCCCGATGTCAAACCTGGTGCAACCATCAAGCCCGAACAGGTGTTTGACGGCTTCGGTTGCACCGGCAATAACATCTCACCCGCGCTATCCTGGAAAGACCCGCCGAAGGGTACAAAGAGCTTTGCCCTCCTCGTCCATGACCCAGATGCGCCCACTGGCGGTAGCGGCTGGTGGCATTGGGTGGTGATCGATATTCCCGCGACCACCTATGCGCTGCCGGCTGGCGCGGGTAAGGCCGATGGGTCGGCGATGGTCGCTGGTGCCACGCAAATCGCTACCGACTTCGGTGCCCCTGGTTGGGGCGGTCCTTGTCCGCCCGTCGGGGATAAGGCACATCGCTACAATTTCACGCTATATGCCCTCAAGACGGAAAAGCTGGAGGTGCCTGCCGGCGCGACTGCGGCGCTCGTGGGTTATATGGTCAATGCGAATAGCATCGGCAAGGCCAAGTTTACCGGCGTGTTTGGGCGCTAAGATCGCGCACGGACGGTGGGCTGGAGGCCGGAGTTCGGCCAGTCCGCGGTGTTCTTCAAGTCCGCGGCGGCCGAGAGGTTGCCTTCCCTGGCCTGGATTCCGGCGTCCCGGCCGGAATGACGATCAGGCCTTGATCATCACTCCGACCGCGGGCCGCGGGGCGCAGAGCGCCAAACACATGCGTGACACCGCTGGAGCGGTGTCACGAGCGGGTGGCTATAACGATGATCAAGCACATGACGATGAGTGAAGATGAATAAGCCCATTGGCCCATCCTGGGTCGGGATAGCGCTGTTGCTGTGTGCCGCGCTGGCCCATGGTCAGTCGGGGAGTTACGACTGGAGCGGGGCCTCAGTCCTGGGGCCGGGGGTGAAGCATGCGACCATCACGGCGGGCCGCAACAGAATCGACTGCGTGCAGATCGACACGCAGACCAGCGGGCTGCGGTTTTATACGACGGAGCGCTGCCCCGACTATGTGGCGGACGCCCAGGAGACCCAAACCAGGAAGACCGTCCAATTCGTTTCAGACTCGCAAAGGGCGCCGCATCCGGTGCTGGTGGCCATCAACGCCAATGAATTCTCGCCCGTGATCGTCGGCAAGGTGAATCTGCTGGGGTATGCGGCATGGGAAGGCACCCGGGTCTCCGCGCAGGGCGGTCCGGCACTGGTGATCGGTAAAGATGGGACTGCGCGCATTACGCGGCTGGCGGCCGGCGCCGACGCCAGCCAGATCCAAGCCGCGGTCAGCGGTCAGCAAGATGTCCTGACTAAGGGAAAGCCCGCCAGCGGAAACCGACCAAACCGCAGGACGGCGATTGGGCTTTCCGAGGATGGCCGTTATGTCTATTTCATGACTCATACCAGCGCGGGCATTGCCGAGGTGGGTGAGTGGCTACGCCATTGCGGGGCCTTCGATGGGGTCCTGATGGATGGCGGGCGTTCGACCGCCATGGCGCGCTGGAATGGGAGGTCCGCCGTGGTGGTCTCAGGTAGCTGGCAGCGGTCAGTCGGTAACAGCATTGGCGTGTATTACGACACCCCGCCCGCCGATCTGGCGCAAGGCTATAACACTGAACGGTGAGTGGGTGGGTGAATCCCACCACTCCATTGCGCTACTGCGCCAGACTGACCCGATTGCGGCCGAGACGCTTGGCGGTAAAGAGCTGGAGATCCGCCACCGCCACCAGCTCGGATGACGGTGTCTCAAGCACCGGCCGGCAGAGCCCGGCGCCGATACTGATGGTCAACCACGGGGACACCGGGGATGCGCTATGGGGGATCCGCAGCGCCTCGATACCAGCACGCAGTTGTTCGGCCACCACCGCCAGCCCCGACGCATCGACCCCGTGGAACAGACAGATAAACTCCTCTCCCCCATAGCGGGCAACGAAGTCCCCTGCCCGCTTGACCCCATCGGCCAGGCTGCCGGCCACCCGGCGCAGACAGTCATCGCCGGCCAGGTGCCCATAGGCGTCGTTGAATTCCTTGAAGTGGTCGATGTCGACCATCGCCGCCGCGACCGGTTCGCCCGAGCGGATGGCCCGCCGCCAATCGCGCTCGAGCCGTTCGTCGAAGGCCCGCCGGTTGGGTATTCCGGTCAGCCCGTCGAGGTGGGAGAGTTGGGCGAGCAGGTCACGCTGGCGCTTGAGCTCCAGTTGGGTCCTGACGCGCAGCCGCACGATCGCCTCCTTGAACGGCTTGGTGATGTAGTCCACCGCCCCCAGTGCGAGCCCCCGCGTCTCGTCCTCGACATCGGCCAGGGCGGTGATGAAGATGACCGGGATCGACTTGAGCAACGGGTCGGACTTGAGCGCCGCGCACGCCTCGTAGCCGTCCATTTCAGGCATCATGACGTCGAGTAGAATCAGGTCCGGGGCGCAGGACTCGGCCAGCCGTAGGGCCGCACGGCCGTTGGTGGCGGCTGAGATCTGATGACCATCGTCGGCCAGCATCGTGCTCAACACCCGAATATTATCAGGTATATCGTCCACGATCAGTATGCGCATGACCGACCCCTGTATGTTCCAGGATGATTCATCGCGTGCTCTTTTGTCCTATCCTTACCCACGCTTGGCGTGAGATTCTGTGCTGTCGGAACCCTGCGAGGGTCGCAAATGCTGACCAATGATACCGACCCGCGGCCGGTGAGACGCATTTTTCATGTACTGCCCTGGCTGATCCTGGCCGGCGGCCTGGCGCTGACCTGGCTGCTGGCGGCACAACTGGGCAGCCGCGAGCGCGCCATGGAGCGCGCGGAGTTCGAGCTACGGGTCAGCGAGTTGGTGACCGGCCTACAGCATCGGATCACGGCCAACGCCCAGATCCTACGCGGGGTGGCCGGACTCTTCATGAGCAGCCAGGAGGTCACCCGCGATGAATTTCACCGCTATGTCGAGCGGTTGCAGCTTCCCGAGTATTATCCAGGGATTCAGGGCATCGGTTATGCCGCCCTGATACCGGCCGCAGAGAAGGCGCGGCATCTCGCCGCCATGCGCGCCCAGGGGTTCCCCGACTACGACATCCGCCCGCCCGGCAGTCGCGACCCCTACTCCTCTGTCATCTATGTGGAGCCCTTCGACTGGCGCAACCAGCGTGCCATCGGCTTCGACCTGTTCACCGAGCCGGTGCGATCGGCGGCGGCGCTTCAGGCGCGTGACGACAACCAGGCGGTGATGTCCGACCCGGTGACGCTGAAACAGGAAACCGACCAGGGGGTGCAGGCCGGGGTCCTCGTCTTCGTGCCGGTCTATCGTACCGATGTGCCGGTGGCGAGTGTTGCGCAACGGCGCTCGGCGCTGCGCGGCTGGGCCTACGCGGCGCTGCGCATCCAGGATGTGGTGGGTGCCTATCTCGGCAACGAATACAGCGAGTTGAACAAGCGACTCGCGCTGACAATCGCGGCGCAGCCCCCCCGGGCACCGGCGACCGTGCTCTTTCGCTCGGCAACGCCCACGGGTACCACGACCGGCCAGCTTGCGAGCGTGCGCCGGGTCCATTTTGTGGGCGCCGATTGGACCATCCGGGTCAGGGCGCTGCCGGCCTACCTGGGCAGCGAGCGGATCAACGAAAGCAGCCGCACGGTCATGGCGGCCGGTGCCCTCCTGAGCCTGGCGCTGGCATTGGGCGCGTTGGCCCTGACCCGCAGCCAACTGCGGATCGCCGCCGCCCTGGCGCAGGCGGGTCGGGCGAACCAGGCACTGGAGCAACGCACCCACGAACTGGCCAAGAGCGAGGGCCGGGTGCGCGCCAAGCTGGAGGCGCTGCTGGCACCGAGCGGGGACCTGGAGACGCTCGATCTGGCCGACATCATCGATTGCAGCGAGATGCAGCAGGTGATGGAAAACTTCTTCCGGCTCACCAACCTCGCGGTGGCCCTGCTGGATCTGAATGGGCGGGTGCTGGTGGCCACCGGCTGGCAGGACATCTGCACCAAGTTCCATCGGGTCCATCCGGACACCGCCCATAACTGCCTGGAAAGCGACACCGTACTCGCTGCGGGGGTGGTGCCTGGCAGCTTTCGGACCTACCGGTGTAAGAACGGCATGTTGGACGTGGTGACCCCGATCATGATCGCTGGCAGGCATGTCGGCAATCTGTTCCTTGGGCAGTTTTTTTTCGATGACGAACCGCCGGATCCTGAGGCCTTCCGGGAACAGGCCCGCCGCTATGGGTTCGACGAGGCGGCCTACCTCGACGCCTATGAGCGGGTGCCGCGCTGGGGCCGGGACAAGGTCACCCTGGTGATGCACTTCTACATGCAGTTTGCCGAGATGATCTCCCGGCTGAGTCACAGCAACATCGCGTTGGTGCGCGCCCTCACCGAACAGCAGCAGGGGGCCGCCGCGCTGCAGGCCGCCAAGGAGCAGGCGGAGGCGGCCAGTCGGGCCAAGTCGCTGTTCCTGGCCAACATGAGCCATGAAATCCGCACCCCGCTCAACGCCATCCTCGGCTTCGCCCAGGTGTTGGTGCGCGATCCCGAGCTGCGGGTGGCCCAGCGCGACGGCCTGGGCACCATCCAGCGCAGCGGTGAGCACCTGCTGACACTCATCAACGATATCCTCGATCTGGCCAAGATCGAGGCCGGACGCATGACCTGCCAGGTCGCCCCCTTCGATCTGCACCAACTGATCGACGAAACCGCGGCCTTTTTCCGACCGCGCGCCCGCGAGCGCGGGCTGACACTGACGGTGGAGCGGTCGGCGATTCCCCGGCTGGTGGCAGGCGACAAGCTGCGCCTGCGCCAGGTCCTCATCAATCTGGTGGGCAATGCGGTCAAGTTCACCGCGGCCGGAGGGGTGACGCTGCGGGTGGAAGGCATCGGCGATGGCATCCGCTTCAGCATCCAGGATACCGGGATGGGGATCGCCCCGGAGGAACTGGCGCGGCTGTTCACGCCCTTCAACCAGACCGACAGCGGCCGGCAGGTGCCGGGCGGGACCGGGCTCGGCCTGGCGCTCTGTAGCCAATATGTGCGGCTCATGGGCGGGACCCTGAGCGCGGACAGTACGCCGGGGCAGGGGAGTTGTTTTTCGTTCACCATTGCGCTGGATCCGGCGGGGATCGATGGGTCGACCCCGGCCCCACCGGCACTCCCGGTGGCCGCGCTGGCGCCGGGGCAGCCGGTCTGCCGGGTCCTCATCGCCGATGACGTCCCGGACAATCGGGAGCCGCTGCGGGCGCTGCTCACCGGGTTGAACCCGCAACCGCCGGTGCTGGAGGTGCGCGAGGCGGCCGACGGTCGCGAGGCGGTGGCGCTCTGGGAGGCGTGGCAGCCACACGCGATCTTTATGGATATGCGGATGCCGGTGTTGTCGGGCGAGGAGGCGACCCGGCAGATCAAGGCGCGCATCGCCGCGCGGCCCGACGCGGTGCGGACCCTCATCGTGGCGCTCAGCGCCAGCGCATTCGACGACCAACGCGACCGCTTCCTCGCCTGTGGCTGCGACGCCTTTGCCCGCAAACCCTTCCGCGCCGAGGAGCTGTTCGCCATCCTGGAGCGCCGTGCCGGGCTGAGGTTCGTCCGCGCCGCGGAGCCGCCGAACGCGCCCCGGTTGTCGCTTGACGAGGCGACAATGCACCTGGCCAACGCCCCCGCCGCGTGGCGAGCCGAACTACAACACGCGGTGGACCTGGGCGACTTCGGCCGCATCACCGCCCTGCTGGAGCCGCTGCGCGAGACCGACGCAGCACTTTATGCTGCACTGACGCACTGGGCCTATCGCTATGACCTGGATGCCTTTTCGAGTGCGCTCTAATGAAAGTCGGGCCGGGAGCGCGGTCCAATGCCCCCTCACCCTTTGGGGGGGCGGGGTGGGGGAACGGCCAGGTCGCCCACCAGTTTCACCCTAGAAAGAGTAGTTGTCACGCCAAGGCGCCAAGCTCGCCAAGGCTGTTCAGTGCGTGATCAGCGTTGCGCCAGTCACCCGGAGGGGGGGCTGGATACTGGCTCTACCCGATTGTATTTCTTGGCGAGCTTGGCGCCTTGGCGTGAGCAATTCCCGGGTTTAGATTCATCTTTCGCTGTGGTGCGGGCGCCATGGCCGTTGGCCGGAGACGGGTAAGAATATGAAAAAACGAGTGCTCTGGGCGGCCCTGCTGGTCGTCGTTGCCGCGTCCCTGCTGCTCTGGCGGGCGCTGCGCCCGCCGCCGCCCATCCCGGTGGGGGTGGTCGGCTGGCTGGCCGCCGCCGCGGTGGTCGGCTCCAGCGAGATGAATGCCGCCGATCTCTTCCGGGAGGAGCATCCGCGCAGCCGCATCCGGGTGCGGCCAGTGGACGACCAGTGGCAGCCCGAAAAGACCGCACCCGCGATTGCCGCGGCGATGAGCGAGGGGGTGCGGTTTTTCGTCTCCACCCACCCGTCCAACTGCGCCGTGGCGAGCATCCACTTGTTCGCGGACCCGCGGGCGCTCCTCATCAATACCGCATCGACCAGCCCGGCCCTGACGGGTCAGGACGACTATTTTTTTCGCATCGTCGCCGACGCCGTTCAGGAGCAGCGGGCCATTGCCC
This sequence comes from uncultured Thiodictyon sp., assembly GCF_903946935.1. Taxonomy (GTDB): domain Bacteria; phylum Pseudomonadota; class Gammaproteobacteria; order Chromatiales; family Chromatiaceae; genus Thiodictyon. The sequence goes on from NZ_CAJAXH010000270.1 coordinate 8,166, forward strand.
GCTATGTCGACCGGCTGCCGGGCACCCGCATCCTGGTGTTGCAGGACGAGAGCAATCTGCCCTATACCGACCCGGCGTTCCAGGCGTTCGCCACCGAGCTTCATTCACTGGGCCGATGGCAGATCGTTCACCGCCCGCTCATGGTCCCTAAATTCAAGCCGGATGAGTTTGCGCCCATCATGGCGCAGCCGTACGACGCGCTCTATATCCTGGCGGGCAGCTTCCAGGCCGCCATCGGCAATATGGCCCAGCTCTTTCATCATCTGCATCCCGCGGCACCCATATTGCTGACACCCTGGGCGCGCTCGCCGGCCATTCTCGAAACCGCCGGCCCCGCGATTGAGCGGATCATCCTCCCCAGCCAGTACCCATCACGCCACGACGACCCGGCAATCGACGCCTATTTCAGGCGCTTCCACGCCCGCTTTGGCTATGAACCACACGCGATGACCATCGGCGTCTGGCAGGCGTTGGAACTGCTCGATCAGGCCTTCAGCCGGGGCTATGACACCCCAGCCAAGGTCAAGCAGTATCTGCTGTCGGCGCCGACCCACCAGACGAGTCTGGGACCCATCGCCTTCGACGCCACGGGCGATGTCTCCCGGACCTTCTACTTTATTCAGGACCTGCAAAAAGAACTCCAATGACCCTGTTTGGCCGGACCACCTTTTGGCGTTATACCCTGTTTCTGGAGATTGGATCGTTGACCCTGACGACCGCCATCCTGTTCGTGGCCGTCTGGTTCACCCTGGCCGGGATGAATGGCAAATATCTGGATCTGCGCCGCGCCGACGCGGCGCGGGTCCATCTCTTCTTGGCCAGCCATCTGGATGCCGCGCGTGAGAGTCTGGCGGCGTTCGCGGCCCTGCCCGAGGGCGAACGCTCGCCGGCCGTGCTGAATCTCTTTTCCGCCTTTTCCGACATTTACCAGCTTGATTCCCGGCTGGGTGTGCAGCGCATCTATAAGGCCGCATCGGACAGTAAGGTATTTGTCGGCTATGCCTTTTCCGGTGGCAAGCTGGCCGGCTATCTGGCCTCCGTCGGCACCCATAACGACCTGTCCGAGATCATGCGCGGTCACGAGGACGATGCGCCCAGCGTCTATTTCGCCATCCGCGCCGCGGGCCAACTTTACCTGGGACGCTTGGACCTGTCCTATGTTCAGAACTTCCTCACGCAGTTTTCGCGCTTCTCCGGAACGCCATTGATGCTGGTGGCAAGCGACGGATTCGTCATGCTCTCGGGCGACCCCGCGCTGCACATCGCCACGGTCGATCTCAAACGCTGGCAGGAGACCCCCAACCCACACCGCACCCTGTCAGCAGGTGGCCGGCGCTGGATACCGATGATTTCCGGGGTCGATACGATCGGGGCCAAGATCGCCATTCTGATCCCCACTGAGCTGCTGGATAGCCAGCGTAATGCGCTGCTGATCCTGTTGGCGGCCTTTATGGGCGGCTTGATCCTGCTGGTGGTAATCAGGCATCGCCGGATCAACCGACTCATCGTAGAACCCATTGTCTCATTCGCCGCAAAGATGCCGGTGCTTGAACAGGGGTTACCGTCATCAACGCCGCCCGCCAACACCTATCAGTTCGAGGAGCTGGCCAGCATTCAGTCACGCATCCTGGAGGCGATGACACAGGCGCGTGATGCCGCCCAATCCGCCAGCCAGGCCAAGAGCGAATTCCTGGCCAACATGAGCCACGAGATCCGCACCCCCCTCAACGCCATTCTCGGTTTCGCCCAGGTCTTGAGCCGCGACCCGCAGTTGAACCTCACTCAGCGTGAGAGCCTGTGTACCATCAAGCGCAGCGGTGAACACCTGCTAAACCTCATCAACGACATCCTCGATATGGCCAAGATCGAGGCCGGCCGGATGGCCGTCAAGACGGCCCCCTTTGACCTCATCGCACTGGTGGCGGAGAGTCAGGCCTTTTTCAGTCAACGCGCCCATGAGCGGGGGCTCGTCCTGACGGGGGAGACCTCGATGCTCCCCCGTATGGTGTCGGGCGACGCGGTGAAGTTGCGCCAGGTCCTGATCAACCTGCTGGGGAATGCCATGAAGTTCACCACCGCGGGGACGGTGACGCTCCGGGTCGAGGCGGCCGCAGCCGAGACGATCGCCTTCAGCATCATCGATACTGGAGTGGGGATCGCGCCGCAGGAGATCGAGCGGCTCTTCAAGCCATTCGGTCAGACCGCCAGCGGCCGGGAGGCCACGGGAGGGACCGGGCTCGGGCTGGCCCTGAGCCAGCAGTTGGTGCATCTCATGGGCGGTGAGTTGAGGGCGCAGAGCACGCCTGGGCAGGGGAGCCGCTTCTCCTTCACCCTCGTGCTTCCGCCGACCGCCGGCGAGGCGACGGTCGATCTCACCGAGCCCCCCATTGTCGGCCTGGCACCCGGTCAGCCGGTCTGTCGGGTGCTGATCGTGGACGACCTGCCGGACAACCGGGCGCCGCTGCGCGCGCTGCTGACGGGGCTGAATCCGCAACCGCCGGTGTTGGAGTTTCAGGAGGCGGCCGACGGGGCCGCGGCCGTGGCGGTGTGGGAGCGGTGGCAGCCCCAGGTGGTCTTCATGGATATGCGAATGCCCGTCATGTCGGGCGAGGAGGCGACCCGCCGGATCAAGGCCCTGATGGCGGCCCGGCCGCAGACCGTGCGCTCGACGATCGTGGCACTCACCGCCAGCGTATTCACTGACAGTCGCGACGAGGTCCTGGCCTGCGGTTGCGATGAATTCGCTTGTAAGCCGTTCCGCGCCGAGGAGCTGTTCGCTATCCTGGAGCGCCGGGTGGGTCTAAGATTCATGCGTGCCAGCGCCCCCCCGGCGGCCGCGCTCCCGTTGTCTGACGAACAATTGGCTGAACGCCTGGCGGCCCTCCCCGCGGGATGGCGCGCCGCGCTGCGCGAGGCCGTGAATTTGGGCGATTTCGGCCGGATCGGTACACTCGTGACGCAACTCGGGCAGGACGATAGCGGGCTGCGCACAGTGCTGGCCCAGTGGGCCTACGATTTTGACCTGGATGCATTCGCCGCCCTGATCGGGCGGGCCGACGGGTTTGAGGGTCTACCCTCGTGATGCCAGATCCATTAACGCGATACTGCGCGGCGCGCTCGGTTGACCGGGTGCGCGATCGGTCTTGGCGGCCCATGGTGCTAGTGCTGGCGCTGCTGCTGAATTGTGCCGCACCGGTAAGCGCCACCACCGCCGAGCCGCTCGCCCGCGTTCTCTATATCAATTCATACCACCGCGGCTACTCCTGGGGCGACGCGGTGGAGTTGGGCCTGCGGGAGCGGCTGGAGGGGGCTGGTCGGCCCATCGAGTTGTCGGTTGAATATCTGGACAGCCGCCGCTTCGCTGACCCGGTCATCACCGCGGCACTGGCCAATGCCATGGCTGCCAAGTACCGTGTCTATCGGCCGGACCTGGTCATCGTCTCAGACAACGCGGCCTTCGATTTCGCGCTCGATCAGCGGGCGCGGCTGTTTCCCGGACGCCCGATCGTCTTCTGCGGCTATAACAATTTCCGCCCGGCCGTGTTGCGCGGCGGCACGGATATCACTGGGGTGAACGAGGAGATCGACATGACGGCCACGGTCGACCTTGCGCTCAAGGTTCAGCCCCGGACCCGCACCCTGGTCTTCATCACCTCCACGGGCGACGCCAGCAGTAAGCGGATCGCCGAGATCGCGGAGTCCGAGGTCATGCCCCGCTACCGCGACCGCTTTGACCTGGTGGTGCTCAAGGACGCCTCAGTGGCCGAAATCGGCGCCCGCCTGGCGCAGCTCCCGCGCGCGACCGTGGTCTTCTTGGCCGGTCAGACCCGCGATCAGGGCGCGGGCCGCGCACTCACGCCGGAGGAAAACGGCCGCCTGATTGCCGCTGCCAGCCCCTTTCCGGTCTATAGCTTCTGGGATTTTCACCTCAACACCGGCGTACTCGGCGGCCATATACTGACCGGCGCCGACCAGGGCCGGGCGGCTGGGGACCTGGCACTGCGTATTCTCGAGGGGACGCCAGTGGCCGACCTGCCGGTGGTCATGACCTCGCCGGCCACCGATCTCTTCGACTACCGGGCGATGCAGCGCTTCGGTATCGCGCGGCGGGCGCTGCCGAGCGGGAGTGTCGTGATCAACCATCCCGTCTCGGTGTGGGAGCTCTACCGTTGGCGTATTGTCATCACGCTCATCGTCCTGGCGTTGGAGACCGTCCTGATCGGGGTATTGATCACGGTCATGCGCCAACGCAATACCGCGTTGAGCGCCCTGGCGCAAGAGCGCACCCAACTGGAGCAGCGGGTGCTGGAGCGGACCGCCGATCTGAGCCGGGCCAAGGAGTCGGCCGAGCGGACGGCCAATGAATTGGCGGTGAGCGAAGCCCGGTTCCGGGGTTATTTTGAATTGCCGTTCATCGGCATAGCCATTACCTCCCCGGACAAGGGCTGGCTGGAGGTGAATACCGGAATCTGTACGCTGCTCGGCTATACGGAACGGGAGCTCTCCGGCATGAACTGGGCGCAATTGACCCATCCCGACGACCTCCCAGCCGACGTGGCCCAATTCGAGCGGGTGCGCGCGGGCGACATTGACACCTACGCGCTGGAAAAGCGCTTTATCCGCCGCGACGGGGAGGCGATCTGGGTCCATCTGTCGGTCGGATGCGTACGCGAGGCGGATCGCTCGCTCAAGTATACCGTCGCCCTGCTGCAAGACATCGGCGAGGCTAAGCGGGCGGAAGCGGCGCTGGTCATCGCGAAAGACCAGGCGGAGGCGGCCAACCGCGCCAAGTCGATCTTCCTGGCCAATATGAGCCATGAAATCCGCACCCCGCTCAACGCCATCCTCGGCTTCACCCAGGTGTTGGCGCGCGACCCCGCCATCACCGCCACCCAGCACGACAGCCTGGCCATTATCAGGCGCAGCGGCGAGCACCTGCTCACACTCATCGACGGCATCCTCGACCTGGCGAAGATCGAGGCCGGCCGGATGACCCCGCAGGCCGCCCCGTTCGCGCTGCACCGGCTGGTGGCCGAGGTGGCGGAGGTCTTCCAGCCGCGGGCGCGGGAGCGGGGACTGAGCCTCGCCGTCGAGGCGCCGCCGCTCCCCCCGCTGGTGCGCGGGGATGCCCAGAGGCTCCGCCAGGTCCTGCTCAATCTGGTCGGCAATGCAGTCAAATTCACCAGCGCGGGGTCGATCGTGCTGCGGGTCGCCACCGTCGACCCGGAGCGGGTCCGGTTCTGCGTCGCCGACACCGGGCCGGGGATCGCCCCGGACGAGTTGGAACGACTGTTCGAACCCTTCACCCAGACCGCCAGCGGCCGGGCCTTGCAGGAGGGGACCGGCCTCGGGCTCACCCTGTGTCGCCAATTGGTCCGCCTCCTGGGCGGTGAACTGAGCGTGGAGAGCACGCCCGGCCGGGGGAGCGCGTTCTCCTTCACCCTGGCGTTGCCCGCGGTGGGTGCCGCCGAACCGACTCCCGAGCGGAGCGACCGCCCGGTCATCGGTCTGGTGCCCGGCCAGCCGGCCTGCCGGGTGCTGATCGTGGATGATCGGGCGGACAATCGGGGGCCGCTACGGGCCTTGCTGGAGGGGTTGAATCCGCAACCGGCCGTGCTCGCGGTGCGGGAGGCGGCCGACGGTGCGGCCGCGGTGGACCTGTGGGAGCAGTGGCAGCCCCATGTGGTCTTCATGGATATGCGGATGCCGATCCTGTCGGGCGAGGAGGCCACCCGAGAGATCAAGGCGCGCATGGCGGCGCGGCCCGCGGCGGTGCGGACCCTCATCGTGGCGCTGACCGCCAGTGCCTTCAACGAATACCGCGACCGCTTTCTGGCCTGCGGCTGTGACGCCTTCGCCCGCAAGCCGTTCCTGGCGGAGGAACTGTTCGCCATCCTGGAGCGCCGCGCGGGGCTGCGGTTTATCCGGGCCGTGGAAGCCCGGGTACCGGCGGTCCAGATGTCTGACGAAGCACTGGCCGCTCACCTGGCCACCCTTCCCGCAGCATGGCGCGCCGGTCTGCGTGAGGCCGTCAGTCTGGGCGATTTCGGGCGCATCGGCGCCCTGGCGGCACAGCTCGGCGAACGTAATGCGGGGCTGCGGACGACGCTGGGGGCTTGGGCCTATAATTTCGATTTGGATGCCTGTGCGGCCCTGATCGGCCGGGCCGACCGGCGCGAGCACGAGGCGCGCTGAACTGGGTCGGATGGCGGGTGACTGTGATGTGGGTCGTTTGATGGTTCTGCAATTGCTGTGCTTGCTGATGGGCGCCGCCGGGGCGGTATTGTGGTTGAATCGGCGCCATGCGCAGCGGTGGCAGGCGGCCGAGCAACGCTTCGCCACCGAACGCCGGCAGCTCCAGGACGCATTGGTCATCGCCCAAGCGCAGGCCGAGGTGGCCAATCGCGCCAAGGGCGAGTTCATCGCCAACATGAGCCATGAGATCCGCACCCCCATGAATGCCATCATGGGGACGACCTACCTCGCCCTGCGCACCGCACTGAGCGCGCAACAGCGAGACTATCTGGCCAGGATCGACGCCGCCTCCCGTGCGCTGCTGGGCATCATCAACGACCTCCTGGACTTCTCGCAGATCGAGGCCGGCACACTGGTACTGGACCCGGCGCCCTTCTCACTGGATGGGCTGCTGGCGGACCTCACCGATGTCATGGCGTTGAAGGCCCAACAGAAAGGCCTGGCCTTTAGCGTCGCGGTGGCCCCGCAGACGCCCCGCTGCCTGGTGGGAGACGCCCTGCGACTGGGCCAGGTCCTCACGAAGCTGACCGCCAACGCGGTGAAATTCACCGAGCACGGCGAGATCGTCGTGCGCGTGACGCCGGCCGCGGTGACGGCGGCCACGGTGCAGTTGCGGTTCGCGGTCTCCGATACCGGGATCGGCATGGTCCAGGAACAGGTGGAGCGGCTGTTCCAGGCCTTCGCCCAGGCCGACGGCTCCCACACCCGCCGTTACGGTGGGACCGGTCTGGGGCTGGCGATCTGCCGGCAGCTGGCGCAGTTGATGGGCGGTGGGGTCGAGGTGGAGACGGTGCCCGGGCGGGGTAGTACCGTGACCGTCGCCGTCACCTTGGGGATCGCCGCGCTCGACGGCCCGCCGCCGCGCCTTGGACTGCGGCCCTTGGCCGGCACCTGGGTGCTGGTGGTGGTCGCCGACCAGGCCATCCGCAAGGCCTTGACCGCCATGCTCGGCGCCCATGATGTAGCCGCCGTGGCGGTACACTCCAGCGCCGCGGCCCGACAGGTGCTGGCGGCGGCGGCCGGGCGTGACACCACCTTCGATCTGGTCCTCACCGATTGGCGGGTGCCGGGTCTGGACGGCATCGCGTTGGCCGGGTGGCTCAAGGCCGACAGCCGACTGGCGCAGACCCCAGTGATCCTCATGGTCACCGCCCATGACCGGGAAGATGCCATGACCTTGGCCGGGGACGCCCGGGTGGACGGTGTGCTCATCAAACCGATCAATGAGTCAGCCCTGATCGCGACCCTGACCGAACTGCTCGACCCCCACGCGGGAACGCTCGGGTCCGGCGCCGTCGCGGACATCGGCGCCATCGCGCGGGCGATGGCCGTGGTGACGCGCGCCGCGGCCGCGCTGGAGGATGCGCTGAAGCGCGAGGCGCTGGAACTGATCCCCACCCACCTGGAGGCCTTGGAGGCGGCCTTGACGCCGGTCCTGGCCGGCCTGGCCCGGCTGCCGCCCGCACCCGTGGCGGACGACCCCAAGGTCTTGGACCCCGATCGCCTCGGGCCGGTCCTGCGGCAACTGGCGACGCTGGTGAGCCACTGTGACATGGCGGCCGCGCCGTGCCTCGCCGGTCTTAAGGTTACACTGGGCGCCGGCGCCTGGTCCCCCCTGGTGGCCCAATTGGAACACCAGCTCGGCTGCTTCGAGTGGGACAGCGCCCAGGAAATCCTGGCCGCACTGGGGCGTGCGTTGGACATCGACCTCGGGCCCGAGCTACCCACGCCTGGCGTCTTGGAGGATTGACGCGGGGCGATGTGCCCCTCATTGAGGGTGGTTATGGGCTTGCTTGCCGAACAGTATCAGCGTCCCCGGCCGCGCGCTTGAGCGGGCGTGAGACGCGCATCATCCAGCAGAGGAAAACATGGCAGTCAATGGTCTGCGCGAAGAGGTCGCCGGGTGTGGCGACGCCCCAGACGAGTTCTGGGATTTGCATCTCTATATTCTGGGGCATACGGCACGCTCATTGGACGCCGTCATCAATCTCAAGAAACTCTGCGACGACCAGCTGCGTGGACGCTATCGGGTCGAGATCATCGACGTGCTGGAGCGCCCGGACCGCGCCAATGAGGACCAGATCATGGCGAACCCAACCTTGATCCGCCGCTGGCCCCTGCCGGTGCGCCGCGTCATCGGCGACCTCTCCGATACCGATTTGGTCCTGGCCGGGCTCGGCATTCGGCCCAGGTCCGCAGACCGGACTGGAGAACCCGGATGACTGGCGCCGCCCCCCCATTCCCGCACATCGGCGCGGCGGCGGTCTCGCCCTCGTGTTGGCCTTCGCCTGCTCGTTGGTCGCGGCGGCACCTGGGGCCGACGACCCACGCGCGCCCCTGTTGCAGAGGGGTTGGCGATCGAGGGCCCGAGCGGCGGGGGCAAGACCACCCTCCTCGGCTTGATGGCCGGGCTCGACCGGCCGTCCTATGGACGGGTGCGCTTCGCCGGCCAGGAGGTGCCGGATGCCGCGGCCTGGTCCCGCCTGCGCGCGGCGCGCATCGGTATCGTGTTTCAGGATTACGCCCTGGTGCCAACCCTGACCGCGTTGGAGAACGTCGAGTTGCCGATGTTCGGTCAGGTGTCCGGCACGGCCGAGCGCCGTCGGCGCGCCTACGCGCGCCTGCTGGAGCGGCCGCTCGGTGCTCGGGGTGCCGTTCGGCGACCTGGTGTGGTCTGCGCTGTTCGGCGCGGCCCATCCAAGCGTGCTGCTGCTGGCATCCCGCCCGCCGCGGCGATAATCGCGCCCCGACCGGTCGATGACTGCTGGTCGCAATGAGGTCAAGGTCGGCGACCCGCTCCAGAAAAAAATGAGGTAGAATTGGCCGGTTAGTTTTTTTCGGTCAATGTAACCACCCCCTTGCGCTTTCTCAGCCCCGCTGGCCCCGGTGGTATCATGATCCAATGACTCCCGCAGCACATCATAAGGCAGACCATGAGCTACCATTCCATCGTAATGGTCAAACAGGTACCTGACACGGCCAATATCTCCGGCCAGGTCATGAAGAGCGACGGTACCGTCAATCGCAGTAAACTCCCCACCATCTTCAATCCCGAGGATAAGGTCGCGCTGGAATTGGCATTGCAGTTGCGGGATCGCTACGGCGGCACCGTGCGGGTGCTGACCATGGGTCCGCTAAAGGCCTCGGACCTGCTGCGCGATTGCCTCTATATGGGGGCCGATGAGGCCGTGCTGGTGAGCGACCGCAAATTCGCCGGCGCCGATACCCTGGCCACCTCCTATGTCCTGGCCGAGGCGCTGCGTAAGATGGCGCCCTACGATATCGTGTTTGCCGGTCGCCAGGCGATCGACGGCGACACCGCCCAGGTGGGTCCGCAAACCGCCGAAAAGCTGGGGCTGCCGCAGATCACCTATGCCGAGGAGATCATGGAGGCACAGGGCGATAAGATCACCGTCAAACGCAAGGTCGATAACGGCTTCGAGGTATTGGAGGGGACCCTGCCACTGTTGATCACGGTGGTCAAGGATGCCGCCACGCCCCGGCCATTCCGGGCCAAGCGGGTCATGGCCTATAAGAATGCCCATACCCTGCTGGAACTGGAAAAGATGACCGAGGGCAATTCCTTGCTGTATGTCGATCAGCTCAAGGAGGAGTATGTCTCGAAGGGTCTCTTTATCCCCACCCTGACCGCAGACGATCTGGATGTCGAGCCGGCCCGTTGCGGGCTCGGCGGGTCGCCGACCAAGGTCCACAAGATCGAGTCAGTGGTATTGGGCGCGAGTACACACGAAATCATCCCCGCCAACAAGGATGGGATGTACGCGCTGATCGATAAACTGATGGAAGACCACATCTTCGGATAACCCCTATGAAAGATAATCAGCAACAGGTTTGGGTGTTTATCGAGCAGCGCGACGGCCAGCCGGCCGATGTCAGTCTGGAACTGCTCTCCAAGGGCCGTAAGCTGGCCGAAAGCCTGAATGGCGAATTGAAGGCGGTACTCCTCGGGCACGACGTGCAGGCCCTGGCCGCGGAGACCTTTCGCTATGGCGCCACCGAGGTCCTGCTGGCGGATCATCCGGACCTGCAACACTACAACACCCTGCCCTACAGCCGCATCCTAAGCGAGCTGGTGGATCGGCATCAGCCGCGCATCCTCCTGTTTGGCGGGACCTTCATTGGCCGGGACCTGGCCCCCCGGGTCGCCTCCCATACCCGCAGCGGACTGACCGCCGACTGCACGGACCTCCAGATTTCAGACGTCACCTATCTGCGCAAGGACTACGCGCAACTCCTGTTGCAGATTCGCCCGGCCTTCGGCGGCAACATCATCGCCACCATTATCTGCCCGGATTCGCCGGTGCAGATGGCCACGGTACGCGAGGGGGTCATGGAAAAGGTCCCGCTGGCGCAACCGGTGGACGGACGGATCACCCCGGTTCCCTATTCGCCGGTGGCGGCCGACCAACTCGTGCGCATCATTGCCCGGCATCATGAGGAGAGCAAGGTCAACCTCAAGGCCGCTCCCATCATCGTCTCCGGTGGTTACGGCATGGGGAACTACCAGAACTTCCAGATACTCTATGAGTTGGCCCGGCTCATCGGCGGCGAGGTCGCCGGCACCCGGGCGGCGGTGGATGCCGGTTATATCGATCATGCCCGGCAGGTGGGCCAGACGGGTGTCACCGTACGCCCCAAGCTCTATATCGCCTGCGGCATCTCCGGGGCCATCCAACACCGGGCCGGTATGCAGGACGCCAATAAGATCATTGCCATCAACTCCGATCCCGACGCGCCGATCTTCGGCGTCTGCCATTACGGCATCGTCGGCGAGGCGATGGACGTGATCCCGATGCTCATCGACGCCTACAAGCACAAACTAAAGTAGCAGAGCCATGGCCAACTATTTCACCGACAACACCGATCTGCTGTTTCATTTCGACCGCCTGCAACTCCAGGAGGTGGTCGACATCGCCGAGCACGGCTATACCGAGGCCGCTAGCTATAACTTCGCACCCACCGACTACCAGGACGCCTTGGATAATTATCGCAAGGTGCTGGAGATCGTCGGCGATATCACCGCCAACACCGTGGCCCCGCAGGCGGCGGCCGTGGACGAAGAGGGTAGTCATTTTGCGGACGGCAAGGTCACCTATGCCAAGGGCATCCAGGAGGCCCTGGAAAAGCTGACCCAGGCCGAGTTGATGGGGTTTACCCTGCCGCGACGCTATGGGGGACTCAATTGCCCGACCACCATCTATACTATGGCGATTGAGATGGTGGCGCGGGCCGAGGCCTCGCTGATGAACCTGTTCGGTCTACAGGACATCGCCGAGACCATCAACAAATACGGCGACGAGGCGCAACGCCAGGAATTCCTGCCGCAATTCGCCAGCGGCGAGGCCACCGGCGCCATGGTGCTGACCGAGCCGGACGCCGGCTCCGACCTGCAGGCGGTCAATATGACGGCCTATCAGGATGAGTCCGGGCAGTGGCGGCTCAAGGGCGTGAAGCGCTTCATCACCAATGGTAACGCGCAGATCCTGCTGGTGCTGGCCCGTTCCGAACCTGGCACCAAGGACGGCCGGGGCCTGAGTCTGTTTGCCTGCTATGGCAAAGACAATGTGCAGATCCGGCGCATTGAGAACAAACTGGGCATCCACGGCTCGCCCACCTGCGAACTGCAATTCAACGATACCCCGGCGCAGCTGATCGGCAAGCGTAAGTTTGGCCTGATCAAGTATGTGATGGACATGATGAACGGCGCCCGCCTGGGCGTGGCCGCGCAGGGTCTGGGTATTTCGCAGGCGGCCTATGAGGAGGCCCTGAGTTATGCCAAGGCGCGCGAGCAGTTCGGCAAGGCCATTTACCATATCCCGGTGGTCACTAACCTGCTGATGGATATGCGGGTAACCATCGAGAGCGATCGCTCGCTGCTCTACGCCGCCTGTCACTGGGTGGACCTGCGCAATAAGCTGGAGGAGAAGATCGACTCGCTCAAGGCGGCGGGCAAGGATTCATCGGCCGAGTCTGCCAAGCTCAAGGAGGCCATCCGGGTGGCCGCGCTGCTCACCCCGATGGCCAAGTATGTGTTGAGCGAGAACGCGAATCGTGTGAGCTATGACGCCTTGCAGGTCCATGGCGGCACCGGTTACATGAAGGAGTTCAATGTCGAGCGCCTGACGCGCGATGCGCGGATCACCAATATCTATGAAGGGACCTCGCAGTTGCAGCTGGTCGCGGCGGTCGGCGGGGTCATCAACGATATCTTTGCCGACCATTTCACCGCCCGGGAACAAAAGGAGAATTCCGGCAACCTGGCGCGCCTCGCGGATGAGCTGAAGGAGATGCGGGCGCTCTTCCTCGACTGTCTCAAGTATGTCGGGGACAAGACCGATAAGCAGTTCCAAAGCATCGCCGCCAAGGAGTTGGTGGAGATCTACAGCTATCTCTACACCGGCTGGCTGCTCATGGACGAGGCGGAGCAGGACAGCCGCAAGGTCTTCATCGCCCGCCGCTATATCCTGGGCGCCGCGGCCAAGGCCCGCCGCAATTGGGAAGTGATCAAGAAGGACCTGTTCGGCGACCTTTTGCATGCCGATGAGATCCTCATCTGAGGTGAGACAAGCCAACCTCAACCGTTCTCGTGACACCGCTTTGCGGTGTCACGCAGGTGCTGGGCGCTCTGCGACTCGAATGGCGGTGACCGCAACGGCGAGCAAGGCGGCGCGGCGGATCCCGGCGGGAATCCACTCAGGTCATCCTCAAGCGTAAGGAATCCCCATGTACATTACCTTCCTGCTGTGTCTGATTGCTGCGGTGTCGATCCTGAGTGGTGCGCGTGCCACTGGGGTCATTGCCGGCTTCGTGACGATTGTGGTGATCGGCGGGTTGTTGGTTCATCACATGACCGATCAACTGCCGATCAGTCTGTAGGTCCGCGTATTGATCGGTTCAATGATTCCCGGAGTTATTATGCCTGCATCGGTATGGGTTGTTCGGCTGAATGTGCTTGCATTGGTCCTGATCTCGACGGCATTAGTGGCGGCCTTTGTCGATCAATTGGTGTTTGGTGAACTGCCGTGCCCCCTGTGCCTACTGCAGCGCGCGGCGCTGGGGGCTGCCGGATTGGGCTTCCTGCTCAATGTACGCTTTGGCGTCAGACCCTTGCATTATGGCCTGGCGATCATGGCGGCACTGGTCGGGGCGGCCGTGGCCATGCGACAGGTCCTGCTGCATATTGCACCCGGCGATCCGGGCTTCGGTAGTCCGCTCTTAGGCCTGCATTATTACACCTGGGCCTTCATCACCTTCGTCGGGATTATCGTTGGCGTGGCCGTGCTGCTCAGTCTCCCCAACAGTACGGACGGTGCTGCCGCCCGGCGCCGGCACGGCTGGTTGGCCGGCATGGTGCTGGTGGTGTTCACCTTGCTGATTGCCGCCAACCTGGTCTCGACCTTATTGGAATGCGGCATTTCACAGTGTCCGGATGATCCGGTGGGCTATGAATGGATCGGTAAGATTTCAGCCTGGCTGAATCGCGGCGGGAGTTGATGCAAGGGGGCGCCTTGCTTGCCGGGAAGGGCGAGCAAGGGACGTAGGTCAAAATAGGGCGCCTCGCTGAGTCGAGCAGACTGCCCCATTCAAGCCAGATTCACCTTCTTGGCGCCCGACTGATCGGTGAACCCAGAAAGAGCAGTTGTCACGCCAAGGCGCCAAGCTCGCCAAGGCGTTATTCGCTTTGCGCCAGTCACGCGGAGGGTGATCTGGATAGTGGAACTCCCGGCTGTATTTCTTGGCGAGCTTGGCGCCTTGGCGTGAGCAATTCCCGGGCTTAGGGTGAACGGAACCGCCATCAATACGACGTCGCCGAAGGTGTATGCCACCGTCATACCCGATCGTAAGCAGCGTCTTCGTCATTGTCCCATACCGCCGCAAAACTTGCTTCGCCCGCCCTGGCGGCAGCTTGCGTGAGGCGCCGATCGTCCTCGCGCGTGCGTAAGAAATCGGCGAAATCCTCCGCCTCCGCCAGTCGTTGCGGTGGTAGTTGCCTGATCTTCTCGAGTAACACTTGTTCGGCTACGCTCATCGCTGATGCTCCTGGCGGGGATTAAAAGTTCGGTCGAGATCGGTAGGTTGGGGTTCGTTCCTCACCCCAACCTACGGCGCTCAATCTTTGCGAATCAATTCTGTTTAGGGAAAATGGCATTAAAGCTCTCTAGTAAAGAAATTTGGCCCAGTTTGTTTAAGCCGATGCGGAACCGATCATTCCGAGCGGTTGTGTTGCGCAAAACGTCGGAGGGGGAGATGCAGCTTTCTGACATTTCAGACAATGCTCGCTCGTATATTTGATCGTAACCATCTGAATATCTAAATGAATGGCCAATCTCGCACACGGCATATAAGGCGCTCCACTCTTCGCGAGACAGAATATCTGAAGATTCTGCTTTTGATGCTATGCGCTTAAGGCGACAAAAAACGTCGGACGTTATTTCTGAAATCGGAATCTCGATGCCAATTTTGATAGAAAACTCTCGACTCTTCTGGATAATCGCAATCGCGCGACTAAACGCTCTGTTAGATAAGCTGTATTTTTCCATAAAGCTCTTTTTTGCATTGATAAAGGCATCCGAATTCCATTCTGAGCGTGCGGGAAGTAGGTTCGCTAATTCCTCAATTTCAGTTCTCGAAAGTTCTTTGCTAAAGGTGTTGCAATTATACTCAAGGCTAATAAGTTCGCTCTGAATTTCGAACTCTTCAACTAAGTCTGATAGAGCGTTAAAGCGAACTCTAAAGTTTTCAATGTTAATTGTGTGTTGACTTTTTAGATGTTCATTTCCTTCTTTGTCGTATGCAAAGCGAAATACTTGGCCATTAGGATCCAATTGGTCGAAGTCCGTAATGAAATCAATTATTGGGGTTGCTAGTTTTGTTAGACGTCGATCTGTCTTTTTACAATGATCGTAAAATATATCCCAAAGTATTTTAAGGCTATGTTCGCTTGATAT
The DNA here is from genome assembly GCF_903946935.1 of uncultured Thiodictyon sp. Taxonomy (GTDB): domain Bacteria; phylum Pseudomonadota; class Gammaproteobacteria; order Chromatiales; family Chromatiaceae; genus Thiodictyon. Next base: position 23,390 of record NZ_CAJAXH010000270.1, read on the forward strand.
GTGTTCGGTTTGTCCTCGTATACCGGATACAACTAAAATCTGCCCCTTTAGAAAAAGCTCAATGTGGTGTCTAGCGCAAAAACAAATTGGATAGATTAATCCATCAATCATAGTGGCCGATTCTTCTCCGGTCACTAAATCACGATAGTTGCCATTGATTGCCGCCGAAAGCAATACGCGTACGGCGTCGGAGAATCCACGCGAATATCCGTAACGATTATCTGAAAGGCCGGAATTTTCACCGACGCACGCATTTAAGTGAAAATTTTTACCAGAGCTAAATGTTTGATTATGCATATTCTGTAAACGCCGCAATTTCAAAAATGAAGCAAGGTAGCCAGGCACGAGTGTTTAGGAGCGCCAGATAAGCAAAATACACTCTAGTTAAGGCATTTTTTCGCTACTGCTCCAATGCTTGCGATGCCGCCCGGGCCAGAAAGCCCGATCGGCTCAGGTGATGTGCCTTTGCGTAGTCATCGATGCGCCGTACCAAGGACTCGGGTAGTGAGATATTGAGCCGGATTGCCTTGGGATTCAGTCTTGCAAGGTCGATATCCACCAGTAGCCAGACACCCCCTTCATACTCTGAGCGCGTCGCCACTTCCTCCAACGGAGTCGGCGGCGGGATGACCAGGTCCTCACCTTCGCAATAGACCTCGATCGCTTCTTGGAGCTGGGCCGGCAGTGCCTCCCAATCATCTGCCGCCGAAAAGCATCCGGGGAAATCAGGGATCGTCACCCCATGCGCGTGTTGTGCGTCGCCCAGATGGATGTAGACGGGATACAACATTTTGCATAACTCCGGTCGCCTCGGGGCGCACAGCGCCCAACACATGCGTGACACCGCTGGAGCGGTGTCACGAGAGGATCAACGCCCCTTGCGACCTACCCCAGGCCCAGAATGTTGAACCCGGTATCGACGTACAGCACATCCCCGGTGATACCGCTGGCCAAATCCGAGCACAGGAAGGCGGCGGCGTTACCCACCTCTTCGGTGGTCACGGTGCGCCGCAGCGGGGTGTGTTTCTCCACCTGATTGAGCATGGCGCGAAAGTGGGAGATGCCGGCCGCGGCCAGGGTGTAGATGGGTCCGGCGGAAATGGCGTTGACGCGGGTGCCGTGCGGGCCGAGTGAGGCCGCCAGATAGCGGACATTGGCCTCCAGGCTGGCCTTGGCGAGCCCCATCACGTTGTAGTTGGGTACGGCCCGCTGGGCGCCGAGGAAGCTCATGGTGAGCAGCGAGCCGTTGCGGCCCTCCATCAAATGCCGGCTGGCCTTGGCCAGGGCAGAGAAGCTGTAGGAGGAGATCTCGTGGGCCGTGTTGAAGCCCTCGCGGGTCAGGGCGTCCACATAGTCCCCTTCCAGTTCGTACTTGGGGGCATAGGCGATGGCGTGGACGATGGCGTCCAGCCCATCCCAGCGTTCCTCCAGGGCGGCAAAGCAGTGGGCAATCTGCCGGTCGCTGCCGACGTCCAAGGGCAGGGCGATATCGGAGCCCAACTGGGAGGCAAACTCCTCCACCCGCGGCTTGAGCTTGTCGTTCTGGTAGGTCAGCGCGATCTGGGCGCCCTCCCGGTGCATGGCGGTGGCACAGCCCCAGGCGATGGAGCGGTTGCTGGCCACGCCGGTGATCAGGATGCGCTTGTCTTGTAGGAAGCCCATGGGTCGTCGTTGCTCCGTGGTGGTGGTCGGTGAGTGTCGGGCGCAGGGTGTGTGCTGGTGGGGCGCGGTGCGGCTTTCGGCGGCGCCGTGTCCCGTGCGATCATGGCACCCTATGGGAACCCATAACACTACCGAAACTTGTCGGCCGGTGCCAGCCTGCCCCGCGGCAGGTGGGCCACGGGCGCTTGGCGGCCGCTCGGCGCGGATGCGCGTGGGCGCGGCACTGCTCGCACTGTCCTTGGCGTTGCCGCTCGCCGGCTGCGGCAAGGCCCCCTGGAATGACCCCTACCCCGCGGGCGAGGGGTTGACCAACACACTCTATGCCTCCTTCAGCGAGCGCCCCAAGCACTTGGACCCGGTGCGCTCCTACTCCGCCGACGAGTATGCCTTTCTCGCCCAGGTCTACGAGCCCCCGCTCCAGTACCAGTTGTTGCTGCGGCCCTACCAACTGGCCCCCCTGTCCGCCACGCAGGTGCCGGTCGCACACTTTATCGACGCCCAGGGCCAGGCCCTGCCGGATACGGCCCCGGCCGAGCAGATCGCCTACAGCGACTACCTGATCCACGTCCGCCCGGGGGTGCGCTTCCAGCCACACCCGGCCTTCGCCCGCGACGGCTCGGGCGCGCCGCGCTACCACCGACTGACCGCGTCAGACCTGCGCGGCATCAACCGCCTGGCCGATTTCCCCGACACCGGCACCCGCGAGCTCACCGCGGCTGACTTTGCACACCAGATCAAGCGTCTGGCCGCGCCCTGGCTGCACTCGCCGATTGCCGGGGTGATGCAGGAGCATATCCTGGGTTTCAGGGAACTGGGCGAGCGGCTCGCGGCGGCGGACACGCTGGACCCGGTCGCGCGCGTCCAGGCCCTGCGCGAGGCGCGCCTTGACGGGGTGGAGGTGGTCGATCCGTTGACCTTGCGCATCCGTGTCATCGGCAAATACCCACAGTTTGTCTACTGGCTCGCCATGCCATTCTTTGCCCCCATGCCCTGGGAGGCGGAATTGTTCTACGCCCAGCCCGGCATGCAGGAGCGCAACATCGTGCTCGACTGGTATCCGGTCGGCACCGGCCCCTTCATGCTGACCGAGAACAACCCCAACCTGCGGATGGTGCTGTCACGCAACCCCAACTTCTGGGGCGAGACCTTCCCCACCCAGGGGATGCCGGGGGACGCCGCGGCCGGGTTGCTCAAGGACGCCGGCCGGCCCATGCCCTTCGTCGACCGGGCCATCTACAGCCTGGAAAAGGAGGATATCCCGCGCTGGAACAAGTTCGTCCAGGGCTATTACGACTCGTCCGGCATCTCCTCCGACGCCTTCGATCAGGCGGTGCGCATCGGCGGCGACGGCGGCCCCAGCCTCACCGATGAGATGAAGTCCAGGGGTATCGCGCTGCTGACCTCGGTGGAGACCTCGATCTCTTACCTGGGTTTCAATATGCTGGACCCAGTGGTGGGCGGCTATACGGAGCAGGCACGGCTGCTGCGCCGCGCGATCTCGATTGCGGTGGACTATGAGGAATTCGTCTCCATCTTCGCCAACGGCCGCGGACTGATCGCCCAGGGGCCGTTGCCGCCCGGGATCAGCGGTTATCGCGAGGGTGAGGGCGGGATCAACCCCTATGTCTATCAATGGCAAGACGGCCGCCCGGTACGCCGCGGGATTGAGGAGGCACGCGCCCTGATGGCGCAGGCCGGATACCCCGGCGGGCGCGATGCCAAGACCGGCCGCGCACTCAGTATCAATTATGAGGCGGTGGCCACCGGGCCAGATGACAAGTCGCGGCTCGCCTGGATGCGCAAGCAGTTCGATAAGCTGGGCATCGAGCTCGTCATCCGCTCCACCGACTACAACCGCTTCCAGGAAAAGATGCAGAACGGGACCGGCCAGGTCTATATGTGGGGCTGGAACGCGGACTATCCGGACCCGGAGAACTTCCTCTTTCTGCTCTACGGGCCAAACAGCAAGGCGGAGCACCAGGGCGAGAATGCATCCAACTACGACAACCCCGAATTCAACGCGCTCTTCGATCGGATGAAATATATGGAGGATGGCCCCGCACGCCAGGCGGTGGTGGACCAGATGATGGCAATCGCCCGCCGCGACGCCCCCTGGCTCTGGGGCTTTTATCCCAAGGGATTCAGTCTACATCACCAGTGGCTATTCAATGCCAACCCCAACAAGATGGCCAATAACACGCTGAAATACCGACGGGTCGATCCGGTGCTGCGGGATCGTCTACGCCGCGAGTGGAATCCGCCCATCCTCTGGCCGCTCTGGGGGCTCCTGGGGCTCGGCCTCGTCCTGGTGCTGCCGGCCCTCTGGATGGTGCGGCGGCGCGAACGCAGTACCGCACTATGACCGCCTATATCCTGCGCCGCTTGCTCTATGCCATCCCGATCCTGATCGGGGTGAACCTACTGACCTTTGTCCTGTTTTTCGTCCTCAACACGCCCGATGAGATGGCGCGGATGCAACTGGGCGAGAAGCGGGTGACAGCGGCGGCCATCGCCAATTGGAAGCGCGAGCACGGTTATGACCAACCCCTGCTCTTCAACGAGGCGGCGCCGGGCCTCGCCAAGGTCACTCAAACCATCTTCTTTCAGCGTTCGGTCAAGCTCTTCGCCTTCGATTTCGGTTCGTCGGACAACGGGCGCGCCATCGGCTATGACATCTCGCAGCGCATGTGGCCGAGCCTGGCGATTGCGGTCCCGGTGCTGCTGGTGGGGCTGGCGCTGAACGTCAGCCTGGCCCTCTTTATCGTTTTCTTTCGCGCCACCTATCTGGACCTGGGGGCGGTGGTGCTGCTGGTGGCGATGATGTCGATCTCCGGGCTCTTCTATATCATCGGCGGCCAGTTCCTGCTGAGTAAGTTGTTCCATCTGGTGCCCATCTCCGGCTACGACACCGGCTGGAACGCGTGGAAGTTCCTCATCCTGCCGGTCATCGTCGGGTTCATCGGCGGGGTGGGCTCCGGGGCGCGCTGGTATCGCACGCTCTTCCTGGAGGAGGTCTCCAAGGACTATGTGCGCACCGCCCGCGCCAAGGGCCTCACCGAGCGGCGGGTGCTGTTCCGTCATATACTGGGTAATGCCCTGATTCCGATACTCACCGGGGTGGTGGTGGTGCTGCCGCTGCTCTTCATGGGCAGCCTGATCACCGAATCCTTCTTCGGCATCCCGGGGCTGGGCAGCTATACCATCGACGCCATCAGCAATCAGGACTTCGCCATCGTGCGGGCCATGGTCTTCCTGGGTGCGGTGCTCTATATCCTGGGACTGATCCTGACCGATATCTCCTATACCTTGGTCGATCCACGGGTGCGGTTGCAATAATGCCCGTCATGCCAGTCATCCTCTGGACCGACGCACTGGTCTTCCTGCTGCTGGCCATTGGCCTCGGCTTCGCGCTCTATGCCTCCCGCCATGAACACCTGCGCGCCCCCTGGCGGCGGGTCGCCCGCTCACGGGTCGGCATGTGTACCCTGGTGGTCTTGGCCTGCTATTGCCTGATCGGGGTCCTGGATACCATCCATTTTCGCCTCCCGCTCGCCGACCAAGTCAGTCAGCCCGCCGGGCGCCAATTCGGCCCAGAGGTCTTGAGCCTACTCGACGCCTGGGCCACCCCCTTGCGGCAACGCCAGGAGAAGACCTACTCGGCGCCCTTCGCCACTCACCTGTTCGTCAAGGAGGCCATTACCCAACCGGACGGCAGCGTGATCCGGGACTACCCGCCACTGCGATACGGCGGACAACACCTGAAGGACCCGAGCCAACGGGGGTGGGACATCGTTGCCACCGCGTTGCGGGGGCTGATCGGAGGCTTGGCGGTCTGGGGGTCGATCGTGGCGGCGATCCTCTGGCGCAAGGCGCGGCGACGGGGGTTGACCCTGTCGGTCATGTTCGCGCAGGCCCGCGCCGCTCGCACCGAGGTGCCCTGGCGCACCGTCCTCGGAACCTTGGCGGCGATGCTGGTACTCGGTTTCGTTGCGGGTACACTGGCGCTCAAGTATCACATTTTGGGCACCGACAAGGTCGGCGAGGACGTTTTCTTCCAGGCGCTCAAATCCATCCGTACCGGGCTGGTCATCGGCACACTCACTACCCTGGTCATGCTGCCGGCGGCGGTCCTGCTGGGAATCATGGCGGGCTATTTCCGGGGCTGGGTGGACGACATCATCCAATATCTCTACACCACACTGAATGCGATCCCCGGGGTGTTGCTGATCGCCGCCGCCATCTTGATGCTCCAGGTCTATATGGCGAATCATGCCGAGGCCTTCGAGAGCCTGGTGCAGCGGGCCGACCTGCGGCTGCTGTTCCTGTGCCTGATTCTCGGTGTGACCAGTTGGACCGGGCTCTGCCGGCTCCTGCGTGGGGAGGCGCTGAAGCTGCGGGAGGCAGACTATGTCCAGGCCAGTGTGGCCCTGGGTGTCGGCCATTTCGCCATCCTGGGGCGGCACATCCTCCCCAATGTGCTGCACATCGTCATGATCACCCTGGTGCTGGACTTCAGCGGTCTGGTGCTGGCCGAGGCGGTGCTGTCCTATGTCAACATCGGCGTCGACCCGACCATGAACAGTTGGGGTAACATGATCAACAGCGCCCGCCTGGAATTGGCCCGTGACCCGGTGGTGTGGTGGTCACTGGCCGCCGCCTTCCTCTTCATGTTCACCCTGGTCCTGGCCGCCAACCTGTTCGCCGACGTGGTCCGCGACGCCTTCGATCCGCGGCTGCGGGGGGCGCGTTAATACTTGTTCTCTCACGGAGACACGGAGACACGGAGACACGGAGAAGAAGACCTTTGTGCCTTTGTGTCTTCGTGAGAGATTTCTGAGGTCGCCGCTGGCCGGAGCGATGATCGACACCCCCCCCGCATAACTAATGAGCAGCCAATGGCCGTGGCCCAAATCGAAATCCCGACGGATGTCCTGGAATCTGCGCGCTTGTCGGTCCCGGAGATTAAGCAAGAGCTTGCCCTTGCGCTCTATACCCAGCGGCGACTGTCCATCGGCAAGGCGCGGGAACTCGCTGGAATGTCGCTATGGGACTTCCGCCAATTACTGGGCACCCGGCGCATCTCCCCGCATTACGATGAATCGGACCTCGCCGAAGACTTAGCCATCTTGGACGACCTGCGTCAGGCCGGGTCATGAATGGGGTCGTCGGCAATACGTCGCCATTGACCAATCTGGCCGCGATTGGAGCGATGGGGTTGCTGGAGCGGCTGCTCGGCCGGGTGCATATCGCCGAGGCTGTGCAGCTGGAACTTGCAGCGGGAGGGCATCACTGGCCGGGCCGGGCTCAAGTTGCTGCCGCCTCCTGGGTGGAGTGCCACAACGTTCAGAACCGCTCTCTGGTCTTGGCGCTAAGCCAGGACCTTGATGCCGGAGAATCGGCGACTATCGCCCTGGGTCTGGAGATCGGCGCCACGCTGGTCTTGATGGACGAGCGCGAGGGACGGCATCGTGCGCAGCGGATGGGTCTGCGGACCATGGGGTCGTCGGTGTGCTATTGCTTGCAAAGGAGCGCGGGTTGCTATCGGCTGTCGGTCCGAGCCTGGATGCCTTGCGCTCTCAGGCCGGCTTTTGGTTGAGTGATGCGGTCTATCGGCAAGCGCTAAGCATCGCAGATGAAATTGCACTGGGATAGCTGCATTTTTTTATTGTAGAGTACCTGAATGCCTACGTTGAATTGGATCGGCAAAGAAGCCGTCGTCAGACATCACCGGGAAGTGCCGTTTCGGCTGCTGGAGCCGGTGCCTGAACTGTCCTGCGGACCCGCCGACAGCGGCAACCTGATCGTGCAGGGAGACAATCTGCACGCACTCAAGGCCCTGCTGCCGCGCTATGCCGGGCAGGTGAAGTGCATCTATATCGACCCGCCCTACAACACCGGCAACGAGGGCTGGGTCTACAACGACAATGTCAGCAGCCCGGAGATCCGCCGCTGGCTCGGCGACGTGGTCGGCAAGGAAGGCGAGACACTGGATCGCCATGACCGCTGGCTGTGCATGATGTATCCGCGGCTGGTGTTGCTGAAAGAGTTCTTGCAGGAGGATGGCGCCATCTTCGTTTCCATCGACGATAACGAGGTTGCAACGCTGCGACTATTGATGGATGAGATATTTGGCTCCAACAACTTCGTAGCGACCATTGCGTGGCATAAGCGGGTGTCTCCCGCCAATGATGCCAAATATTTCAGCACCGACTTGGATTCAATCATCGTTTTCGCCAAGAGGATCGAATCCTGGCGTCCAAATCGTTTGGTAATGACCGATAAGCAAGTCGGTAACTATCGAAACCCGGATAATGACCTCCGCGGGCCGTGGAACTCCTCAGCGTACACCTGTGCAAAGACGGCGGACGAACGTCCAAATCTTTACTATGAAATTCGCCAGCCGCATACTGGTAAGCCAATCTGGCCAAGTAGAACGCGCGTTTGGGCCTACGAAAGGACCACCCATGACCGACACGTTGCGGAGAACATGATTTATTGGGGTGCCGATGGGCTTTCCGAAAAGCCACGCCTCAAAAAATTTCTCACGGAGGCAAAACGGGTCGTTCCTAGAAGTTTCTGGACCGCCGACGAAACTGGGAATAACCAGGAAGGCAAGCTAGAGCTGAACAACTTAAATGTTGACGTACATTTTGCGACACCCAAACCTACCCGCCTGATCCAGCGCATCCTACAAATCGCCACCAATCAGAATTCGATGATTCTCGACAGCTTCGCGGGCTCCGGGACTAGCGCTCATGCAGTCATTAAGCAGAATGGGGAAGATGGCGGTGATCGGCGGTTCATCCTTGTCGAGATGGAGCAAGAGATCGCCCGTAGCGTCACCGCCGAGCGCGTCAAGCGTGTCGCCCAGGGCTACACCAACGCCAAGGGCAGTGCCGTCGAGGGCCTCGGTGGGGGCTTCCAGTTCTGCCGCCTTTCCGCCGAACCACTGTTCGATGCCACCGGCCAGATCCGCGCTGATGTGACATTCGCGCAGCTTGCAGAATTCGTCTGGTTCGCCGAGACCGGTAGCGGTTATGCCGGGACGGCCGACGGTCCCTTGATTGGCGTCAATGAAGGCATTGCGATCTATCTGCTCTATAACGGCATCCTGAAGGACACAGCGCCGGCCGGCGGCAATGTGCTGACCGGTCCGGTCTTTGATGCGCTGCCGAAATTCACCGGCCCCAAGGTGATCTACGCCGCCGCCAACCGGCTGGGCTCACGCACCGCGCGCGAGGGCATCACCTTCAAGCAAACCCCTTACGCATTGGACGTGTGAGCATGACGACCTTCGCCCCCAAGACCTATCAGTCGCAGGTGCTCGAATCGCTCGAGGCCTATTTCAAGGCGTGTCATGAGTTGCCGTCGCCCTCGCTGGCCTTCACGGCCGTCACCGAGCGCCTGTGGGGGCGCGGCCTGGCCTATAATGCCCTGCCGGGCTTCCCGCCGGATATGCCCTATCTCTGTCTGCGGGTGCCCACCGGCGGCGGCAAGACCTGGCTGGCGGCCAAGAGCGTCGCGTTGGTCAACACCCATCTGCTGCGCTGTGAGCACAGTGTCATCCTCTGGCTGGTGCCCAGCCGGCCGATTCGCGAGCAGACGCTCAAATGTCTCAGGGACCGGCGGCACCCGTATCACACCGCCTTGCGCGAGGCCGGCGCCATCACCGTGATGGACCTGGATGAGGCCAGGAGCCTGACCCGCGCAACGCTGGACACCACGACCACGATCATCGTGGCGACCCGGCAGGCCTTTCAGGTGGAGGAGGAGGAATGCCGCAAGGTGTATCAGTCCAGCGGTACGCTGATGCATCATTTCGATAATCTGTCACCCTCCCAGCGCGATGAACTCCTGACCGATGGGGAGGGCGCCGACCGGACCATCCCCTATTCGCTGGCCAACATGCTGCGGCTGCGTCGACCGTTCGTCGTCGTCGATGAGGCGCACAACAGCCGCACCGAACTGGCCTTTAATATGCTGGCCCGTTTCCGCCCCAGCGGGGTGCTGGAACTGACCGCCACGCCGGACCTTGAGCGCACCCCGAGCAATGTGTTGCATAGCGTTTGCGCCGCCGAGTTGAAGGCGGAGGAAATGATCAAGTTGCCGGTGGTGCTGGAGACCGAGCCCAACTGGCAACAATGCCTGGCCGACGCCATCGGCCGGCGGGAGGCATTGCATAAACTGGCGGAAGAGGAGCGGCGCACTGGTGCGCCCTATCTGCGGCCGATCGTGCTGATTCAGTCCGAGCCGCGCCGTTCCGGGGTCGAGACGCTGGATTTTGAGCGGGTACGAGATGAGCTGATCGGCAACCACGGTATCCCCGCCTACGAGATTATGGTGGCCACCGGGGAGGAAAAGGGGCTCGAGCAGATCGATGCCGACTATAAGCTGGGCATTGCCGACCCACACTGCCCGGTCAAGTTCGTCATCACCCAGCGCGCCCTAGCCGAGGGCTGGGACTGTCCCTTTGCCTATATCCTGGTGAGCATGGCCGCACTGCATTCGGCGACGGCGGTGGAGCAGTTGCTCGGACGTATATTACGGCAACCCGATGCCAGTCATCGGGTGGCGCGCGCGCTCAATCAGTCCTATGCCTTCGTCGTGTCGCCGAGTTTTGCCGACACCGCCGGCGCATTGCGTGATCGTCTGGTAGCCGGTGCCGGATTCGAGCGACGCGAGGTCTCTGCGTTCGTCAGGGCGGCCAAGGATGGGCAGGGGCAGCTTGATTTGGCTGGGCACGGGGGACGCGTGGTCGTCCATCCGGTGCCCGTCACCCTGTTGGAGAAGCCGAACCTCAAGAGTGTGCCCAAGCCCGTGCGCGACAAGGTGGTATGGGACGGCAAACTCAACACATTGACGATCAACGCGCCCTTGACGGTGGAAGAAACCGAGGTGCTCAAGGCCGCGGTCGTGACGCAGACGGCAGCGGCGGCGATCGAGGCGGCGGCGCAAGTCAGCCGCACGACGGCGATCGAGGTGTTCCAGACACCGGCTGAACGCGGCGAGCGCTTGCGGGTACCGCAACTGGCGTTGTGGGTCCAGGGGGAGCTGAGATTATTCGATGATCCGGAGGTGTTGGAGTACCCCTGGGATTTGGGACAGTACGATGCAGCACCAACGCGCGAGGACATCGCCACCTTGGATGCGGGCCTAAAGGTCTCCGAAGGCGGTCAAATCGATGTCGACGCCAGTGGCAAGGTCGTGTCTAGCTTCATAAAGGAAATGCAACGCGACCTGGGGCTGGTCTATCAGCCTGAACATTGGGACGCGATACGCTTGGCGACCTGGTTATGTACCAATCTGCCGGAACCATCCCTGACGCACGCCAGTAAGCAGGCCTTTGTGGCCGCGTGGTTGGGGCAGTTGCTGGAGCGCGATGATGGCACACTGGCGCGCGCCAATCTGCAAAAGTTCATGATCCGTAACCGTCTTGAGGCACGTATCCGGGAGCTGCGCAAGCAGGCAGTCGGCAAGGCCTTTCAGCTAACCCTCTTTGGGGATGATGCGGCGTCGCGTGTGACGGTGGTCGACGAGTATGCCTTTGAATTCCATGCCCAGGCCTATGCGCCGAGTCGCGATTACGACGGTCGCTTCGGGCGCTTTGAGTTCCGCCGGCACTTCTACGGGCGCATTGGCGATTTCGACAGCAAGGAGGAATTCGAGTGCGCCTGCTGGCTGGACATCGCGGCGCAAAAGGGCCATATCCAGTTCTGGGTTCGCAACCTGGTGCGGAGAGAGGGCAGTTCCTTCTTTCTCCAGAAGGCTGACGGGCGCTTCTATCCGGACTTTGTGTGCCAACTGCCGAAGTCCCAGGGGCAGCCAGGCTCGATTCTGGCTGTCGAATACAAGGGCGCCGATCGCTGGAAGGCCGCGGCGGATGACCGTTTGATCGGCGGCTTGTGGGCGAACCTCTCCAACGGGCGTTGTCGTTTCGTGATGGTGACGGACAGGCACTGGGATGGGATAGAGGCGCAGCTGAAATGAGACTGAGGATTGCCCGCGCCCTGTGCCTGCTGTCCGCCCTGATGCTCACGCCCGCCGCGGCCGCTGAGGACCCGGCGACGCTCGCCGCAGCTAGCCGGGATACCGCAGCAGCGCCTAGCAGGCTGTCGGACTTAGTGATGCAACCGATTGAATGCAAAGAGTTTCCTCTTTTGCGCCAAAAAGTCGTTTTCCTGTTTAATCAATCGGTTACGCCATCAAGTCCGACAGGCTGCTAGCAGAGGCCGCACGACCTGGGGTCCCGGGGCGCGCCGACCAAGGGGCTATGCCCGACCGCGATCCTTGGGTAAGCTGCACCGCTTTAGGCAGCAACTTGTTCGGGGGCACCGCGATGTCGAACGCGCCAGGGTCGACCAAAGTGGACGAGGCGGTCGGTCGGCGCCGCATCCTGGTGCTGTTCGCCCACCCCTCATTGGAGCGTTCGGAGGTCAATGGACCCCTGGCCGCGGCGACCGCCCGGGTCGAGGGGGTGACCCTGGTGGACCTCTATGCCGAGTATCCGACCTTCGACTTCAACGTGGACCTGGAGCAGGAGCGCCTCCTGGCCCATGATGCCCTCTGCTTCATGTATCCGCTGTACTGGTATTCCACCCCGGCGATCCTCAAGGAGTGGCAGGACCTGGTCCTGGAGCGCGGGTTCGCCTACGACGCCGCGGCCCCCGCCCTGCAAGGCAAGGTCTTCTTCAATGCACTGACCGCCGGCGGGCCGGAGGCGGCCTACTGCGCCGCCGGCTACAACCATCTGACGATCCGCGAGTTGCTCTCGCCCCTGGAGCAGATGTCGCGACTGTGCGGCATGGTCTTCCTGCCGCCGTTCGCACTGTTCGGCGCCCGTACCGCGGTGGAGGATGGGCGCCTGGCGGGACACATTGCCGACTGGGTGCGGGTGCTCGAGGCCCTGCGCGATCATCGGCTGGACCTGGCGGCGGCGGCCCCCAGGACCAAGCTCAATGCCGACCTCGACGCGATCATCCGGGGGGCCTGACCCATGGAGGGAATGCTGTTTCACGCCTTCGTCTATCTCGCCGCCGCGGTGGTGGCGGTCCCGGTGGCCCACCGCCTGGGCCTGGGCTCGGTCCTGGGTTATCTGATCGCCGGCATCCTGATCGGCCCGGTCTTGGGGCTGGTGGGCGCGGAGACCAAAGACATCCAGCAGGTGGCCGAGTTCGGCGTGGTGCTGATGCTGTTTCTGGTGGGTCTGGAGCTCGAGCCCAAGCTCCTGTGGCAGATGCGTGGCCGGCTGCTCGGGCTCGGCGGACTCCAGGTCGGACTGACCGCGCTGGCGATCGCCGCGCTGGCATTCTCGCTCGGGCTCTACTGGGGCCTGGGGCTGGCCGTGGGCCTGGTGTTCGCCATGTCGTCCACCGCCATCGTCATCCAGACCCTAAGCGAAAAGGGCCTGACCAAGACGGAGGGGGGGCGGGCGAGCTTCGCCGTCCTGCTGTTCCAGGATATCTCGGTGATCGCGGTGCTCGCCCTGATCCCCTTCCTGGCCCAGCCGGAACCGCTCGCGCTGGCCGCCTGGTTGAGCGCGGCGGCCGGTGACAACTCGGCCGCCCAGGGCGCCGCCGGGCTGGTGGCCGGTCTGCCCAACTGGGGCTATGCCCTGGTGGTGTTGGGGGCGGTGGCGACCGTGGTGTTGGGCGGGCACTACCTGTCCCGCCCACTGTTCCGTTATATCGCCGAATCCCGGCTGCGCGAGGTCTTCACCGCCAGCGCCCTGCTGCTGGTCGTCGGCACCGCGCTCTTGATGACCCTGGTGGGACTCTCCCCGGCGCTCGGCACCTTCCTGGCCGGGGTGATCCTGGCCACCAGCGAGTTCCGCCACGAACTGAGATCGGACATCGAGCCCTTCAAGGGCATCCTCATGGGGATCTTCTTCATTACCGTGGGGGCCGGGATCGACTTGCCGTTACTGTTCGGCGACTTCGCCACCCTGCTCGGCCTGACCCTGGGTGTCATGGGGCTCAAGGCGCTGGTGCTGCTCGCGCTGGCGCGGCTGTTCCGGCTGCGCGCGGGGGACCGCTGGCTGTTTGCCCTGAGCCTGGCCCAGGCCGGTGAGTTTGGCTTCGTCCTCTTGGGCTTCTGTGTGCAGAACGGCGTGGTACCGACCGGGCTGGCGCGGACCCTGTCGCTGGTGGTTGCGCTCTCGATGCTCCTCACCCCGGCGCTCTTCATCCTCTATGACCGGCTGATCGCCCCGCGGCTGCGCAACGGCAAGGGGCCGGCGCCGGACACCATCGAGGAGGAGGGCACGGTGGTTATCGCCGGGATCGGCCGCTTTGGCCAGATCGTCAACCGACTGCTGGTCGCCGCCGGGATCGAGACTGTGGTGCTGGACCACCGGGCGGACCAGATCGACCTGCTGCGCAAATTGGGGATCAAGAGCTACTATGGCGACGCCTCCCGCCCGGACCTGCTGCACGCGGCGGGGCTCGCGCGGGCGCGGCTCTTCATCGTCGCCATCGACGATCGGGACCGGGCGGTCGAGATGGTGGATTATTGTCGGCGGACCTATCCCCAGGTCCGGATCCTGGCGCGGGCCTACGATGTGGGGCACCTGTATCTGCTCAAACAGGCTGGGGCCGATCTGGCGGTGCGCGAGGTCTTTGACACCTCGCTCGGCCTGGGCGCCGCGGCCCTGCGGGAGTTGGGGATGCACCCCTACAAGGTCGAGCGGATGACACGCGCCTTCCGCCGCCACGAGGCCGCGGGCCTCGCCGGGATGTATGACCTGTGGGATCAAGACCCCGACATCGCCCGTAATCTGGCGCTGCAGGCGCGCATCCGCGAGCATGTCGGCACCCTGCAGGACGCGCTCAACTCGGACCGGATGCAATTGCACGACCGCACCGAACGGGGCTGGACCCCGCCGTCGCGGGGGTTCAGTCGGGAGCCGGATTAGGGTGCGCTACCATACAGACCTCGGCGGGAGGCGCGGCTACTCTGGCGTCCCGCCTGCGCCGACCGGCGCGACGTCACATCGTTAAGGAGATTGACCCATGACCGACCCAAGTACCACCGCCGAACGCGTGCGCGTCTGGGACCCCTTCGTGCGCTTCTTCCACTGGAGCCTGGCGGTCGCCGTGCTGATCGCCTTCCTCACCGGGGATGAGCTCGAGGACCTGCATGTCGCCGTCGGCTATTTCATCATGGGGCTGCTCGCCGCGCGGCTGGTGTGGGGTGTGATCGGCCCCCGGCATGCCCGCTGGTGGAATTTCGTGCGCGGACCCACCGCCGTCAAGGCCTATGCCTGGGAGGTCCTGCGCGGGCACCCGAAACGCTACCTGGGCCATAACCCGACCGGCGGGGCCATGGCCGTCCTACTCATCCTGGGACTCATCTTGACCACGCTCACCGGTCTGGCCACCCAGAGTGCCCACGCGTGGAAGGATGTCCACGAGTTCCTCGCCTACGCCACCCTGGCCCTGGTCCCACTGCACCTGATCGGGGTCGCCGTCGCCAGCTTCCAACACAAGGAAAATCTGGTGCGCGGGATGATCGACGGCTACAAGCGCCCCTGAGTGCCGGCCTGACACGTGCGCTCAGGGCGCCGCGCGACCCCCGCCCAAGTCGACAGCGGGCAGGCGAGGGCCTAAACTGCGGCGTCAGAATCACCCGAGGTTTCAGCCATGAGCGCCCTGCTGTCCAACAAAGACATACCCGTCGCCGAGCGACTGATCCTCGCGCTGGACGTGCCTGACCGCGTCGCCGCGGAGCGCCTCGTCGGCGACTTGGGCGACACCGTGGGCTTCTACAAGATCGGCCTGGAGCTCTTCATGGCCGGCGGCTATTTCGAGCTGATCGAATGGCTCCTGGGCCAAAATAAGCGCGTGTTTTGCGACCTGAAGTTCTTCGACGTACCCGAGACCGTGGGGCGGGCGGTGCGCCAACTGCGTGATCGCGGGGTGGACTTCGCCACCGTCCATGGCAACGACAGCATGCTCGAGGCGGCCGTGCGGGAGAAGCGCGACCTCAAGATCCTGGCGGTGACGGTGCTGACCAGTCTCGACCGCACCGATCTGGACTCGCTCGGCTTCCAATGCGACGTGGAGGAATTGGTACTGGCGCGCGCCCGCAAGGCCCTGCGGCTGGGGTGCGACGGGGTGATCTCATCCGGACTGGAGGCGGCGCGGCTACGCGCAGACCTCGGCGCCCAATTCCTGGTCGTGTCCCCCGGCATCCGTCCGGTCGACAATCGCCCGGAGGACGATCAGAAGCGGGTGGTGACGGTCGAGCAGGCCTTTGGCAACGGCGCCGACTATATCGTGATCGGCCGGCCGATCCGCGACGCGGCCGATCCGCGCGCGGCCGCCCAAGCGATCCAGGCCCGGATCGCGACCCTGTTCGGTGGCGCCTGACGCCGCACCGCGGCCGCGCGCCCCGCGACCCGGCGGCGCCCCCCTACCCCGCACCTTTGGTTTTGCCCCCCCTGCCCCGATGTAGTTCGCAACACTGCACCGCGTCATTCAGCGCGGTGCCGCCTTTTGCTGAGGATCCTAGCGGAACATGAATGCCAAGAACCTGAATATACTGCTCTGGGTCGCCGTATCCCTGTGGCTGGTGATGATGCTCAACGGCCTGAACGGACCCACCCAGATGGAGTCGCGCAACCTGAGCTACAGCCAGTTCCTCACTGAAATCGGCGACGGCTCGATCCAAGAGGTGCGCATCCAGGATCAGCGCATCAAGGGCACCCGCACCGACGGTAGCCACTTCGAGACCTTCGACCCGGGCGACCCCGGGCTGGTGAGCGATCTGCTCAAAAACACCGTGACCATCCGCGCCGAACCCCCGGCCCAGCCGAGTATCCTCGGGCAGATGCTGGCCGCCTGGCTGCCCTTCGTGCTGATGATCGGCGTCTGGGTCTGGTTCATGCGGCGCAGCGGGGGCAGCGGCGGACCCGGCGGCATCTTCGGCTTCGGCAAGAGCCGCGCGCGCCAGCACGCCGAGGGCGAGGTCAAGGTGACCCTGCGCGACGTGGCCGGCTGCGAGGAGGCCAAGGAGGAGGTCGGCGAACTCGTGGACTTCCTGCGCAACCCGCAGAAGTTCTCCAGCCTGGGCGGGCACATCCCGCGCGGCGTGCTGATGGTGGGGCCGCCCGGCACCGGCAAGACCCTGCTGGCGCGGGCGATTGCCGGCGAGGCCAAGGTGCCCTTCTTCAGCATCTCGGGCTCCGACTTCGTGGAGATGTTCGTCGGCGTCGGCGCCTCGCGGGTGCGCGACCTCTTCGAGCAGTCCAAGAAGAGCGCCCCGTGCATCGTCTTTATCGACGAGATCGACGCCGTCGGCCGTCGCCGCGGCGCCGGCATGGGTGGCGGGAACGACGAGCGCGAGCAGACCCTGAACCAGTTGCTGGTGGAGATGGACGGCTTTGCCGGCAATGAGGGCATCATCGTCATCGCCGCCACCAACCGGGCGGACGTGCTCGATCCGGCGCTGCTGCGCCCCGGCCGGTTCGACCGCCAGGTGGTCGTCGGCCTGCCGGATCTCAGCGGCCGCACCGCCATCCTTGAGGTGCATATGCGCAAGGTGCCCTTGGCCGATGATGTGGTGCCCCGCACCATCGCCCGCGGCACCCCCGGGTTCTCCGGTGCGGATCTCGCCAATCTGGTCAACGAGGCGGCCCTGTTCGCCGCGCGGGCGGGCCTGACCAGCGTCACCATGCAGATGTTCGAGAAGGCCAAGGACAAGATCATGATGGGTGCCGAGCGGCGCAGCATGGTCATGTCGGACACCGAGAAGAAGCTCACCGCCTATCACGAGGCCGGGCATGTGATCGTCGGGCGCCTGGTGCCGGAGCACGACCCGGTGCATAAGGTGAGCATCATCCCGCGCGGCCGGGCACTCGGCGTCACCATGTTCCTGCCTGAGCGCGACCGCTACAGCATGAGCAAGCGCCAGTTGGAGAGCCAGATCTCCAGCCTGTTCGGCGGGCGTCTGGCGGAGGAGTTGATCTTCGGGCCCGAACACGTCACCACCGGCGCCTCCAACGACCTGGAGCGCTCGACCGCAATCGCCCGCAAGATGGTCACCCGCTTTGGCCTCTCCGACAACCTGGGTCCCCTGGCCTACGCCGATGAGGAGGGCGAGGTCTTCCTGGGACACTCGGTGGCCCAGCAGCGTCAGATCTCGGGCGACACCGCCGAGGCGATCGACAAGGAGGTGCGGATCATCATCGACCGCAACTACCAGCGCTCGAAGGACCTGCTCGTGGAGAACATGGACAAGCTCCACGCCATGGCCAGCGCGCTGCTGCGTTTCGAGACCATCGACCGCGACCAGATCGACGACATCATGAACGGCCGCCCGGTACGCGAGCCCCCGGAGGACACCGACCAGTCCGCCACGCCGCCCAAGGGCAACGGTGCCACGACCGGCAGCCAGCCCATGACCAAGCCGCCGGTCGTCGGGAGTGCCGTCGGGGGCGCCTGAGAGTCGGCCTGGCCGGGGGATCGCCCCCCGGCCGGGTCACACGAGAACGCCAGGGGCCGCCACTGCGGCCCCTTTTTTTGGCCCCCGACAGAGCCTGTGAACCGGGAAAGGGGAGTTGTCACGCCAAGGCGCCAAGCTCGCCAAGGGTTTTCAGTGCGTTATCAGCGTTGGCGCAGCCACCCGGCGGGTAATCTGGATGCCAGCCCTACCCTCTTGTATTTCTTGGCGAGCTTGGCGCCTTGGCGTGAGACTCCTGAGAAATCCGGGCTGGACGCGCTCTCTCGTCTGGCGGCTAAAGACACGCGGCTCTCAGCATTTTCAAATACGCCAGCCCCTTTTCCCGGGCAAAGGCGATATTTCGGTCCGGAATGCCGTCTGGGTCTTTGTAATGGGCCAGGACCTCTTCCAGGCCCTCTTCGCGGATCAGATGCAGCATCGGATAGATTGACCGGTTGGTATAGTTGGCCGGATCGTCCGGCGGGGCATCGCCAAAGCAATAATCCGGGTGAAAACCGGCGACCTGATAGGTGCCTTCATAGTCCTCCGCGGCCAACAGGTCTTCCGCCATGGCCACCAGGTCCAGATAGTCGGTGAACTCCGGATAGGCATCGGGAAAGATCAGCAGGGTGTTCTCAATCTCCGGATGCGCATCCAGCCGATGCCATTCGGCGAGGAGCGCCGTCAGACAGCCCTCCAGGTCGGTCGCACGGTCGACCTGGTAATGGATGGTATCGCGCTTGACCGGGGTGGCGGCAAAGGGGCAGAAATTGCATCCGACTACAACATCGACGACCCATTTCCTGGTTTGGGTAATGACTTGTTCATCTGTATTCATAATGATGACGATCCCATATCAATGAAAGTGATCGAACCCCACGCGCTCTAACGCGACCGCCGCCCCATCGGGTGCCCGACAGACCAGCCCGGGACCGCTCAGTATCCGTCCGATCGGGGTCAATGGACAGCCGCAGCGCGCGGCGATCTCCGGTAACCGCTCCAGGTACGCGGGCGGCAGACAGAAGCACAGTTCATAGTCGTCGCCGGCGGCGAGTGGCAGCCCCCAGTCACCATCCAGGTCGACCGCGGCGGCCACCGCCGCCTCCAGCGGCAAGGCGGCCAGGTCCAGCTCCGCCCCCACGCCGCTCGCCTCCAGGATATGGCCGAGGTCTGCGGCCAGCCCGTCGGAGCAGTCGATCATGGCACTCGCAAGCCCCCGCAAGGCGAGCCCCAGGGCGACCCGCGGGGTCGGGCGTTCGAGCCGCGCACGCCGCGCTGGCGACGGCGCCTGCCCGGCCAGCAACTCCCGCAGGGCCAGCCCCGCGTCGCCCAAGGTCCCGCTGACACAGACCAGATCGCCCGGACGGGCGCCAGCGCGGCGTATCTCAGCCCCAACCGGGACCAGCCCATGCACCTGCACCGTGATGGAGAGTGGCCCGCGCGTGGTATCCCCGCCCACTAGGGCGACACGGTGGGCGCGCGCCAGGCGGCCGAAACCGTGGGCGAAGGCCGCCAGCCAGTCAGGCGATTCGCGCGGCAGCGTCGCCGGCAGGGTGAGTGCCAGGGTCGCCCAAGCGGGCTCGGCACCCATCGCCGCCAGGTCGCTCAAGCCCACCGCCAGGCACTTGTGACCGATCGCCTCCGGGTCGCAGTCGGGCAGAAAATGTACCCCGGCCGCCAGGGTGTCGATACTCACCGCCAACTGCTGCCCGGCCGGCACCGCGAGCAAGGCGCAGTCGTCGCCGACACCCAGCAGCACGTCCGACCGCGCGGCCCCGAGGGCGGCGAAATGGGCGCGGATCAGGGCGAATTCGGGGGTGAGCTTAGTGGCTTGCATAGCTTACTCGCTGCCGACGCCCGGCGCCGTCACCGGGAAGTCGAAATAGGTCTGCGGGAAGGGCTCGGCCTTGAGGGTAAAGTGCCACCACTCCTCGGGCAACGAGCGAAAGCCGTGCCGCTCCATCGCCTGCGCGAGTTGGGCGCGGTGGTGCTGGGCCGCGGCGGGCACCGCGGTGCTGTCAGGATGTGAGAGGGGGTCCATGCAGTCGAAACCGGTGCCGAAGTCGAGCGGACTGTCGGGAAAGCGTTGCCCCTGCGGCGCCGTGCAGGCCACCAGCGGCTGATCGCTCACCGCCGGGACCGGCGTCGGCCCTGCCGCCGCGGGCTCCAGCACCAGGTCGACCGTGCTCCCGCGGGAGTGACCGGAGCGCGCCGCCACATACCCCAGCCGGAAGAAGTCGGCCTTGTCGATGTGCGGATAGAACTCCGCCTTCATCTGCTGGTCCGCGACGTCCTGGCTCCAGCGGACAAAGTGCGCCACCGCCCGCGTCGGGCGGTAGCAGTCGAACACCTTGACCCGCAGGCCGGCGGCGGCCACGTCTCCCTGCACCGCCTTCAGTGCCGCCGCGGCCTGACCGGTCAGGATGCACTCCGGGGCCTGGTAGCCGTCGATCGGCCGACCGATAAAGTTGTGGCTGCCGAAATAACGCATGTCCTGCGGGATATCGGGGGCGACCGCCCGCAGATAGACGAAGCCGTCGGGCAATGGCGCCGCCCCGACGGCTGGTGACAATAGGGCGGCGAGCAGGGCGATGGGGCTGAGTCTGCGGGTGGGCATGGGTCAGGGTCTCGCGGTGTTTCGGTCGGCGACCGGGCGATTATGCCGCAGATTGGCCGTCTCCCCACTTCAGCCTACGCACTCAATACTTCGGAGCCAACCCGGCCTGTTTGCACAGCTCATTTGCGGTTATGCGATCGAATTGCTTGTGCCGCTTGACCGGAATCACCTTCCGGAATTTCTCGGCCAAGGTCTTGGTATGCCTGGACCATCTCGTGCAACGCATCGCGGAGCATGGCCCGGCACTCTTCGAGGTTGGCACCTTCTGTAACGACCTCAGGCCAGTCGATCAACTGACCCATGTAGCCGCCGTGAAAGCAGGTATATCTTGCTGTGTAGGTTTGCAGCATCTTGGTTGACTCTGGTCGGGACAAGGCATTGGAAGGATATTCCTTTGATCCAGTATTTGCCCCACCGGTAGTCGCGTCAAGTCGCATCACGTGCCGGTGTCACCAGGCCGCGAGGCGGGTTGGGCAGGTCTACCCGATCAAAGCCGGCCCCGCGAGTGGCCGCCAGACCAGAAAAGCCGGACAATGACCCCCAGCCCGCACAGTCGTCGAGACGCAAATGCCCAATCCACAGTTGCAGTTGGCGCAGGAGCTCATCCGTGGCACGGATCTGAGCGTCTTTCTGACGGGCAAGGCAGGGACCGGCAAGACCACCTTCCTGCATACACTCAAAGCAGACCTGCCCAAACGCACGGTCGTCACCGCCCCGACCGGGGTGGCCGCGATCAATGCCGGCGGCGTGACCCTGCACTCCTTCTTCCAGCTCCCGTTCGGACCCTTCGTACCCGGCGGGGAGGTCGAGCGCCAGGCGGCGCAGCAGCACCTGGGCCGGCAGAAGCGCGAGATCGTCCAGGGCCTGGACCTGCTGGTGATCGACGAGATCAGCATGGTCCGCTGCGACCTGCTCGATGCGGTCGACTTCGTGCTGCGCCGGGAGCGCCGCTCCAACCGGCCATTCGGCGGCGTCCAGCTCCTGATGATCGGCGATCTGCATCAGCTCGCGCCCGTGGTGCCCGGTCAGGACTGGGCCATCCTGCGGGACTTCTATGACTCCGCGTATTTCTTCGGCAGCCGGGCGCTACAGGCGACCGAGGTGGTGCCGATCGCGCTTGAGCACATCTACCGCCAGACCGATGCGGACTTCATCGAGCTGCTCAATCGCGTGCGCGACAATCGGCTGGACGACGCGACCCTGGAGCGGTTGAATTCACGCTATCTGCCCGGGTTCCGGCCCGCGGAATCGGAGGGCTACATCACCCTGACGACGCACAACCAGGGCGCCGATCGCATCAATGAGACGCACCTCACGGCGCTCGGCACCAAGGCGCACGCATTCGCCGCGACGATTGAGGGCGACTACCCGGCGCACAGCTATCCGACCGCCGAGACGCTGACCCTGAAACAAGGCGCCCAGGTCATGTTCGTGCGCAACGACGGCGCACCGGTGAAGCGCTATTTCAACGGCAAGATCGGCACCATCGAGCACCTCGGGCACGCGCATATCCTCGTACGCTGCCCCGGCGACGAGCACGCCATCGAGGTCGAGCCGGCCACCTGGGAGAACATCCAATACAGCCTCGATCAAGAGAGCAAGGCGATCTCCGAGGAGGTCATCGGCCGCTTTACCCAATACCCGCTGCGCCTGGCCTGGGCCATCACCATCCACAAGAGCCAGGGCCTGACCTTCGAGCGGGCCATCGTCGACGCCGGGGCGGCCTTCTCGCCCGGGCAGGTCTATGTGGCCCTGAGCCGCTGCAAGACCTTCGAGGGACTGGTGCTCGGCACCCCGATCCCGCGCCGGGCGGTCATGACCGACCAGGTGGTTGCGGACTATGTCGCCGAGGCCACCCGGGAGCCGCCGACCCAGGAGCGGATCGATGGCGCGCGCCGTGCCTACCAGCAGCGGCTGCTCCAGGAGTGCTGGGACTTCGACGAACTCGGCGCCCGGCTGCGGCGGTTGCTCAGCCTGCTGCGCGACAACCGGCGGGTGATCGACGCGAACGGCATGGACGCCATCGACGCGCTGGAGCGACAGACCCATGATGCGGTGGTCGCCGTCGCCGCCAAGTTCCGGGGCCAGCTCCGCTCGCTGTTCCGGGATGACCTGCCCCCGGAGGACGACGCGCGCGTACAGGAGCGCGTGCGCAAGGCGTCCGCCTATTTCGCAGAGAGGCTCCAGCAGGGGTTGCGCCCCTGGCTCGACGCCTTCTCGTTCGGGACCGACAACAAGGCGCTGCGCAAGCAGCTCCGCCAGGCCGTCGAGGAACTGCGCAAGGAACTGGCAGTCAAGACCGCCGGGGTTGCGAGCTGCCGGGAGGGGTTCGCGACGGCCGCCCATCTGGGCGCGCTGGCCAAGGCGCGGATCGACGCGGAGCCCGCCGGGCCGCCGCCGGATCGAGGGCCAGCCCCCGGGGCCGGTGACGCCGAAGCCCCGGGGCTGCTGGGGGCGCTTCGGCGTTGGCGCGACCAGAAGGCGGCAGAGGAAGAACGCGAGGGCGTCGCCCGCTACCGCATCCTGACCCGAGCCGTGCTGAGACAGATCGCCGACACCCTGCCCCAGGACCCGCAGGCGCTGGCCGCCGTCAAGGGGATCGGCAAGCAGACCGTCGAGCGCTACGGCCGGGAGATACTGGGCATCGTCTCCGACTGGTGCAGCAGCCAAGGCATCGACCCCGCGGCCGTCCCCCGCCCCGGGCAGCCGGACAAGACCGAAACCGGTGCGGCGGAAGCCAACACACGATCGATCAGCTATTACCTCTACCGGGAGGGCATGAGCATCGAAGCGATCGCCAGCCGCCGGTCGCTCAAACCCACCACCATTGAGGACCATCTGGCCCATTACATCCGCAGCGGCAAGCTCGCCGTCACGGATTTCATCAATAAAGAGAAGCTCGCAAGGATCGCCGCCGTGCTGGAGCAGACCGGGCCTGATGCGCTCACCCTTGCCAAGCAGACGCTCGGCGATGACTATTCCTATGGCGAGATCAAAATGGTACGGGCGCATCTGGCGCGAGGGCGATGACCATCGTTCCGGCGGCCTTGATCATTATCCCAGCCACCGAACCTCCCCCCCCCCCGCTCTCGTGACACCGCTCAGCGGTGTCACGCATGTGTCAGGCGCTCTGCGCCGGGAATGCCTGGGGCCGGCACCAATTCTTCAACTATCGGTGCAGCTTACTTAATTCAGCCTCGCGCCAAACCTGAATTAGGTATACTACCCCTGGAATTCACACCCCTGGCCGGGGTCACAATCGGAGTTCAAGAACGTGCGTTACCTTTTGCTGATTTTCGTCTTTACTGTATTGAGTCAGGTCGTGCTCGCCGATCATTATAACACTTATCAGAATGCACGATTTGGTTACTCGATCGACTATCCCGCAGGGATTCTGTACCCACAAGGCGAGGCAGATAACGGCGACGGCCAGAAATTCTTGACGAAAGATGCTGATGCAAGTCTCTTGGTTTATGGATCAAATAATGCGCTTGAGCAAACCTTGGAAGACGTTTACCTTGACGCTGCACGCAGTGGGTCAACGGATAGCCCGAAAAAAGTTGTCACCTATAAAGCCATGAAGCGCGATTGGTTTGTCGTTTCCGGCGTTGACGGCGAGAGGGTTTTCTACCAGAAAACCATCTTGGCCGGCGATCAATTTTTCACGTTTATCCTGGAATACCCCGCAGGGAAGAAAAGCATATTTGATCCAATCATAAAGCGCGTTTCGGCTTCCTTCAAGCCGAAGTAATCGTTACGCGGTTGTTGCCGGGCTCGACCTCAATCTGGGGAGAGCAAAAATGGGCCAGGCTCGAATGGCACTAAGTTAAACTCAGCGTCAGAATAAATCATTGGCTTGCGAGAACTCGAATCGGGCGCCCGTGGCTCGGATGCTGGCTCGAAAGCTGAGAAACACGGGATGCCGCGCCCGAGAAACCAGGATCTTGGTTCCGCCAGGTTCGCGTAAGTTCACGATATATCTGAGCCAAGCCCTTAACTTAGTGCCATTCGAGCCTGGCGCCTTATTGCAATGTCGTTGACAAGCAGAGCGAGATTTGCTTGACTACCGCTGGTCCGGCGGCTTATTAGGCCGCCCATCCGTCGCAATCCGAAATCAACTGAGAGACTGTTATGGCAAACAAAATGACTGGCACGGTAAAGTTCTTCAACGCGGAGAAAGGGTTTGGTTTCATCTCACCGGCTGACGGCAGCAAAGACGTGTTCGTACACTTTTCCGCCATCCAGTCTACCAGCTTCAAGACCTTGGATGAAGGTCAGCGCGTTGAGTTCACCATTGAGCAAGGCCAGAAAGGCCCGGCGGCCGCCAACGTCATTGCTCTGTAATGCAAAAAGGGGCCGGGCTCAATGATGAATCCTGAAAATGGCCTGACCATTCACCAAGGTAAAGGGGTCATGCTCGAGTGAATTTCGGCCTTGCGGCCCTGAACTCTATTCGAGCTTGGCCCCTTTTGCTTCTGCACCGGCCCTGATCATCGTTCCGACCACAGGAGGTCGAGGCTTTAGCCGGCCCAGCGCGCAGGCACCACTGATCTTCCTTGGATATGTCGGGCGCCGCCACCGGCTAAAGCCTCGACCTCCGGTTGGGGATGGATCGTCGCTTCGGTCAGGGCGCGCTGTCATTCAGGCCGGGACGCCGGAATCCAGACCAGGGACGGCAATCGCTCAGCCAGCATGGACGCGCAGAATACAGCAGGGCGGTCGGAACCATGACAAAGGCGGCTGGTCGGAATAGGCGGCGAAGTACTGCTCGGCCCGGATCGCCATCGAGCGGTTAAGAGGCTGTCTAAGAACCATTTTGAGGTAGAGGATTACTTAACGGCTAATAAATATGGCGTTTGATTATTGCAGATCTGCCGAAGAAGCAAGCGTCCGGATGCAATATAAACCTGCGTTTCGCTTGAAGTCGGTTTGCGC
>NZ_CAJAXH010000271.1 GCF_903946935.1 uncultured Thiodictyon sp.
CCGTCAAGGCCGCTTGGGCGGCGGTCAGCTTCGCCGTCTGTGCCGACGAGGCCTTTTCGGCGGCAGCCAGCTTATCCTCAAGTCCCGTCAAGGCCGATTCGGCCTCAGCCCGCTTTGCCTGCTGTTCGGTCAAGGCCGATTGGGCAGCGGCCAGCGCCGTTCGGCCAGTATCCGATTCCAACCTCAACTTTTTGAGGCCTGACACCAGCGCGGCGTACTCCGCGAGGGCACTGGACAGGTCCAGTTCAGGCGTAGCGCTCTCACCGGCAGCGAGATCGGCGGCGGCCTCCAGTTCAGCCAGTAAGGCCTGGGCCGCCGAGTCGTCTAGGCCAAGCGACCTCAGCATCAGCGCTGACAATGGGGAGGGCGCCTCAAGCACCACCGCTGACTCGGCCGCTCCATATTTCAGTTGCAATCCAAAGTGTGCGTTTGCCTCGTCCAGGAAGAACGCGGGGCCTCGGATCGCGGCAGCCGCATTGACCAAGAGACAGCGCTCGCGGTGACGGTGATAGAACCTGAGCATCGCGGACTGCACGGCCACCCACGAATTGATCGTTTGCTGCAGCGCAGCAAGGGTCACGCCACCCTCGGACAACCGCTTGGCCGCCGCCTCTGCCGGCGTACCATAGGTGAAAATAAATCGGATATGCGGATCGAATTGGGACCAGAAGTCCAATAACCACGGCAACCTGGAATCGGCAAAACCCCAAGTTTCATGACCCCGGTTGCCGAGCAACAGGTCCACCGCGAGATGGCCCCACATCCTGCCTGGGTCGAGTTGGACCACGGCCTCCGGGCGCATTGGATCGAAGCCCCGGGCC
The DNA here is from genome assembly GCF_903946935.1 of uncultured Thiodictyon sp. GTDB lineage: Bacteria > Pseudomonadota > Gammaproteobacteria > Chromatiales > Chromatiaceae > Thiodictyon. The sequence continues at coordinate 822 of NZ_CAJAXH010000271.1, forward strand.
TTCAGCACCTGGTCATGAAACACGGCGACGGACAACCCCTCGCGCCGCGACGGCTGGGCCTCAACCAACCCGCCGGATACCAATACGGCATGGACGCCTTCATAACCCGAATAAGGGTCACCACAGGTCAGAACGATCTTCATTGACTCCCCCCTTCACCACACCAGCCAGACCCAAGGCGCGCACGCTGCACTTTGTCAAGAAAGGCTTCCCATTGCGGCAGAATCGCGGCCGGGGTGTAGCGATTTGAGATCCGCGCGCCCTCGCCACGCAACCGTTCACGTAACGCTTTTCCATCATCGGACAAGACCTGGGTAATCACCGTCGCAGCATCCTCGGCAGAGTAAGGGTCAAAATACACGGCACCCCCACCGAAAACCTCGCGATGCACGGCAATGGCGGAGGCAATCACGATCCCCCCGCAGCGCATCGCCTCGATCCCCGAGTAGTCAAACCCCTCGGCCAGGCTCGGACACAGGGTCGCCGCCGCATGCCGGTAGAGCACCCGCAATTCTGCAGAAGGGACATTGTTCAGATACAGCAGATCGCCCCGTTCAGCCCAGGGCCGGAAGGCCTCGAGCACCGGCTGATAGGCCCAGCCAAGGTGACCGACCACCACGAGCTGCAAGCGCGGCATGGCGCCGTACTTAAGACGCTCCCAGGCCGCCGTCAGCAACAAGTGATTCTTGCGTGGCTCGATGGTCGAGACCATCAGCAAATAATCCAGGCCGCTACTACCGGCCCCACTGAGGGCGGCATCCAGAAACCTGATATCGGTCGTGAAGGCATGAACCTTGGCTACACGATTGCGGACGATCTGTCGCACCACCTCGGGCGGCGACTGTTCCTCGAAATAGTCGTCTGAGACAATATTGTGAATCACCGCGGTGCGGGGTTCGACCGCCGGAAACACCTTGAGCAGGTCGTCACGGGTCGCGGCTGAGACGCAGGAAAACCAGGCACCCGCACGTACATTCTCCTGCAACGCATAGAAATGGGATGCCTGATGAAAGGCGCTGTCGCTGATCGTGTGGGGCATGAACAGCGGCACCGCATCGTGATAACGGACCACGAGCTGCGTCCCCGGTGACACCCGCGCAGGAAAGGGGGTCTGGGCCAGAAACACATTGAACTCCTGCGTGTCGACACCGAGGTAGTGCGGCACCGATGAATAGCGTCGCCCAGCCAGGCCGATCTGATGGAAGCGCTTGCGCGACTGCCGCAGGATACGAAAACGGGCAGCGGTCACGAGCGCCTTATCGGCCGGCTGCAGGGTCTTGCTGAAGAATGTCCGCCAAATGAAGTCATCGAACAGACCATCCTCGATAGAACCCGGCTTAACATTAGCGCCAAACCAGGCCGCGATCATTGCCAGGTTGATATAAAAAAAGCCCCAGATCGCCTCCGCCACCGCTGCGGGGCTCAGATTGACGCCGCCCCCCGCAGATGGCCGTTCGCTCCCAGTCACACGGGGCACCTCACGCAGTGACAAGATCGCACGCGATGACCGGTAGATCCGCGAGGCGACGGGGAGCGCCAATTGCTCGCGCGACGCGCCGGCACGCAGTTGGCGACCGCCATGCTGTATGAGGCCGACGACATCACACCCATCCAGCGACCGCAGGCCGCGAAACAACAGGCGAGTCTCCTGAGGGATACCGGCATAGCCGTCGAGGGCGGGCTTGAGGTCGAACAGGACTCGGGTTTTCTCACCCGCACTTGGCAAAGTATTCATAGGCCTCATCGACATTATCGAAGCGCGCCACGCGCGACTCGTTCAGTACATAAATGATACTGCAATACTTACGGATCTGGTCGGGCACATGTGAGACGATGAGCAAAGCGCGCTCGGCACGCTTATCGAAGAGTTCGTGATGGCATCTTTCCTGGAATCGGGAGTCGCCAACGGACAGCGTCTCATCGATCAGATAGCAATCGAATTCGACCGCCATCGACAGGGCAAAGGCCAGCCGCGCACGCATGCCGGTCGAATAGGTTTTGACGGGTTCCCTGAAATAGACCCCCAACTCGGCGAACTCCTCGACAAAGGGGATCGCTCGAGCAATATTCACGCCATAGATACGGCAAATGAAGCGGAGATTGTCGAGTCCGGTCAGGCTGCCCTGAAAGCCGCCGCTGAAGGCCAACGGCCAAGAGACACTCATGCTCCGTTGGATAAACCCGCTCGTCGGTGACTCGACGCCCCCGATCAGGCGGATGAGGGTCGACTTACCGGACCCGTTACGACCGAGAATCCCGACCTTTTCGCCCCGTGCAATGATAAGCGTGATGTCGTCCAAGACGCGCCGAGCGCCCTTGCGGGTATAATAGGTCTTGCTGACCCCGTCGAGCCTTATCATTCCAATTCTACCAGATGCCGTCCGCTCTCGACCAGACGCAGACCAATCCACAGCATCACGAGATCGACGGTGGCGAGGTAACTCGCACTGTAATGGGTAGGCACGAGGTGGCCAAAATAGCCATCGCGAATCATCTCAGTCCCGTTGATCATCGGCACCCACAAGGCCCAGCCCTGGATTGAGGGAGGCAACCAGTCCACCATGAAAAAGGTCCCGGACAGGGGGAACATCAAATAGGTTACAGTATGCCAAATTCGCTCAAACGCCATGGAGCGCTCAGTCATGGCCCCGACAATGAGACCAAGGGCGGCAGCGAACCAAGCCATCAACAGCCAACCCACCGCCATAGTCAAAGGGTCGGACGGACTCTCTGTCAGACCTAGGAAGATAACGATCGACAAGAGCGTAACCAGCGACACCGTGGCCCCGGCAACCTCGAGCAGCAAGCGTGCCGCAAACAGATCGAGGATGGTGACCTGACGGTGATAGAGGAGCGCCATGTTAGGCTGAATCGCCTTGGCACAACGGTTCGAGCCATTACGCCACAACAAGATCGTCGAATAACCGGTGAGGGCGAACGGGATGATCGGCACAGGACTGCTTCCGTGACGGAAGCTAAACAGTGTAGTCACCCCCATAGTAAACATCATCGGCTCGACGAAGAGCCACAAAAAGCCGATGTTGTCCCGACCGTAGCGGGTAATGATCTCACGCATCAACAGTGCGCCGATGACCCGGAACTGGACCCCCAGGGCACGGCGAAAGCCTGTCGTGTGGCCCATGTCAGCGCTCAACCCTGATGCTCTTTCACCCCAGCCGCCAAGAGGGACAGCACCCCCCAGGCGATGAGGCCGAACACCAGGGTCGCAAGAATACTGCGTAGACGCCGCGGCTCCAGCGCAATATCCTGCCGGTTCGGTTGCACGGTGCGGACCAGATAGAGTTGCTTGCTCACTGCATCGTTACGCGCCTGAACCAAGGACGCTTGGGCCGTCTCCAACTGTTTATCGGCGAAACCCTTCTCAAGAACGAGCCCTTCGTACTCCGCAGATTTATTCGCCAGTGACAACCGGCCGGTTACCTTATCGCTCTGGACGTCGATTTCGGCCTGGGTGGCATCCACCAGTCGCTCCAATGAGCGAATCTGCGGATTGTCCTTGGCCAGGCTGCGAATCTGCGCCAGACGCGTCTTCGCGGCACTCAACTCACCCTGCAGGGTAGCGACCGCCTGCAGCTGCAGACCGGCTTGCTGCGAGGGATCGAAAACCGCTTCCCGGTGGCGATAACCAGATACCGCCAGGGCGGCCTGTCGGTCACGGTGCTCGGCCTCCGTGACGGCGTCTTCAGCGAACCGGATCGTATCCTTGAAGCCACGCTCATTGAGGGCATTGACCAATTGCTCACCCAATTCTAGCAGGCGCTCATTGATGCGCCGAACGTCTTCCGCTTTAAAACCGCGCACAGTCAATACGTTGATCGATGTCGTTGCATCCACGGTCGCGGTAACGTGGTTCTGATAATACTTGAAAAGGGCCTCGAAGCTGTCGTTGAAGTCCAGGCCAGCAAAGCGACTCACACGGTCGATCTGGGGCGAGCCGAACAACCGCTTGAAATCGAATTCCTTATCGAGTTGTCTGAGCGCATCACGTGAGTTCATGAAGTCAGTGACGCTGGAGCTGTCGCCGGGGGAGCTTGACGAGCCGGCCCCGGCAAGGGCCGCCAAGCCGCCCCCGGCCCCACCGACCAGGGAACTCAAGCCGCCGCTGGACTTGCTCCCGGGGTTGCGAACAACAAAATGGGACTCGGAGATGAAGATGTCCGAGGCAATAAAACCGAAATACAGCACTGCCAGCGTAGTCGGTACGAGCACGGTCAACAGAAACAGGCGATCAATGCCGCGCAGGCGGGCGAAGATACCGCGCTGCGGCTCGGTGGCGACGACTGAGTTGGCCTGGCCGGTACCGTGCGTGGGTTTTTTTCCTGTGCCGGCCGCGCCCGTGCTGACTGAACTGGTCTGGCCGGCCCTGGGCAGGGGGGCTTTTCCTCTGGCCGCCGCGCCGATGTTGGCAGACTCGGACTGGCTGGCCCCGGGCATCGGCGCTTTCCCTCTGGCTGCCGCGTCGGCGTTGACTGACTTGGACTGGCCAGCCCCCGGCATCGGCGTTTTTCCTCTGGCAGCCGCACCGATGTTGACTGACTTGGACTGGCCGGCCCCGGACATGGGGGCCTTCCCTGTGGCCGCCGCGCCGGTGGCGGCTGACTTGGACTGGCCGGCCCCAGACATGGGGGCCTTCCCTGTGGCCGCCGCGCCAGTGGCGGCTGACTCGGCCTGGCCGGCCCCGGAGATGGGGGCCTTCCCTGTGGCCGCCGCGCCAGTGACGGGTGACTCGGACTGGCCGGCCCTGGACATGGGGGCATTGGGTGTGGCAGCCTCACTGATGGCGGCTGACTCGGACTGGCCGGTCCCGGGCATGGGCGTTGATCCTGTCACCATCGGTGCATTGCGTTTCGTGGGTTTCGCCGAATGACAATCGACTGTCAAACCGGACATGGGCTAGCGGCGGCTCGATTGAATTAGGCCGAAGGATCGGGGGCATTCCCGCTGACGAGGAGGGCCAACACAGCGGTGATAACGAAAACCAATCCCCTGCGAGTCTGGATTCTAGCTTTACCCATCGGCGATGGCAAGGGCAAGGAGCGAGCTACGGCACGCGGCCAAGCACCGGACAGGATCATCACAGTCGACGCCACTCAGCGGCCAAGGCGTCGACGGTGGTATTGATCTGCTCCAAGGTATGGTCGCAGCTCAGGAAAAAGCGCAGCCGCGCGGCGCGCTCGCTGACGGCCGGATAGAGGATAGGCTGGACGTTGATGCCGCGCTGCAACAGCGCCTCTGACAGGCGGGCGGCCTTGATCGAACTGCCGGTAATCGCGGGGATGATCGACAGCCCCTGACTGAGGCCGACGTCGAGCCCGCGCGCGCGGGCGAGATCCCAAAAGAGTCTCGCCCGCTCATGCAGCCGCGCCACGCGTTGCGGCTCCGCCAACAGGATGCGCAATGCGGCCAGTGCCGCCGCGGCCACCGACGGCGCCATTCCGACACTGTAGACAAAACCCGGGGCCGTACACTTGAGCAGTTCCACCAAGGCCGACTCGCCGGCGATATAGCCCCCGCAACTGGCCATCGCCTTGCTGAGCGTCCCCATCCAGATATCCACCTCGCTGCCCGCGACACCAAAGTGTTCAGCGATGCCGAACCCGCGCTCACCCAATACCCCAAAGGAATGCGCCTCATCGACCATCAGGATCGCCTTGTACCGCCGCTTGATCGCGATAAAGCGCGGCAGGTCAGGGAGGTCGCCGTCCATGCCGTAGACGCCCTCCAGTATGATGAGGACGCGCTGATACTGGCGACGGGACTGATCCAGGATACGGTCAAGGGCCGCCCAATCATTATGGGGAAACGGCAGCCGCTTGGCCCCGGACAAGGCGACGCCCTGCAGGACACTGTTATGAATCAAGGCATCGTGCAAAATCAGGTCGCCCCGCCCGCAGAGCACGGGGATAACCGTCACATTGGTGGCGTGGCCGCTGACAAAGACGACACAGTCCGCCACGCCATGGACCCGCGCCAACTCCTGCTCCAGTGTACGATGCAGGGGGCGCTCACCCGAAACCAAACGGCTGGCCGACACCGAGGTGCCATAGTCATCGATCGCCTGTTTAGCCGCCGCGCTCACCGCCGGATGCCCGGACAGCCCCAGATAATTGTAACTGGAGTAATTGACGTAGGTCTGCCCCGCGATGACGGTGGTACTGCCGGCCAGTCCGTCGTGCGAACGAAAAAAGGGATTGGGAATACCGAGGCGGGCCGCTCCTTCACCGACGATGCGCACCCGCGCATAGGCCGGATGGAGATCGAACCGATAGCATGACGCGGGAATCTCCCCATCAGGCACCGGGCGCTGACCGCTGGACGGATCGAGGTCTTGCTCCGCCTCCAGCCGCTGCTCGGCCTGGCGTGCGCGCCGCTCCAGGGCCTGCGCAATCAGGCGGTCCTTGATCGGCCCCGCGATGCCTTGAAACCCCTTACTTGTCCAGGTCATCAGTCACCCCGCGGGTGAAGGACCCGGCGTTCAGCGCCGACGGTTCATCCATACTCTGTGAAAAGGTCGCCAACCACGTTGGGTCCAAGACATCGCCATGCTGCTCGGCGATCTGCCCGACTTGGCGCGCGCGCGCGTCGGTCGTGGCCACTGCACCCTCGGCCACGGCACTCGGGCGCAGTTGATGGACGATGCGCTCGCTTAAGCGGGCGATGGTCGGGCCCTCGCTGACCGCCATCACCGGCAACGCAATCCCCAAGCGGGCGTCCAGGGCAGTGATCAACTCGACCCCCATCAGCGAATCCATTCCCATGTCATAGAGCGAGCGGGTCACCTCGATCTTCTCCGGCACCAGGCGTAAAATCTCGGCCAATTCGCGTCTGAGGATATCGACCACGGCCGCCCGCAGCGCCTCGATCTCCAGCCCATCGAGCCAGCGGCGCAGATCGTCGCTGCCATCCGCGCCGGCCCCCGCATCCTGCGCGTAAGCGGCCAGCTCAGAGAATTTTGGCGCACCGGCGGAGGCCAGCTGTCGCCCGATGGTCCCCCAGACCAGATCGAGGATGCCCAGGTTGGACTGCCCGCCGCCGATCGCCTGCTCCAGGAAGCCGAGACACTCCTCCGAACGCAGGGGCTGACCGCCCATCCGCGCGACCAGCGCCTCCTTGATCTCGGCATTGCGGGCCAGGAAACCGACATCCTCGATCGGCCCCCAGCCGATACAGGTGGCCGTCTCCCCGCGCGCGCGGCGATCCACCGCCAGGGCCTCGAGCACCATGTTGGCAGCCACATAACTGCCCTGCCCCGGACTGCCGAACAGGGTGGTGGCGGACGAATAAAGGACAAAGAAGTCGAGCGGCAGACCCCGGGTCGCCGCATCCAGGTGCAGTGCCCCCAGGACTTTCGGGGCCAGCACCCGGTGCCATTGGGCCGGCGTCGTCGTGCGCAAGAGCCCATCGTCGATGACCATGGCCGCGTGGACGACCCCGCGCAAGGGCGGCAGGTCCGCGGCAATCGCGTCGAGTACGCCGGCCAAAGCGGCCGCATCGGTCACATCGCAAGGCGGCGCATAGACCCTGACTCCCGCCGCCCGCAGTTCGGCCAACTCGGCCTGCGGCGCGCCGTCACCGTCCTCGCCGCGGCGACTCAACAAGACCAGCGAACTCGCCCCCTTCCCCGCCAGCCATTGGGCGGTGCGCAGGCCGAAACCGCTCAGACCGCCGGTGACCAGATAGGTGGCGTCCGCGCGCAGGCACCACGGCGCCCGGATCGCCACCCGTGAGACCGGCGGGGCAAAGTCGGGGGGGAGCGTCACCACCACCTTGCCGATCTGGCGCGAGTGCTGCATGTAGCGGAAGGCGTCCACCACCTCGTCGGCCGCGAAGGCACGATAAGGCAAGGGCTTGAGCAACGCGCGTCCAAACAGCGACATCAATTCCAGGAAGACTCGCCGCGCCAGGTCGGGGCGCGCGATCAGCAACTGGTCGGCGTCGATGCCGAAATACGCGATGTTATTGCGGAACGGACGCAGGCCGACATGGGTATTCTCATAGAAGTCACGCTTGCCCAATTCGAGGAATCGGCCAAAGGGCCGAAGGACCCGCAGGTTGCGGTTGATGGCCTCGCCGGTCAATGAATTGAGCACACAATCGACACCCTGACCGCCAGTAATTGCCAGGATGTCGTCGGCGAAGGCCAGCGAGCGCGAATCCAATACATGATCGGCGCCCAGCATCCGCACGCAGTCGCGCTTCTCCGCGCTCCCTGCCGTGGCAAACACCTCGGCCCCGAGCATCTTCGCAATCTGAATGGCGGCCAGCCCCACCCCACCGGCAGCGCCGTGGATCAGGATGCGCTCACCCTCGCCCAATCGGGCCAATTCCACGAGTGCGTAATAGGCGGTGAAGAAGGTGGTCGGGACGGTCGCCGCCGCGGCGAAGGACCACGCCTTGGGCTTGGAAACCACCGCACTTGCACGGGTAGTCACCTGGTTGGAGAAGGCGGCAGGGGCAAAGGCGATCACCTCCTCGCCCACGCAGATTTCAGTGACCCCGCCTCCGATAGCCGTGACCACACCAGCCAGTTCCATCCCCAAGGTTTGACCAGAAAAACCACTCTCCAGCGCCTCGTCGGGTAGCAACCCCATGGTGTACATCACATCGCGGAAGTTCAGCCCCACCGCCCGCACCGCAATCGCCACCTCGCCCACCCCGGGGAGCGCCGCGTCCCGCTCCAACCAAATCAGGTTCTTGAGTGGGCCGGGGGCGGTGAAGTCCAGGTAATAGCACCGCTGCGGCCCCGCCGCAGCCTCCGCGACGACCGGCTCCGAGCCGAGCACTTGCAGGCGCGGGACAAAACGCGCACCCCCGCACAGGATCACCTCATCCTCGCCATCGGGCTCCAGCAACTCATCGGCCAACCGCGCAGCCGCCTGTGATGGCGATTCCGACTCGGCCAAGTCCACCCAGCGCACCGACTGCTCAGCAAACTCATTCATCGCCACCCGGGCCAGCGCCCACAGCGGCGCATCCTGCACGCTGCGCGCTCCCCCCCTGACCAGCGCGGGCGCCAGCAGGCCGACCCCTGCCCCGGCGGTGACCACGTAGCAACCGGGCCGCTGACCGGCCGCCAAACCGCCCTGCAGCGCGGCCAGCACGACATTAGCGCGCCATTCCTGGCGGTTCAAACAGTCCGCCGCATCCACCGGGATTTGATCCGGTTCCAGTCCGGCCAAGTGGACGATGGCCGTCGGCTCGCCGTAACTGCCGCGTAAGTCTTCCAGCACCTGCTGCCAGGCATCGCGCTGCGCGAGCGGGAGTGCGACCGGCGCGCCGGGTGCGCCCAAGCCGACATAGCGTTCGGCCGCCACGACACAGAGCGCCGACCGACCACGCCCCGCGAGCAGGGCCACAAGCGCCTGCCCGAGGGCCGCGGCATAAGGGGTCGCATCAATCACGATGCACCAAGGACCGGTCGGCGCCCCGGTCGCCGCCAGGGCACCCAGCACCGCCTCCAGGTCCTGCACCGCGCCGCACTGACGGGCCAATAACAGATAGTGCCCCGCGTCCGCGGTGGGCACATCCGGGACGATCGCACTGTCGGTGAAGCCATAACGCCCCAGCAGGGACTGCCAGGACTCCGGGGCGCGCAACCGCGAACGGGGCGGCTGGCGATTGGACCACCACCCGGGGTGCAGGCCGCAACACAGGTCATGGGCCCGCGAGGGGTATTGCTCGCACACGACCAACACCCCACCCTCGGCAATCAGCGAGCGCACCTGCGCGAGCAGCGCGATCGGGGCCTCACCGGCCAGACCACTGCCCAGCAGGACCAGGTCAAACCAGCCGCCCAGCGTCATCAGGGTGGCCGCCGGATCGCCCGGATCGACGACGCAGGTGCGCACCCTGGGCCGCTGGCGTAACCGGATGGCCAGGTCCTGGCAGCGCTCCCGGTCGGGGGCGGCCACCACCAACTCACAGGGAGGCGCATCGAGCAGCGCCGCGAGACACACCGCCTGCGGGGCGGCGCCGATCAACTCGATGACGCGCGGACGCCGGCCCGGCGGGAGCCGCACGGCAAGATCGCGGATCAGGTCCGACACGCTGGCCGCCACCCGTTGGGCAATACCCGGTTCAGCGCCGAGTGGCCCAAGCGCGGCCCGATCCGCATCGGCGGGCGTGACCTGTTCCGGACCCATGGCCCCGGTGAGGACCTCTGGCAGTCGATACCCGGCCCGACCCGCCGGACCGATCAGCCCGGCATGGTCCGGGTAGTCACCCATGAGACTGATCCAGATGTCCGTAGGATTCGGCAGCGCGGACTCGTCCCGCCACCACCAACGCTCCTCGAGAGACTCCAACACACCGTCCTCGGTCAACATCCGCAGCAGATAACGCAGCAATGGTTCGCTGGCCGCCGTCACCAGCCCGGTGTCCAACCAGCGGACGGGGTCAAACCAGGTTCCATGGGGGTCCAGGGTCCGCAGCGCACGCTGGGCAAAGGCCCCGCACATGGCATCCAGCAGGGGCTCGACCTCACCGAAATAGCGGGCGCGACTCGCCAGGCGCTCCGGATCGCACCAGCGTTCGCTGACCAAGGCCGCCAGGTCAGCGGCGGCGGCAAGGTCGCAACGGGCCGTGTCGCGCAGACGCGGGCGTGGGATGGCGACCGTGGCGATCTGTCGCACGCGCTCGCTGGTGGGGCGTCTCAGCTGCACCGCGCGCAGGCGCACCGTATCCACCAAGGCGACCAGCGCCCCCGCCCCATCAAACAGCCTGAAATCCGCCACGGCAGCGCGCCGACTCAGACGCCGCAAGCGGGCCTCAACCAGCGTGACCCGGGCGCCGGGCACCAGCAACCGCAAACGCTCCACCCGAATCGGGATGAAGGCCGGCGCGGCCACCCCGGGCGCCTGCCCCGCCAGCAGATCGGCCAGCAATTGGAAGGCCGCGTCGAGATAGGCGGGGTGCAGGCGGGCGCTTGCCACCGCCGCTTCCACCGACGCCGGTGTGATCAGCGTCGCGGCTGCCCGATCGGCACTGATCCAGACCTGCTCGACCGCCCGAAAGGCCGGACCGTAGTCCAGACCCACGCCCTCAGTGCGCTGATAGTGCAATTGGGCATCGGCGTCCGGGGCGCGCTCGGGCACCGCGGCGGTCGCGGTCGGCCGCTCGGTGGCCGCCACCTCGGCCAGGTGCCCCGCCGCGTGCAACAGCCAGGGGTCTGTGCTTTGTCGGTCGCGACTGCGGATCGTGAAACCACCGTCACGCGGATCGATCGCCAGACGCACCACCTTGGAGCGATCGCGCTCCAGCAGCAGCGGGGTCGAGATGTCGAGGCCCTGCAGGTCGCTGACTCGCCCGGGCTGCCAGAGGGCCGCCGCCGCCAGCGCCATCTCGGCAAAACCGGCCGCCGGCAGCACCACCGTGTCACCCACCGCATGGTCGGCCAGATAGGGGTAAAGACTGGTGTCGAGATGATTCTCCCAGCACGGCGCATCGCCTGGGAGCCGATACCCCAGCAGCGAATGCTCCTGATGGCGCGCCAGGGTCTGGAGCCCCTCAGGGCTACTGTCCAGCCAATACCGTTCATGCTGCCAGGGATAGCGGGGCCCATCGACGAAGCGCGCGGGCCGCGGGAACAGGCGCGCCCAGTCGTAGGCGACACCGCTCAACAACAGTTGGTGAAAGCAGCGATCGACCTGGGCGCGATCGGCCGCCTCGCGGGTGAGGGTCGGCAGAATCAGGGTATCCTGACCGACGCTCTTGCTGGCCTCGTTGAGATAGCCGCGCAGGATCGGCGCGGGGCCGATCTCGAGCAAGACGTTGTAGCCGGCGTCCAACAGGCCGGTGACCGCCCCGGCGAAGCGCACCGGTTCGCGCACGTTGCGCCACCAGTAGTCGGCATCCAGCCGATGCCCGGCCAGCACCGCACCGGTGACGGTGGAATAGAAGGGGATGGTCCCGTCGGCGGGCCGCAGCGCGGCCAGGGCCGCCACCAGGTCCGCGCGCAGCGGATCCATGGCGGGGCTGTGAAAGGCGTAATCCAGCGCGAGTCGAAGACACCAGACCCCACGGGCGGCCAGGGCCGACTCGATCGCCGCCAGGGCCGCCGCCGACCCCGCCAGCGTCACGGAACGCTCACTGTTGATCCCTGCCACACAGAGCCCATCGGCCAATCCCAGGGACTCGATCAACGCCTGCGCCTCACCCTCACCCAGGGCCACGGCCGTCATCTGCCCGGTGCCCCGCGTGGTGCCCTGCTGGGCGCTGCGCTCATGAATCACCGCGACGGCCGCCTCCAGCGTCAAGGCCCCGCACGCCCAGGCGGCGGCCACCTCACCGACGCTGTGACCGACCACCGCCACTGGCACGATGCCCAGCTGCGCCAGCCGTCGGGTCAGCCCGACCTGGATGGCAAAGAGCAGGGGTTGTGCCACCTCGGTGGCCGCCAGGCGTTCGGCAGCGGCCGGGGCCGCGAGTTCCGCCAGGATGGAGAAGCCGCCACACGCCGAGAAGAGTGCATCGACCGCGGTGATCGCCGCGCGGAAGGTGGCATCCTCGTCCAGCAAGGCGCGCCCCATGCCGACCCATTGCGAGCCGTTGCCGGCGTAGACGAAGACCGGACCGCGCGCGGCGGGCAGCCAACGGCCGGCGGTCAGCCCGGCCACCGCGGCCCCGTCGGCGAAGCGCTCCAGGGCGAGGGCCCGCGACTCGCGATCGGCAGCGTAGACCGCGAGGCGGTGCGGCATCGGCTCACGACGCAAGGCCGCCGCGGCCGCGAGATCGTAGAGGTCCTGGTCCGGGTGCTCACGCAGATGGGTCGCCATCGCGCGGGCCAGGGCGTCCAGCGCCGCGGGGGTGCGCGCCGACAGGATGAGCGGCGGGGCCGGGAGCGACTCAGGCGGCGGATGCGAAACCGCCAAGGACGCGGCAACCGCGGGACTGGCCAGAACGACATGGGCATTGGCCCCACCGAAACCGAATGAACTGACGCCCACCACCAGGCGCCGCTGCGCATCCAACGCCGTGACCCCAGTGGCCGGCTGTAAATTCCAGGCCGCGAAGTCGATGTTGGGGTTGGGCCGCTGGAGGGGGATCGTCGGCGGCACCGCGCGATGCTCCAGACAGAGCATGGCCTTGACCAGGCCCGCCATCCCGGAGGCCACCTCCAAATGGCCCAGATTGCCCTTGACCGAACCGATCAGCAGCGGGTGTCCCGCCGCACGCCGCCGGCCGAGGGCCTCGCCCAGGGCGCGCGTCTCCAAAGGATCGCCGACCACGGTCCCGGTCCCATGGGCCTCGAGATAGTCGATTTCGTCGGGGGCGATGCCGCACTGCCGATAGATGTCCGCGAGCAATTCCGCCTGGACCTGAGGATTAGGCACGGTCAGACCCTGTTTACGCCCGTCGGTGTTCAAGCCCGAACCCAGCACCACGGCCAGCACCCGATCGCCGTCGGCGAGCGCCTGATCGAGCCGCTTGATCAGCAGGAGCCCCCCGCCCTCGGAACGCACATAACCGTCACCGTCCGCGTCGAAGGGGGTGCAGAGGCCCCGCCGGGACAACATCGTTGCCTTGGAAAATCCGATGAAGCCGAACGGATGCAGATGCAGGCCGATCGCCCCGGTCAAGGCCGCACTCGACTCGCCGCTGCGCACCGAACGACACGCCTGATGGAAGGCCACCAGCGCCGATGAGCAGGCGGTATCGATCGCCATGCTCGGACCATGCAGGTCGAAGACGTAGGACAGACGGTTGGCGGCAATACTGGCCGTGTTGCCGGTCATGGTGGTGGCGTCGATGGACGCCAGGTCGTCGGCGCGCCGGTACGCGTAGTCGGTCCCGGAGATCCCCAAAAAGACCCCACAGCGGGTGCCGCGCAGGCGCGACGGGGGCAGGCCCGCATCCTCGCAGGCCTCCCACGCCAACTCCAGCAGGATGCGCTGCTGCGGGTCCATCTGGATCGCCTCGCGCGGCGAGATCCCGAAAAACTCCGCATCGAACCCAGCCACATCCCCCAAGGAACCCGCGGCAAAGGTATAGGAGGTGCCTGGCTCTGACTTGCGCGGGTGCTCGAAGACCTCTTGGGCGAAGCGATCCGCCGCCACCCGACTGATCGCATCCCGACCGCCGATCAGCATCTCCCACAGGGCACCGCGAGTGCTGGCCCCGGGAAACCGGAAGGCGCCGCCGACAATGGCCAAATCATCAGAAGATTCATTCGATACCATGTACGATGCTGCCTGATCCAAAGACCTACTCCAACGTAGCAAAAGGCTTAACGACTCCCACGAACAGACGACACAGGTCCCCGCGAATGGCCCCGCCTGGCGGCTGGCGACAAGCGCTGCACACCGAATTGCCGTCAGCGTCCGCACTTGCCCCTAAGGCCCCGGACCTTACCAAAGGTGAAACGGCTTGAGCGCAAACACTGCCGACCGTACCCAGCGACCCGATCTACCCGAACAATCGAAATAGCCGCCCGATTCTAGCAGAGTGGCCTACCAGAAGGCGACTGCGGCGCAGCGATGTTAGGTGGGCAAGCGCAGCACCCCTAGCCAAGGCCGCCGGATGTCGTTTAAACTAGACTTCCTCAGGGTAAGTAGGTGCCACCAAAAAGTAAGGTTACCGCCGCTTAAACAGGCACTTAACAACCCGTTTGACCCATGTGTTGGCTTGGCGCAACACACGAAATGCCGCTGACAGACGCCCCATTTATCACGGGATGTAACTGCGCAACCCCCGCCGCCCCGTTGAATCGGAACACAACATGGAACCCCTTACCCTGCCCGTTAACCAGCCCCTCGCCTCGGTGTCGGCCGGCCTGGCGGTCATGCGCCACGTGACACCCCCGCAGTGCGTGATACACATCGGAGCAGGTAACGGAGGGATCGCGGGCCGCCAATGGAAGGACTTGGCCGTCGCGCAGGTCGTGATGATCGATGCCCACCCGGCGGTGGCCGATCAGCTTGCAAACGCAGTCGCCGAGGCTCCGCAGTGGCACTCGGCAAGCCTGCTGCTTGGCGCCGATGAGGCTGAATCAGTTCCGTTTTTAGTCACGTCTAACCCATCAGCGAACGGCTGCGTCCCAATCGAACGGTTGCGCGCGCTGTGGCCGAACCTCCGCGAGCTGGAGACACTGAAACTCCCCCAACGTCGGCTTGACCAGTTCCTTGACACCAGCCACCCGCAGCTCGCGGCCCAAGCCAACTGGTTGGTCATTGATTGTTTCCCCGCCCTACCGATCCTGGCGGGCGCGGGCCGCTACCTCGACCAGCTCGACTTAGTGTGTTCACGCGCCATCCTGAACCCTGAGCTGCTGGACGTCGAAGGCAGTTCAATGGCGGAGTTGACTGCGTACCTCACCCCCCAGGGATTCCGGCAGGTGGCCCTGAGCGAAGGGCTGCACCCTGCGCTTGGTGACGCCATCTTCGTCCGCGATGCCCAGGCCAAGCGCGCCGCCGAGCGCCAGGCACAGCTCGCCACCCTCACCCAGGAGCGCGACGCCCAGACCACACTCGCCGCCGAGCGCCTGGCACAGCTCGCCACCCTCACCCAGGAGCGCGACGCCCAGACCACACTCGCCGCCGAACGGCAGGCACAGCTCGCCACCCTCACCCAGGAGCGCGACGCCCAGACCGAGCTCGCCGCCGGGCGCCAGGCCCAGCTCGCCACCCTCGCCTAGGAGCGCGACGCCCAGACCGAGCTCGCCGCCGAGCGCCAGGCCCAGCTCGCCACCCTCGCCCAGGAGCGCGACGCCCAGACCGAG
>NZ_CAJAXH010000272.1 GCF_903946935.1 uncultured Thiodictyon sp.
CTGGGCAGCGATCACCAAGCGCAGACCGGCGCCACGGCCCTTGTTCAGCAGTTGGATGAAGGGATCGTTCACCACTTCGGCCGACTCGTCGATGAACACGTTCACCGGACTCGGGCGCCCCTGGTGGTTGTAGCGATCACCGGCGACCGCGGCCAGGTCGGCAATGAGGATGGAGCCGATGGCGGACCCGACCATGGTGTCGGACAGTGAATCCAGTCCGACGTAAAGCACCTCGCCCGCCTTGATGACCTCGGCCAGGTTGGTCAGGCGCCGCGGGTCATCGACCTCGCCCGCCTCCGGTGACAGCAGGCCCTGAAGGTCCCCGGAGGTAAGCATGTTCAGGATCGGCATCAGGCTCGCGACCATCTTGGAGAAATGGACTTGCTCATGTTCGTAGAGACCGAGCAACCCTTCCAACACGGTCGAGGGGTGTTCGCCGCTGACCCGCTCGCGGTAATAGCGAACCAGCGCCTTGACCCGGGCGGTGGCATCGCGGGCGCGGGTAAGCTGCGTTGCCGCTTCCGTCTCCCAATCGGGCCGGCACGCGGCAAAGTGCCGCCGCAGCGCCCGCTCGACCAGGGCCTCCGCGCCGCCTTCCAGGTAATGGCGCAGACTGACCAGGCTCGGGCGCTCATCGACCGCGATCAGCCCCTGCACCACGTTGCTCAGGGCCATTTGCCCGAAGCTCTTGAACGGATCGTTGCCGGTTTCCGAGGGAATCAGGGCCGCCACCCGGCTCGCCAGCTCGGAGGGCCGATTGAAGCTGTGCAGGGGGTCGATGCGCACCGACTGGGCGGGAAAGGCCGGGTGGAAATGGACGAACCGCTTGGGGGTGCCGGCCAGGGCGCACGCCCGTTGCGCCGTGTCGCGCAAGTCGCGGTCGCCCTTGGGGTCGATGATCAGGACCGCCTCACCACGCAGCACGGCTTGGGTGACCAGCAGGTCGAAGGTGCGGGTCTTGCCGGCGCCCGTGACCCCGACGATGAGCATGTGTCCGTCGGTATGCGACAGCGGGATGCGCAGGTCCCCATCGCGTCCCCCCAAGCCGTGCAGCCAGGTCGCACCCATCCGCTGCGGGTCCCGCGGGGCGAACTGCTCCGGCCCCGCGCGCATGAGGTCCAGCGCGAGCTGCGTATGCACGGGGAGCCAGTCGAAGCCCCAGCCCAGCCACAGGTCCCCGGACCAGGACGGCAGGCGGGCCGCAAAGTCCTCTGGGGCGATGCACCCGAGGTGGTGTCCGCGCAGCCATTCGTGTTGGCTGGCAATGCGCACGGCACCCCGGACCCAGGTCAGCGCCATAGCCAGCGAAAGCCATGCGAGCCAGTGAAAGGCCCCCGTCGGTAGACCCCACAGACCCGCAGTGACGGCAGCGAGCACGGCCACGACGACCCACAGAATGAGCGCCCGCCGTTCGTAGTTGGGGCGCCAGGGGTCGGCATAGGCCGCGGTCATTCGGCAGTGACCTGCGCGCCCCCACCAATCGTCATCTCACACCCCGGCCGATGGGCCAGCGCCCGACGCAGTGAGATGTCTTTCAGTCCAGCCGCCTGCGCCGCCACGCCGATGTCCGCGGGCGTCAGCAGAATCAGGCGGCACGTCGCGGCCGCGCCGGTCGCCGCATGAGCCGCCCGCACCCGGGCCAGCAAGGCATCCGCCACAAGACTCGGCCGCGCCCTGGCGGTCGCATCGGAACGGGGTGACGAGGATGCCGCAGCGACCGCGGCGGTGGGGTCTGGGCTGGCCGCTGACGGCAGCGTTGGTGGCGACGCACCGGCAGGCAGGGTCGCCGCCAGTGCCCCGGGCGTGCAGCGTTCCAGGGCTCCAGCGGGTAACAAGGCCGCGAAATATCCGCTGGCCTCGACTTTAAGGGCGACCCCACGAACACCGTCCACCACCCGCACGCGCAGGTAGGGCTTGAGGATATCGACCGCGACCAGATCGTCGTCCCACAGGGCGGCGATCTGGACCTCAAGGTCGGCACCGACACCTGCCAGGCCCTCAGGCACACGAATCCACAGCTGGTCGCCGGGCTGGTCCGGCAGGTACAGCACCGCCGCGGCGGCGCAGTCGCCGGTCCGGATCGTTGCCGCCAGGGCCAACAGCAAGCGGGCACCCACGCCGGAGCGCCGCGCATGGAACCACGCCTCGGCCACCGTGCCGGGATCGGGGAGACACCGGGGTAGCGCGGCGGGGGTGGATGGCGCCGCCGCCGTGGTCGTCACCGGTCGCGGCTGGCGCAACCGCTGCGCCGCCTGCTCGATCGGGGACGGTGCCCGTCCCATGCGGACCGGGAGCGGGAGCGTAGGAACCACCACCGAGCGTACCCGGTCGGCCGCGGACGGCGGCGGGGCGTCCACGACGGACGGGAGGATGGCGGTCGCGTCCAGGCTATCCACGGCGTCGGGATCGTCGACGTCATCGTCATCGTCCCACTCCAGACCCAGACGCATGGCTTCATCCCGGCGTGCGGCGTCATCCGCGCAACTGTCCACCAGTTCCGGACGCGAGCCCCCGTTGGGCGTGCCAAGCGGGCGCCCCAGGACTGGGCCCGGGGTCGGGACCACGGCGTCGCCAACCAGGCCGACCGGGGCCGGCGCGAGCCCGGACAGCACATGATGCGGGGAGGTCAGGCGTAGCAGGGTTAGCGTCACCGGCTTGCCGTCACGCGCCAGCGGGGCCGGCGCGAGCCGCCAATACCGGCGCACGCCGTCCCCTTCACCCGGAGGGACGGCATACCCGCGCTCGATCAGCAGGTCCGCGAGGGTGTCAGGGTGGCGTGGAATGCCCGGGACGCGATCGGCGGCGAGCACGGCGACGATTTCATCGCCCCCCTGGGGCCAGACCACATACAGGCTGTCGCCCAACATCCACAGGCGCGATCCCGGGGTGTTGATCCCCCAGGTGCCGGCACGCACCAGCCGGGCCATGGCGTCCAGCAGGTAGCGCTCGATCGGCACCCCGAGCGAGGTCGCTTGGGGGTCGATGCGGTTGCTCTTCAGGTCCCGCTCGACCGAGGCCCGGTCGGCGTTGCTCACCAGTTGGGTCAGGGTCGCCTGTTCATTCGCCCCGGCCACCGCGTCGATCATGGCATTGCCGATCTCGGGGTCCGCCTGGAACAGCATCGCGAACACATCCCGCCCCAGCACCCGCTCGACGGCGAACATGCCCACCGACTGATGGCGGTTGTGGCGCCGCTCGCGCCAGTGCAGGTAGTAGCTTTCAAGCCCGTGCCGGGCGGCCCACTGCGCGATGGTCTCATGCATCGGCGACCAGGTCAGGGTGCCGTCGCGGTTGGTCACCGACAGGTCCGAGATGGGTTTGCCGATATCGTGACACAGGCCCGCCAGCGCCGCCGCGAGGCGCCACAGGGGCTCATGCACGCGCCGCACGGCCGGCTCCCGATCCATCGCGAACACCTTCCCGGCACTCGCCTGACCCGCCCAGAAGGCGACCTCCAGGCTGTGATGCAACAGCCCGCCGGCACCGCGGTGATGGTGCGCCTCGGAGGCCGGCAGGAGGTGGACGAAAGCGGCGAAGCGGTCGACGACCGGGCGCACCTGCGTCTGGAAGAAGTCGGGCGTACAGCCAATCCCGTAGCGCAGCTTGTCCACCAGTTCGGCTTGGGTCGTCAGCAAGTGCGCCGAGGCCACCACCGGGATGCCCTGCAAGAACGGCGGATAACGCGGGATGTCCGGGGGCGCGATCAGCGGTGCCACGGCCACCGGGGCGGCGGGCACAGTTTGGACAGGGCGGCGGTGCAAAAAGTCGAAGATGCTCATGGTACCCATGATGCCCACATGTCCACGGCGGGCGTGAGCGCCGAAGATTCGGTTTTTTGGTGGGTTTGCGGGAAGCCCCGGCCCCGGCAGATACGCCGTCACCTAGCCGCCCCAATCGTCTCCCGCCTCCCGCAGTCCTTGCACTACCGCCCGCTCGGTCCGCACGGCCAACCGCAGTTGGGTGCGCACGTGCGCGATCTGGCGCACCGCGCGCCGAATCGTCGCGAACCGCGCCTCCGCCGCGGCGACAATCGGTCGCTGCCAGTTGCGCAGGTGGCCTTGGAAGGCCCTCATCGGATACCGATCGCCCTCACCGCGCGGCAGGTATTTCGTGAAACAGGTGCGCGTCCCCCCGTGATTGGCGTACCGGTAGGTGCACCATTCGAGGGTGAAGCTCCCCGGCGTGGCCGGGGGGCTCGGTTGCTCACGCACCCGCAGAGTGACCCGCCCCCACTCGCTGCGGGAACGGCCTTTGCCCG
The DNA here is from genome assembly GCF_903946935.1 of uncultured Thiodictyon sp. GTDB lineage: Bacteria > Pseudomonadota > Gammaproteobacteria > Chromatiales > Chromatiaceae > Thiodictyon. Next base: position 4,259 of record NZ_CAJAXH010000272.1, read on the forward strand.
CTGCCTGCAACTGCGTCTCAAACAGCACTTGCATGGCCTGCGCCTCGTCGCGTAACGCCTCCAGGTGCCGCTTGACCCAACGATCCACCGTATCGGCGACACACTGGTCATCGGCGTCCAGTAGCCCCTCAATGTCTTGCGTTCCTGGCGTTCCCAGGTCCGTCACCGCACCGCTGTGACTGGCCATTTTTCCACCCCCGTGTTATCACCATCTTATCTTTACGAAACGGACCCCCTGAAGAACCCGGGAGCCCCTGTTTGGTCCCATTGGCGCAGGACCGGCAGGCGGCGCACTAGCTTATCTCATAGACCGCACCCCGCAGCCCGTTCTCACTGACGTATTTTCTTTCTGCGGCAGGGTGTTAAGACATCCGCATCGCAGGCGCATTATCACTTAGCCCAGCAACCCATCGCTGTTTTCTCTTACACCGGGGCCGCGCCCAGAATCTGCCAGGTGGCGCAACGCCGTCAGCTTGCGCTTCGGCGTTTAAGCTTAAGGACTTTCTCGACCCACGTTATCACTTAAACACTCCCCGTTTCTTTTCATAGGTTTAACAACGATTGATACGTGCTCTGTTTGCACTTAACCCATTGTCACAGAGCCCTTTTCACTTACAGAAAAAATGACCGGTGCGGGCGTTTTTCGCCACGTTGTTTTCACTGACGCAGGGCGGCCACGCCGCTTTTCACTTAACGCTTTCACGATCGATCTCAGTGACTTACCGCCTTGCCTACGGGACATCGTTGTGACTTAAGTGGCGCCATGAGGTCGCTTGTCACTGCCGGATAAAGTCTAACCCAATGCCACGGTCGGCTCAACGTCCACTATGGCCTCTGGCGGCTTTTTGCATTCCCCCAATAACCGCCCTCACGCATTAGGTCCGATCCCTGAGACACGCTATTGCACGTTCTCGACGCGCACTCTACTTCTTGGTTCACGCTGATCGCCGTATCGCCGTTTTCCGGCCCCGCTCGGTGACCTTTCATCCCGGCGTCGACTGCTTCTCTACTGCGCTCCAGCCCCACTACTCACCGGCCTTCCCGCATTCCCCCCATAAATCCGAACTTTCGGCCCTCACGCACCAGGTCCGATCCGTGGGACGCTCTAGTGCACGTTCTCGACGCGCTCTCTACTTCCAGGTTCACGCTTCCCGCCAAACCGTCATTTCCCCGCCCTGGCCGACGACCTGGAAGCTCCGTGTCGACGTCCTCTCTACCTTTGGAGCACTCATGCCCGCCGCCGCTCTCGATATCGGTTACTCGAACCTCAAGGTGGCGAGCGGTCGCCCCGGCGGCCCTCCCCGCGTGGTCATCCGGCCCGCCGGGGCCGCGCCTGCCGATCGCTTGGGGGAGCGCATCCGGCAGGGCAATCCCGACGCCACGGACGAGCCCATCTTCGTGGACATCCAGGGCCGTCGCTGGGCCGCCGGGATCGAGCCGGCCCGTCTCGACGGGTGGGTGCGCTCGCTCCACGCGGACTACGCCACGACGGATGCCTATCTGGCGCTGGTGCGGGCGGGGCTGGTGCTCACCGGCGAGCGCTACCTCGATACCGTCGTGACCGGCCTGCCGGTCGGACAAGCCAGCGACCTGCGGCGCACCGAGGCCCTGCGGCAGTTGATCCTGGGACAGCACGCCACCGAGGTCGGCACCATCGAGGTGGCCAAGGTGCGGGTCGTCGCGCAGCCGGTGGGCGCCTATCTGGACCTGGTGTGGGCGGCCACCGATCCGGCGCTGCTGGATCGCATCGAGACCGGTGCCGTCCTGGTGCTGGATGCCGGCTTCTACTCCTTTGACTGGGCACTGGTGGTCGCCGGCGAACTGCGCCGGTCCGCGTCCGGTACCAGCCTGGAGGCCATGTCCGTGCTGCTGGAGCGGGCCGCGCGGCATCTGGCCGAGGTCTACGGCGGCAAACCGACCCCCATCGCCCTGGAAGGCGCAGTGCGCGCCGGGCGCACGACCTGGCTGCAGGCAGGCCACACGGTGACCCTGGAGCCCGTGTTACGCCAGGCGGCCAGCGAGGTGGCCGGGGTCGCCCTGGAGGCACTGCGCCAAGCGCTGCGGCGGGAGGAGGCGAATGTCGACCTGGTGCTGCTCGCCGGCGGTGGTGGAGCACTCTACGGCGCGACGGTCGACAACTTGTTTCCGGGGGCTACCGTGGTGGTCTCCGAAGACCCCGTCGCCGCGAACGTGCGAGGATTCTTTCGTCATGTCCGTTGAGGCCAGCGGACGCCTCCCCCGGTTCCAGGTCCAGATCACGCCGGCCTACCCCGAGTTGGCGGACGATCTGGCCCGGCTACCCCTACGCGCCCGCCCGGAGCGACTACGGACGCTCGCCATGGTGGGCCTGGCCGCGCTGGGCGGGAGGATGGCAACGCTCACAGCCCCTGCCGCGGCGTCCCCTGCCACCCCCGAACCGGCCGCTGATCCGCAGTTGGAGCGGCGTTTACGGCTGTTGGAGGCCATTTCTGACCATGACTGACTTGCACAAATTAGCCATTTCAGAGCTTTTTTTTAGTATAATAAGCAGCATCATGATGCTCACTGCACTCGGATTCCTCGCTGCCCTGCCGCGCCCCTGTTTAGCGGGCGCACAGATCCCAGGGACCAGCGCATTGGCGGGCACCGCGTTTGAGCGAGCCGCGCGGGCGCAGGGCGTCCGGCCGGCACTCCTGTACGCCCTGGCCGTCGCCCGCACCGGCCGGGTCGATGCGCACGGCACCGCCGCGCCCTGGCCCTGGACGGTGATCACCCGCGGACGCCCCCACCACTACCAGGACCGGGCCCATGCCGCACAGGCACTC
>NZ_CAJAXH010000273.1 GCF_903946935.1 uncultured Thiodictyon sp.
CGATCCACCGGATCGCGGCCGACGTCTTTGGCGACTACTGGGATGGGTCGCAGCCGTGAACGGCAAGACCTACGAGCTGTTCCGTTTCACCCATCCGGATGGATCGGCCAAGGAGTGGGGCTACGCCGAGATGGGCACCGGTTCCGGACTCTTTGAGGTCCGGTGGGGGAAAGAAGGGCATCTGGTGCAAAACCAGATCGGTCTGACCCGCGCGGTCATCCATCAGCGTCGGACCGAGAAGATGAACAAGGGCTACCAGCCGGTGGGGCGGCGCCTGATCAACACGCAAGGGGAGGTCAGGCACCTCCCGCGCATTCAGTCGGCATCCGAGCACCCGCCGGCACCGCCGAAGAAACCGAAGCAGTCTGCCATCGACATCGCTGCCCTCCTGGGCGGGGATGAAGACGGCTTCTACTTCTAAACCGATCGTCCAATCCAACCGCCAACCGCGGCGCCTGTGGTCGCCGCCAGGCGGTCGCTTGCGCCCGGTTTGGCAAGGAGACAAACCGTGCAAGACAGACACCCTATCCATCACATCACGGACCAGATAACACTGGTCGTACTTGGCGTGAACATCTGGTCGGGCCGTAAAAAGCTCCGGCCGGAAGATTTGAAGCTCGGGACCGAGATCCCGCCGGAGGACCTCGTTTCGCTGGGGTCAAAGCGTATCTGCAACCCGGAGGCGCTGAAGGAGTTCCACCGGCTGAAGAAGGTCGGTGAACGCGCCTGTTTGCACCTCGGAACCCGCTTTCTTGGCGGGTTTGCGGTGCCCAACTGTCATGCCGAGTCCTTGGCGGACAAGCTGGAGACGGTGAAAGCCGCGTTTGATGCAGAGACCCAGACCTTCCTGTCCGGTTACGACCAGGCACTGGAGGAGTGGATCTCCAGCCTCCCTGCCTGGGAGGAGCCGATCAGGCGGGCGATCGAGCCGGCCAATGTGGTCGGCGGCCGTCTGCGCTTCGGCTTCCAGTTGGTTCAAATCGCCCCGGCAGATCAGCCGGGGACCCTGGAGCAGGAGGTCAACGGGCTCGGCGATGGCATTTTCGCCGAGGTTGAGCAGATGGCCCGGGAGCTGGATGAAAGCTTCGAGGGCAAGGAGAAGCTGCACCGTCGCGCGCTGGGGACCTTCCGGCGCATCCGGGAGAAATTGGCCTGTCTGTCGTTCATCGACCAACGGATTGCACCGGTGGTCGACACGATTGACGACTGGTTCGCCCGGGTGCCGTTGGAGGGCCCAATCGAGGGGGCGATCTTCAACGAGGGGATGGGTCTCGCGCTCTTACTTGGGGACTCCAAGCGGATGGCTCGGCACGGCGCCGGGCAACGGGCGATGCAGACCGGCGAGACGATGCCGGAACACGACGAAGAGACCGGCGCCGTGACCCTGGATGAGGCGCCAGTCGTCGCTGAGACGGCTGCACCGCCGGCCCCTGAGTTGTCCTTCGACGAGGAACTCGACGTGATCTTCGGGGCTGAGTCGGTGACATCCGACACACCTCAGGCCGCGGAGACGACCGACGACCTGCCGCGGGCGCTGCCTGCGGTTGAAGAGAAGGAAGAAGAGGTACTGGCCGTCGATGACGGCGGGGGCTTCTTCTTCTGACCCTGTGGCGGACGGCGCGCCTCGGCGCCCGATCCGCTATCCACCACCCCAGCGGGGCGCCGATCCCCGCCGGGGGTCGTGCGCCCCTGATTTTTTGGAGCGCACTATGAACAAGGGCAATCTGATGCAGGCCCTGCCGATCGTTGCCGCCGCCTACGGGCGGAAATTCGGCGTGAAGGTGCAGGTTGGGGGAGCCAAAGCCAGCACCGATGGCAGGACCATCGTCATCCCCGCGATCCGGGACGAGCCGGTGGCCAAGACGCTGGCATGGGGCTACCTGACCCACGAGGCCGCCCATGTGCGGTTTACTGACATGGGCGTGTACCGTCGGACCGCAATGAAGGGACCGCTCGTCAACGCGGTCCTCAACATCCTCGAAGATGTGCGGATCGAGAACGCGATCCTCGGGCCCTACCCAGGTTCCGTGAAGACCCTGGACGAGACGTTGGGATGGCTGGTCCGTGAGGGCGCAACCAGGGCGGCCAAGGAGGCCGACAGCCCGCCGATGGTCTTGACCTGCTTTCTCCTGACCATGCTGCGGTATCGCGTGCGACGGCAAGCGGTCTTAAAGGACCTGGCCGAGGAGTCTGAGCGGGTGCTGCGGATGACCTTCCCTGCCAGCTTCGTCCATCGCCTGCTGGGGCTTCTTGCTGAAGTCCCGGGGCTGGACAGCACGGCGTCCACCGCCGGTTTAGCGGACCGCATCGTGGCGCTGGTCGAGCAGGAGGCACAGGAGCCGCCGCCGGCGGCAGAGTCCGACGATGCGGCCGGCGATCAAGAGCCTGGTGAAGATGATGCGGCCGGGGACCCGGAGCCCGGCGATGACGATGCGGCCGGGGACCAAGAGCCCGACGAAGAGGAAGCGGCCGGGGACCAGGAGTCCGGCGACGACGAGGTAGCCGGGGGCCAAGAGCTTGGCGATGACGATGCGGCCGGGCGCGACGCCCTCCGGGCGATCCTCTCGGCTGGCGAAGACGAGCTGCCCGAGGACCTCTTCGAGGCCGTCGCCGAGGCCCTGAACGCGCAGACGGCGGGCACCGACACGCCGCTCCTGCCGTCCTTGGAGGACTACCAGGGCTACGCGGCAATCGGCAATACGCGTCTCGCCGCAGTGAAAGGAGAGTCCGCGAAGCTCGCGGCACGGCTCCAGGGCCTCGTCCAGGCCCACGACATGGCCAAGACCAGGACGGCGAGGCGGGGACGCGCATTGAGCACCCGGCATCTGCACCGGGCCGCGGTCGGGGACGACCGGATCTTTCAGCGCACTGACCAGCGGATGGCCCCCAACACGGCGGTCCATGTGTTGATTGACCTTTCGGGGTCGATGGCCGGTGGCGCTGATCGTATTGCGCTGGACGCGGCCATGTCCCTGGCCCTCGCGCTTGAGCCCATTCGGGGGGTGTCGTGTGCCGTCACCGCCTTTCCTGGTCCAAATGGGGAGGCAGAAATGGTCACCCGCATCACGAGCCACGGCGATCGCGTGGCGGCCCGGGCCGGCGCCTTCGTGCAGAACGCACGCGGCGGTACCCCGATGACGGGGGCGCTGTGGTATGCCGCGGCGGACCTGTTGGCGCGTCAGGAAGAGCGCCGGGTCATTCTGACCCTGACCGATGGCGGCCCAAATGACTGGGACAGCGCCAATGCGATGGTGATGCGTGCCGGCACC
>NZ_CAJAXH010000274.1 GCF_903946935.1 uncultured Thiodictyon sp.
TACATGTCGGCTTAATAAAATCAGTTGGTTGCCGATTTTATCGAGCCCCATCGAAGTCGGCGCCGGGCCAACTTCGATCTTAGGGTCAGATTATAACAGATTGCGCTGATTGATTTTTTACGGTTTGCTGCCAGGCACTAATTATTTCAACTTACCGAAACCGAGGCCCTTGATATGGCTGACTGGCGTTCCGTTGCGAAGGCGTTTGCCCTCGCCGATGGTCATATTGCGCAGAAAGAAGTAACCGTCTTGCGCACGTTTTTGCTCGCCGACGGTCGCGTCTCCCGGAGCGAACTGGACTTTCTTAAGGAGATCAAGGCAGAAGCGAAAAGTTCGGTGCAGTTGCTTGATGATCTGATCGCCGATTGCGAGAAGCTCGTCGGCTGATCCGAGCGAGGCGTGCGTTCTGCACCGGTAGCGATGCGAAGTGGGCTATGGCCTGCTCGCATCGCGGCCGAACCGCGATCAGGCGATATCAACTCCATACGTACAACGCGCGCTCGACCTGCGCTCACGCGGTACCCTGCGCCGGCACATCCGCGCCTTCATCCAAGCGGCCTAAAAACGAAGGGGCTTGATCTCGGAAACACCTAACAGCGTATTGAGCCACCGCTCATTCGAGCGCCCCGGCCGCCGATCAGTCGTGATCCAGGTCTCCAGCTCGACAAAGCCGGGCACCGCCTGCAGCAACGCAGCTAGCCCCGCCTCGTCAAGGTCGGTGAAACGCCGCCCGTCGTCGCCCTCGCGATCGCTCCGGCCGTACTTGAAGGATGCGTAGAGCACGCCCCCCACTGTGTCGCCGTTAGTGCCCCGGTTCCGGCCAGTGCCTGCCGTCTGCCGCGGTGGGCAAGCCTCAGCCCATGCGCTCCGCGTTGCTGACCGGAGCCCTCCTAAGCATCGCGTTCTCAGGTGACGGCGGGGCCTTCACTGGACGCAGCACCGTCACCGGCCAGCGAAGGCCCACCCAAGACATCCATCCGCACCTTGAGCTTCTGCCCCGACCGGAAGCTTACCACTGCCATGGACCATGAATCGATCGCCTACAGCGGACGGATGCGCTTTGCCCATGCCGTTCCACGCAATTGAAAAAGAGAATTTATCACTTACTTTTTGGCCGATAAGCCCAGATGGTGCCCTGAACAGTGACCGTAACCGTCGTCGTCACCGTCACACTTAGTGTGAGGTTTTTGTCGCCGGCTTTGAGCGTTCGCGTTTCATTTGTGACGGTCGACTTCGCACCAATATTCTCCATCGCGAGCGTGCCTTCTTGAACCTTTTTTCCATCAGGAGGCACATTCTGGTGGAGTACCGCGACGTGTTTGTTGTTGTAACTCTTTACTGCAATGGACGTGTGATGCTTCTGGTCAAAGGTTTCCTCGTCGTCCGACTCGTCGACCGGATTGGGATTGATCGTGACGCCTGGAGGCAGGTTCTTATACAGAACCGACACAACGGTTCTGGTTTTCATCACATAATTGCGAAATTGAATAATGTCGCCCGGCGTGATGTCCTTGTTAGCGATTTTCTCGCCCCAAACGTAATCGACATCGGGGGTAACCTTCCCGGCCCCCATGATGTCTCTCGACGTTTGTGCCCCAGCCTGAGCCAAGGCCTGTTCCGCAAGGGTCCAGCATTCACCGTCCCCAATTTGCGTTCCAATATTGCCGCTTGCGTACGTTACGATTTTTTGATTGATCGTGAGAGCCATGCTGAATACCTGTCAATTCGGAGGCCGTCTCGCCGAAGTAGGCCGTGGGAGTGGCGTGTGGTCTGTCATGGTTCGGCACCAGTTGGCGCATGCCCGCCAATGGCCTCCGTCCGCGCTTTGAGCTTGTTGCCCGCTCGGAATGTCACGACCCGGCGGGCCGTAATCGGGATCTCCTCGCCGGTCTTCGGATTACGCCCCGGGCGCTCTTTCTTCTCGCGCAGCTCGAAGTTGCCGAATCCGGACAGCTTGACCTCTTCGCCGCGCTCCAGTGTCTCGCGGATCTCCTCGAAAAAGCTGTCGACGAGGTCTTTGGCCTCACTCTTGTTGAGCCCCAGTTCCTCGAACAGGTGCTCTACCAGGTCGGCTTTGGTCAGGGCCATGCTTTCAATCCTATCATTGTGCGTTAACGTTTTTTTCTATTAAACCTTCTTGGTCATTAAGGTGCTTCTCGATACGGCGGTCGGGGACCAGCCACAGCAACGCGACGACCAGGTAGAGCACTTGCGCCAGCCATTCCTGCAAGAACGCGACGGGTAATCGTTCAGACCCCCGCCACCGGCAGCGGGGGCAGGGGCAGTCCGGCGCGCCGCTCGGTGATCGCGGCGACCAGGTAGTCCCACGGCGAGTGGCCACGTTGCCGGCAGGTGTCGATGACACTGGCCAGCAGGGTGA
>NZ_CAJAXH010000275.1 GCF_903946935.1 uncultured Thiodictyon sp.
ATGTCTTTACTGATCGGTCGCTTGCCGTTCAGGATATCGGAAATGCGACTTTGGGGCGCGCAGTCAGCAAGGTCTTCCTGCTTCAAGTCGTGCTGTTCCATCAGGAAACGCAACACCTCGCGCGGTGGCGCCTCTGGGATGGTGAAATGCGCATCTTCGTATCGCTTCACCTGCTCGCCCAGGTAGTCGAGTACATCGGCCAAGGGATGATCTTCATCCGCGCGGATTTCGTCCACCAGGGCATCGACCGTCGCCCGCGCCTGCACATAGTCATCAGCGGTGCGAACAGACGTCACGCCAACCACAGACTTAAACGGCATCCACGCACGCAGAATCGCTTGCGGCTCCGGTACCACCTTCAGGAGTTGCGTCATCATTGCCTCCGTTTCCACTGACCGCGGTCATACTCGGCATGGGTGAGAACTGCGCGGACAAATACTTTGCGTCGGTTGTAATGAATCGCAACAATTAAGCGATACTTATTCCCACCGATATTGAATACCGTCAGCCCTTCCACATCATCGGCACTGGGATAGGTCGCCCGCAACGCGTTGAAGTCCGAAAAGTCCTCGTTCTCCATCGTGCGATACCAGGCCTCCAACGGGCCTTTAGCATTCGGATGTTTCGTCCAGAACTCGATGAGGGCAGGTTTCGCTATCACATGCATAATCGTCACAATATACCGAAATGGTATATTTTGCAAAATATCCAGCGATCAGCCTCGATCATCATCCCTGCGCCCCTGGCTGCGCAGATGTCGGTCGCCCTTCAGGACGACCACCCGAAATAGCAGAGCCTCGATCGCACTGAAGGGCGACCTACATCGACCAACGGCTCGAGGAAGCAGCCATTTTTCACGCCATGGTTTTTTCGGTTTCGCGGCTGGTTCGATAGCAAAGTGGACCCTGGATGCCGGACAGTGATTTAAGCGTGCGCCGAACCAAGAGGATCAGCTCGGCATCGACTAAATTCAATAAGTGCATGGTATATCTCAAGGCCAACACCGGGATGGAGGCGATCCAACATCACAACCGCCCCAATCCTAGGCCGCGTCGCGCCAGTGCCGGCCGGTCAGTGGGCGACCCCACGCCAACCGGTGACCAACATCCTCGTTGGCGGCTGTGCCGTTCCAGGCAAGGTACCGGTCCAGGCTGACTCTCCAGGTCGCGGTACAGCACGCGACCACGCTCGCCGGACTCAGGTACCAAGGTACGCACCGGGGGAGCGCCGTCACGACGGGGCACGCGGCCGCCCGCTTCGGCCAGGATGCACGGTCCGCAGGGATGGACTCGGGCAGGCAACAATCGTACTCCAGCGTACCGTCGCCCACCCATTTGGCATCGCCGCAGAGCCCTCGTGCCAAGCGGCGCATGCCGGCATTCTCCGCCAGCACCTCAAACCAGAAACGGCGTATGCCCTGGCGCTGAGCGGCCGGAATCAGATGGGAAAGCAGCGCTGAACCCACCCCCTGCCCCTGTATCCCGTCGACCGTGGCGATGGAAAACTCGGCCACCTCACCCCCGGGGGTCAGACGCAGACAACGGGCGAAGCCCAGGGGCTCTGACTCCTGGCCGGTCGCGTCGATCCGGACCGCGGCGAAGGCGATGTGGTCGTGACCGTCCGCCCCGCAGAAGCGGTCCAGGTCATCCGGGGTCAGGGCGTGTTTGGCGGTGAAAAAGCGCAGGCGCCTGGCCTGCGGCGAGAGTGAGTCGAAGCAGCGGATCAACAGTTCGCGGTCCTGTGGACCTGAAGGCCGGATGCGGTAGGTTGAGCCGTCGGCTAAGCGCCGATCGAAATGGAGTCGATGAAACATGAGGAACCTCCTGCCAACGAGGCAGGTCCCGAACGCAGGCCGCGGGGGGCGCCAAGGGTCCGGGACACGTGAGCAATATCCTAAGGATGGGTGTGCCGCCCGTCTTATTCAAGCAACACTGTATCTTTTTTCGCGAAAGCGCGAATTTTCGATAATAGTGTTTAAGACGTGTAGCAACGACTGCGTCGCTGGACTCTTTGAGCATTGCGTCAGGCGTCGCATGACCGCGGCGCTGGTTCCGGGCTGATCTGGGCGTCTGCGCCGCCCGCTCGGTCGGCTTTCGACTGGGGGCAACCGTTGGCGATCACCATGCGTGCCCGACGGTGATCGCCGGTACGGCGTCCCTTGATCCGCGTGTTATAGCCAATCCCTTCGCGTTCCCCGAAGGCGGTCCGCAATCCGCAACGTACGCCACGATCACCGGCATCGATGTCGCCCCACCGTTTCGCGACCTGACCACCCTGGTGCGCGGCCAGCCGGTCGAGACCCGCCTGATCGAACAGCGACCCTGGCCCGGACTCGCACGCTGTATCGGACGCGTCCACGCCTTCGACATCACGTTGGCCCCCCCAGGAGCGCGTCGAGGTGCGACACCGCTACCGGTTTTCCGCCGGCACCCGGATCGGGTTCGTAGAGGTCCGGTAGGTCACCCGCACCGGCGCCCTCTGGAACGGCCCCATCGGCGCCGCAGAATGTGTCGGCGCGCCGCCCATGGTGGAGTTGGCCTGAAGGCTTGCGCTTCGCGGGATTCGACGAGCGCGTGGGTGACCCGGCATCGCCCAGCCCCCTCGCCTACCGCTTCACCGCCAAGGACTGGACACCCAAACAGGACGTCGTGGTCGCCCTGCACGGTTGGTCGCTAGCCCGTTCGCTGGCCGCTGACAAGGGGATCAAACGCCCCTGCCCCGACGCGGCCACTGTCACCGGCGGCGGCCCGGCCGCGCACGTGACCCAGGACCCGCAGGCGGACGCACCGCTCCACGCCCTGGGCGCTGCCGATCACGGTTAGTCGTTGGCAACACGGATCACCAGCTTGCCGAAGTTATTGCCTTCAAGCTGGCCGATGAAGGCCTGTGGGGCGTGTTCGAGGCCATCGACCCGGTCTTCGCGGAACGTGTCCTTCCGGCAAGGCTGCATGCAATCCCGTCCCTAGCCCGGTAGCGTGGGAGCCCCGTTTTTGCTGATCTGGAGGCTCCACGATGTCACTGTCACTCCCCGCCGCGGCCGATCTCGATCTGGCGCAGACGGTCGCAGCCTTTGCCCACTGGCGCAACAGCACGTCCCAGGGCGCGCGCATTCCCGAGGAACTCTGGTCGCGGGCGGTTGAACTGGCCGCCCGCCATGGGGTGAGCAAGGTGGCCACGACGCTGCGGCTGGACTACGCCGGTTTGAAGCGGCGCCTGACGGCGCGGACGGCGCCGGCCTTTGTGGAAATGGTGCTGGGCTTACCCCCGTCGTCGGGGCCGGGCTGCGTGCTGAGCCTGTCCGATGCGCGTGGCCGTTCGCTGCGCATCGAATGGACCGGGACGGCGACCGGCGAGGTCGCGACGGTGGCGCGCAGTCTGTGGGAGGCGGCGCCGTGCTCGCCCTGACCCCGCAGTTGCGGGTCTTGGTCGCGACG
>NZ_CAJAXH010000276.1 GCF_903946935.1 uncultured Thiodictyon sp.
CGCAAACCGACTTCAAGCGAAACACAGGTTTATATTGCATCCGGACGCTTGCTTCTTCGGCAGATCTGCAATAATCAAACGCCGTATTTATTAGCCGTTAAGTAAGCCTCTATCTCAAAATGGTTCTTAGACAGCCTCTGAGGCAAAGGCATAGCGCCATGCTGGTCACATTTGAGTGCAAAGATGTTGAGAGTCGACGCTGCGTACACACGGTATCACCTAAATGGTAACCGCTCCCTTGAGTGGCAGCGAGGTTCAAGCGCGCGAGCTGTTTGAACGAGGCAAGCGTGGAGTCGGCTTTGATGGATTCGTCGAAGCGCACCACTGGCGGCCTCAAAGTTCTTTGCGGATGGCCTGCAATTCTTTCAGGCGCGCCTTATCGACGGTCGGATAACTCATCCCGAGTTCCTTCATGGTGTCGAGGATGATCTGGGAAACGATCAGCCGCGCATTCTTCTTGTCGTCGGCGGGAACGACATACCAGGGCGCGTGAGCGGTGCTGGTTGCGTTCAGACACGCCTCATACGCTTCCATGTAATCATCCCAGCGCTTGCGCTCGCGCACGTCCGCCAGGCTGAACTTCCAGTTCTTGTCCGGCTCATCGATTCGGTCCAGAAATCGTTCTCGTTGCTCTTCCTTCGACAGGTGGAGAAAGAATTTGATGATCCGGGTGCCGTTGCGGTGGAGATGCTCCTCGAAGTCCACGATGGACTGATAGCGCTCCTCCCAAATGGCCTGCTTGGAGATTAACCCTTCCGGCAGCCCCTGGCTGCGCAGTATTTCCGGATGCACGCGAACGACGAGCACTTCTTCGTAATAGGACCGATTGAAAATACCGATCCGTCCGCGTTCCGGTAGGCGGCAGGTGGTACGCCAAAGAAAATCGTGTTCCAGTTCTTCGGTGCTCGGTTGCTTAAAACTGAACACCTGGCAGCCCTGCGGATTGACGCCGGACATCACGTGCCGGATGGCCCCGTCCTTGCCGGCCGCGTCCATCGCCTGAAAGATGAGAAGGATCGCATAGCGGTTGGCGGCGTAGTGCTGGCGTTGCAGCTCGCTTAACTCCTGCGTGCCCGCATCGAGCCGTTTGTGGTAGTGTTTCTTCGACTTGAAGAATCGTTTCACCTGCGTCTGGCGCTCGCTGAGTTTGAACTCTTTTCCAGGCGACGCTTGGAAATCTTCTCGATCGATTTTCATAGTCATGATCTATTAGCTGATGTTACGCAGCGGCCTTCAGGCGTCTGAGCTCACTGAAGGCATGCGCTCTGCCTTCAACGGTCACTCAACCGGCCAAGTGTGTGGTCGAGGGAGCTCCTCAGTTTTTTGGCCGCACCAGCAATCGCCTGGCCTATCGACGCCGCCTCATCCGAAACCGCAATGGGTTGGTGACCCGCGAGGCGTGCTTCCATCATGCAACGCTTGTCATGGCTCCCGCCCTTATCGCTGTTCTCATCGCTGAGATGCACTTCGACGCGCGTAATGTGCTCCGCCAAGTGGCCGAGCGTGCATTCCACTGTGGCTTCGGCATGTTCGGCCAGTGCTTCGCGACCTGAGATGTTATGGTCTGTGTTGATTTGGATTTTCATATTCTGTTCTCTGTGTTCAACAACGGCAGGTCGCGGCGGCCCCCGTTTTCGTTGGCATTTGAGTGGACTGAACGACCACCAAATTACCGCCTTTGCCCGACACCAAGCCCCTAAATCATAAAGCGAAGTGTTTTCACGCCGTGGCTGTGGCGCATGGCACTGCCCGAGTTCATGTCGCCGTGAGAGGAGACCGTTTGACGCGGTTCGGTCAAGTCATCGCTCAACGCATCGGTGATGGTACGCGGCACATCCGGCGCCAGCTCAATTTTATCGAGCGCGTCGCGGTTGCCCTCAAAAACATGCCAATGATCGCTCGCGGTTCTCTGAACTCTATGCCGAACGAACCCCGTCCTCAGTGCGCTAGCGAACTAAGAAGGTGCCCGTGCCATTTGTCGCCGGTGGACGGTCAGGGCGCAGCGGCTACTCGCCGATGAGGTCCGTTCAGTCATCCCAGATCACCGCGTCATGCTTCGTCGCCGAACACGGCGATGCTGGCATCGGTCGTGGTTTCAAGTGTGATCAGCAGGCGGCTCTCCTAATTCTGCTTCCGTTGTGGTTGGTCCGGACCAACGACACCGGCGCCGCGACGGATCATCTGTGGAGTGAGCCGCCCAAGATGAGGAGCCGCTTTCCACGCCGCGCTCCTGGCGCATGCAGTCCGGCGCGCTGCATTCGTTCAGCGGAGCCATTGACAACACCTTGCTGGAGGCCTTGGACTTCGGTCTACTCAGCCCGCCCCACCTGCCGACCTGGTTCGCGGTGGAGGTGGCCCGCGGCTTGCCGCGCCTGGCCGGACACGACAAGGCCTGAGCCATGGCCCGCCCGCGTCGCCCCGACCCGGCACAAGATGCCCGTGATGCCGGACTTGCCCTGCTGCGGGAGAAGGCGGTGCTGTTTCCCTTGCTCTGGAATGTCGCCGGCGATTTCCTCATCAACGCCTGGCTGATCGACATGGGTGTGGGTACGCCGCCCGCGCTGGGCCTGTTGCACGATGTCGCCTTGGCCGCGCGCGCAAACTCGCCACGCTGCGCGGCCCCGGCCAGCCGGATATCGGAATGCCTGCTGGAGCGCTTTACGCTCAATGGTCGGGGCGGCACCGTATTGCAACCTGGGGTGGACTGCCTGAGCCGCCTTGCCCAGCGCGGCGAATTCCCCCGGCAGGGGTCCCTTGCTATTGATTACGGATGGCGAGTGCGAAGACGCGGTGGAGATTGCCTTCGACCGCGCCTTTTTGCTGCCGGAGGGCCGGCGCCTGCCGTTCGTGCCCAAGGGGGAGGTGTTTGCCGTGAAATGAAAGGCATGACTCCAGGCGCGGGCCGGTGATCATCACCCTCGAACGAGCGGTTCTCACGCCAAGGCGCCAAGCTAGCCAAGGTCTGTCAAAATGCTATCGGCGTTCGGCGACTCACCCGCAGGGTGATGCCGATGCTGCGCACATCTTTTTGTTTCTTCGTGGCGTCTTGGCGCCTTGGCGTGAGCAACTGCCGGATTTAGGATCACCGACCGCGGTCTCCCGGTGTATGTCTTCTTGACCATTGAGCCCGTAGGGCGGAGCGCGCAGCGGTTCCGCCATCTTCGGCCTCGGCGTCGGCGCCATGGCGGATCGCCCTGGGGGCATCCGCCCGACGGCCCTGAGCTGGACTGTTCGACCCCGTTGGGGCCGGTCTGCAACTAGGACTTGCCCCCACGCTTGTGGGAGAATCGGGCTTCGCAGTCTGTCAACTGAAATCCACGCGGGTGTCGGAGTCCTATGACCGTCAGCAAGAAGACCCTGAGCGAAGACGACATCAGCGTCAAATTCATCGCTCCGGCCCTGCTCCTGGCCGGTTGGGACGAGCTCACCCAGATCCGCCGCCAGATCTATTTCACCAAGGGCCGGATCATCGTGCGCGGCAAGCTGGTCACCCGCGGCCAGGGCAAGCGCGCCGACTACATCCTCTACTACGGCGGCATCCCGATCGCGGTGATCGAGGTCAAGGACAATAACCACCCCGTGGCCGCCGGGATGCAACAGGCGCTCGACTACGCCCTGACGCTCGATGTGCCCTTTGTCTTCGCGACCAACGGCGATGCCTTCGTCTTCCATGACCGCACCGGCCGCAGTGCCCAGCTTGAGACCCGGCTCGCCCTGAACGCCTTCCCCAGCCCCGCCACACTCTGGGCGCAATACTGCACCTGGAAGGGGCTGGCCCCCGCCCAGCAAGCCATCGTCCTGCAACCCTACTTTGACGACGGCAGCGGTAAGGAGCCGCGTTACTACCAGCGCACCGCCATCAACCTGACGGTCGAGGCCATCGCCCAGGGCCAGGAGCGCATCCTGCTGGTGATGGCCACCGGCACCGGCAAGACCTACACCGCCTTCCAGATTATCTGGCGGCTATGGAAGGCCGGGCGCAAGCAGCGCATCCTGTTTCTGGCCGACCGCAACGTGCTGATCGACCAGACCATGGTCAACGACTTTCGACCCTTCGGGCCGGTCATGGCAAAACTCAGCACCGATGCCAAGACCATCGAGCGCGCGGATGGGACGCGCACCCGGCTACCCATCGCGGTGGATAAACACCGGCGCATCGACACCGCCTACGAGGTCTATCTGGGCCTCTACCAGGCCCTCACCGGCCCCGAGGAGCGGCAGAAGCTCTTCCGGGAATTCTCCCCCGGCTTCTTCGACCTCATCGTCATCGACGAGTGCCATCGGGGCAGCGCCGCCGAGGATTCCGCCTGGCGCGAGATCCTCGACTACTTCAGCAGCGCCACCCAGATCGGCCTCACCGCCACCCCCAAGGAGACCGAGTACGTCTCAAACATCAGCTACTTCGGTGAGCCGCTCTTCAGCTACTCACTCAAGCAAGGCATCCGTGACGGCTTTCTGGCCCCTTATAAGGTCATCAAGGTCCACCTGGATGTCGATGTGGAGGGGTATCGCCCGCGGCCCGATGAGACCGATCTCAACGGCCATGCGATCGAAGACCGTCACTACAACCAAAAGGACTTCGACCGCACGCTGGTCATCGACGAGCGCACCCGGCGCGTCGCCAAGTGGGTCTCGGACTATTTGAAGCAAAGCGGCGACCGCTTCCAGAAGACCATCGTCTTCTGCGTCGATACCGAGCACGCCGCCCGCATGCGTCAGGCCCTGATCAATGAGAATGCGGACCTGGCCGTGCAGAACAGCCGCTATGTCATGCGCATCACCGGCAACGATCCCGACGGTCAGGCCCAGCTCGACAACTTCATCGACCCGGAGTCCATCTATCCGGTGATTGTCACCACCTCGCGCCTGCTCTCCACCGGGGTGGATGCCCAGACCTGCCGCCTGATCGTACTGGATCGGGAGGTCGGCTCCATGACCGAGTTCAAACAGATCCTCGGGCGCGGCGCGCGGGTGCATGAGGACAGCAAGAAATACTATTTCACCCTGGTCGATTTCCGCAAGGCGACCAATCACTTTGCGGACCCCGACTTCGACGGCGAGCCGGTGCAGATCTACGAGCCCGGCGAGGACGATCCGCCCCTACCGCCGGATGATGTGCCGCCGGTGGACGAGGGCGAGGACCCCATTCCCCCGCAGCCCGGCGAGGACGAGACGGTGGTGGACAACCCGCAGCCACCGGATATCACCCTGCCGCCCGGAGTCGCCGAACCGCCCGCCAAGTATTACATCCAGGGCCGACCGGTCACGGTCCTGGCCGAGCGCGTGGAGTATCTGGACGAAGACGGTCAACTCGTCACCGAGAGCCTGCGCGACTATTCGCGGCGCGCCATCCGCGGCCAGTATGCGAGTCTCGACCAATTCCTGCGCCGCTGGCGCTCCACGCAGCGCAAGGAGGTCATCATCGCTGAACTGGCCGCGGAAGGGCTGTTGCTCGACCCCTTGATGGACGAGGTGGGCCGCGAGCTGGACCCCTTCGACCTGATCTGTCACATCGCCTTCGACCAGCCCCCGCTCACCCGCCGCGAGCGCGCCGGCAAGCTCAAACAGGGCAGCGTGTTCACCAAGTACGGCCCCCAGGCCCGCGCCGTGCTGGAGGCGCTGCTGGCCAAGTACCAGGATGAAGGGATCGTCGGCGGGCTCGACAACGTTCGCGTACTGGAGATCCCCCCCTTCAGCGCGATGGGCACACCGTTGCAACTCGTCAAGCAATTCGGCAACAAGGCCGGCTTTGAGCAAGCCGTCCATGAACTACAGGCCGCGCTCTATGCGGATGTGGCATGAAGAAAGAGTCTCACGCCAGGGCGCAAAGAGGTCTCACGCCAAGGCGTAAAGAAAGTCTCACGCCAAGGCGCCAAGACGCCAAGAAAGAAAGAAGGAAAGAAGGAATCGAATGAAAATGCACCCACGAAAGCTGTTATCGCTCAGATCATTGGTGATCGCCCGTGTTAACAAGGCAGGCATTTGCATTCTTGGCGCCTGGGCTTCTGGAAAGCGTTTATGAGCGGGTGCTCGCTTACGAGTTGGAGCGACGTGGATGTTTCGTGCAGACACAGGTAGGCATGCCGATCATTTATGAGGAGATGGTTTTTGAGGAGGGCTTCCGTGCGGACCTGATCGCCGGCCGGCGCGTGATTGTCGAAATAAAATCGGTCGAGCACCTGCTGCCAGTTCACAGCAAGCAACTGCTGACCTACTTGCGAATATCCGGCCTACGGGTTGGCCTGCTGGTCAACTTCGGGGAAGCGCTCATGAAAACTGGCATCCATCGGATCATCAACAATCGCGCGGGTTAGGAGGAAGATGGTCTCACGCCAAGCAGCCAATAAGCCAAGACCCAGATAAAGAGAAGATATGTGGACTTACATCGGGAAATTGCTCACGCCAAGACGCCAAGGCGCCAAGAAATACAATAGGCTAGACCCACTGTCCGGATTGCCCGCCGGGTGATGATTCCAGCGCGGATAACGCACTGAAAAACCTTGGCGTCTTGGCGTCTTGGCGTGAGACTCTTAATTTGACCCAGTGACACACTCTATGTCAGCAAGAACGACCGTTAAATCCATTCAGGACATCATGCGCCAGGATGTCGGCGTCGATGGCGACGCCCAGCGCCTCTCCCAGCTCTGCTGGATGTTCTTTCTCAAGATCATCGACGACCAGGACCAGGAACTGGAGATGATGCGCGACGACTACCGCTCGCCCATCCCCGAGCGCCTGCAATGGCGCGCCTGGGCGGCCGACCCGGAGGGGCGCACCGGCGATGCGCTGCTCGGCTTTATCAACGACGACCTCTTTCCCTCACTCAAGGGACTCCCCGCGCTAGGCGCCTATGCCAACCGCGCCCGGGTGGTGCGGGCGGTCTTCGAGGACGCCTACAACTATATGAAGTCGGGCCAACTCCTGCGCCAGGTGGTCAACAAGATCAGTGGCGTGGACTTCAACGACCTGTTCGAGCGTAAGCATTTCGGCGACATCTACGAGCAGTTGCTCAACGACCTGCAAAGCGCCGGCAATGCCGGTGAGTATTACACCCCCCGTGCCGTCACCGGCTTCGTCGTCGGCCGTATCGACCCCCGGCCGGGCGAGATTCTCTATGATCCCGCCTGCGGCACCGGCGGCTTTCTGACCTGCGCCATTCGCCATATGCGTGAGCACTATGTGAAGCGACCCGAGGACGAGCAGGCACTGCAAGCCGGGTTGCGCGCCATGGAGAAGAAGCAACTGCCGCACATGCTCTGCGTCACCAACCTGCTGCTGCACGGTATCGAGGACCCGAGCTTCGTGCGCCACGACAACACATTGGCCCGGCCCTATATCAGCTATGGTAAGGACGACCGGGTTGACATCATCGTCTCCAATTCCCCCTTCGGCGGTAAAGAGGAGGACGGCATCGAGTCCAACTTCCCGGCCCAGTTCCGCACCAAAGAGACCGCGGACCTCTTCCTTGCATTATTCATCCGGCTACTCAAGCCGGGCGGTCGCGCCGGCATCGTCCTGCCCGACGGCAGCCTGTTCGGCGAGGGGGTCAAGACCAGGCTGAAAGAGCACCTGCTTGAAGAATGCAACCTGCACACCATCGTGCGCCTGCCCAACAGCGTCTTCAAACCCTACGCCAGCATCGGCACCAATCTGCTCTTCTTCGAGAAGGGTGAGCCGACGCGGGAGGTCTGGTTCTATGAGCACCCGATCCCCGCCGGTCAGAAGGCCTATTCCATGACGCGCCCCATCAGGGTGGAGCACTTCCAGGGCTGTGTGGACTGGTGGGGCGGCGCCGAGCGGATCGGCCGGCAGGAGACCGAGCAGGCCTGGCGGGTAGACATCGACGCGATCAAGGCGCGCGGTTATAACCTGGACTGCAAAAACCCGCATACCGTGGCCGACGACCACGGCGACCCGGAGGAACTGCTGGCCAAGCTGGAGCAGGATGAACAAAGGGCCGCCGGGCTGCGCGATCAGTTGAAGGGCATATTGGCCGAGGCGTTGTTGCGATGAGCCCGTACCGGCCGCCGCTGACCATCACGCCGGAGATCCTGGCGTTGGTGGAGCAGATCGGCGAGACACTCGGGCGTTGGTCCGTGACCGCAGAGCCCGACTTGCCTCTGCATCTGCGGCGAGACAATCGCATCCGCACCATCCACGCCTCCTTGGCCATCGAGAACAACAGCCTGAGTCTTGAACAGGTGTCAGCAATATTGGACGGCAAGCGGGTATTGGGCCTGCCGCGTGAGATCCAGGAGGTGAGAAACGCCTTCGCGGCCTTCGACCATCTGCCCGGCTGGAGCCCGACCTCGCTCGATGATCTCCTGGCTGCACACGCCATCTTGATGGGCGGGCTCATGGATGACGCCGGGCGCTTTCGGACCGGTGGTGTAGGTATCTATCGCGGCGAGACGCTGATCCACATGGCCCCACCCGCCAGCCGGGTCGCAACCTTGATGCAGGACCTGCTGGCCTGGCTTGCGCGTGGCGAACTGCATCCATTGGTCGCCAGTTGCGTGTTTCATTATGAGTTCGAGTTCATCCACCCCTTCGCGGACGGAAACGGGCGCCTGGGGCGTTTTTGGCAAACCCGGATATTGAGTGCATGGCGACCGATTCTGGCTTTCCTTCCGGTGGAGACCGTCGTCCACGACCGGCAGGATGACTATTACCAGTCCTTGGCCGAGGCCGATCAGTGCGCCGAGTCCACGCCCTTCGTGGCCTTCATGCTGCAAGCCCTGCTCACGGCCATGGCGCAAGCCGTCGTTGCCGATCTGCCGACCGATCAAGTCACCGATCAGGCCAGCGACCAGGCCAGCGACCAGGTTCGTCAATTGCTGGCGGTCTTCCGGGGCGATGAATCGCTCAAGACCAGCCAACTGCTGGAGCGGCTCGGCCTCCAGCACCGCCCGACCTTCAGAAAGAACTATCTCGGCCCCGCGCTGGCCGGCGGCTGGATCAGCATGACCCAGCCGGAGGCCCCCAGCAGCCCGACCCAGAAATATCGCCTGACGGCCTTGGGACTGAAGGTGTCCGGGGTGGTATGAAGATGTTTTTCACGCCAAGGCGCCAAGTACGCCAAGAAGACAAAGAAATGGGGGCGTGGGCAGGCACCCCACCGAGCTGTGCGCCAGGGTTGACGCGAGGGGCGTCTGGGATCATTGTTCGGTCAACAATACCCCCCACGCCTCTCAACGATGCGCACCAGGGGGGTTACTTTTTCGTCTCGGGTTGCAGGCATCGAACATCGTTGCGGCCACTGATCCATGCGGCACAAGGCTCCGCGACTCTGGGGGCGCCGCACCCCAGTGAGATTGGGCAAGTATTCGGCGGAGCGGTTTCCTGTAGCCCGGATGTAGCGCAGCGGAATCCAGGGTTCTGCGGTAACCAACTGATGTTTTAGGTATACGCGAGGCCGCACCCGGATTCCGCTGCGCTCCATCCGGGCTACGCCTATTCCATGACGCGCCCTATCCGGGCCAGGGCTGTGTCGACTGGTGGGGCGGCGCCGAGGGGGCCAACCGGCAGGAGACCGAGCAGGCTTGGCGGGTGGACATCGACGCGATCAAGGTGCGCGGCTACAACCTGGACTTCAAGAACCCGCATACCGTCGCCGACGACCATGGTGACCCTGAGGATCTGCAGGCCAAGCTGGAGCAGGATGAACAAGGGGCCGCGAGCCTGCGCGATCAGTTAAAGGCCATCCTGGCCGACGCGTTGCTGCGATAATCGTCCCACCCTGTCATCCAGTCGACCCAGCATGATCAATCCCGCCGTCCACCTGCCCCTCGCCGCTATCAGCCAGGTGTGCCAGACCCATCGGATCAAGACCCTGGCCCTGTTCGGTTCCGCCGTCCGTGAGGATTTCTGCGCCGACAGCGACGTGGATGTCCTGGTCGAGTTCTCCCCCGACGCTGCGCCCGATTTCGCCGAAGTCATCGCCATCCAAGAGGAACTGGAGCGGCTGATTGGACGCCCGGTGGACCTGCTGGAGCGCAAGTCCGTGGAGCACAGCCGTAATTACATTCGCCGCCGCGCCATCCTGGGCCAGATCGAGCCGATCTATGTGGCGTGACCAGGCTTACTTGTTGGACATGCAACTCGCGGCCGCGGATGCCCTGAGCTTCGCCGCCGGCCTGGATCAGGCAGGCTTCGAGGCCAGTAACCTGCACCAGAGCGCCATCCTGCGCAAACTGGAAATCATCGGCGAGGCCGCCGGCCAGGTGTCCAGGGAATTCCAAGCCGCCCACCAGGAAATCCCCTGGTCCGCCATAATCAGCCTGCGCAACCGCCTGATCCATGGCTATCGCGTCGTTCAACTCGACATCGTCTGGCGCGTCGTCTGCCAGGACCTCCCCGCCTTGATCGACGCGCTACGCCCACTGATCCCGGCCGAGGACGATCCGTGCAACCCATGAACCCGGCGCAATTGCTGAAACATTTCGACCGCATCGCCGAGGCGCCCGACGCCGTACCGCGGCTGCGGCGGTTTATTCTTGATCTGGCGGTGCGGGGGAAGTTGGTGGAGCAGAACCCCAGCGATGAGCCCGCGGCGGAATTATTTGCACGGATCCAGACGGAAAAAGCTAAGTTAGAGAAGAACACCAAATCTCGTGGAGTGGTCCTAAAGAAACCGGTGCCCCCAAGAATAGCGCCCTTCCAGATTCCGGTGTCTTGGGTATGGGTTACATTCGGGCAGGTCATGATTTCGCGTGACGGTGAGCGTGTTCCGGTATCGAAGGAAGAGCGAAATCAGCGTGAAAAGGTTTACGACTATTATGGGGCATCAGGTGCCATCGACAAAATTGACGGCTATTTGTTCGATAAACCACTTCTTCTGATCGGCGAAGATGGCGCAAATCTCATTAACCGATCAACTCCTATTGCCTTCATGGCTCGAGGCAAGTACTGGGTAAATAACCACGCTCATGTGCTTGACGGAATTTCGGAACAGTTTCTGAAATTTGTCGAACTTTACATAAATTCGATTGATTTGAAGTCGTATGTCACTGGCACCGCTCAGCCGAAGATGAATCAATCGAAGATGAACGGTATCCTCATTGCGCTTCCGCCAGAAGCCGAACAAAAACGCATCGTCGCCAAGGTCGATGAGTTGATGGCGCTGTGTGATCAACTGGAGGCGGCGCAGAGCAAGCGGGAGCAGCGGCGCGACCGGCTCGTGACGGCGAGCCTGCGCCAGTTGCAGGATGAAGAAGGTCTCGCGCCAAGGCGCCAAGACGCCAAGGAAGAAAAGCAAGAAAGTCTCACGCCAAGGCGCCAAGCTCGCCAAGGAAATTGCTTGTCTTCCTTGGCGAGCTTGGCGCCTTGGCGTGAGCCTGTCTTCCTTCAAGATATCCCGCGCCTCACCACCCGACCCGAGCACATCAAGGCCCTGCGCCAGACTATCCTCAGCCTTGCCGTGCGCGGCCATTTGGTCGCCCAAGATTCCAACGATGAACCAGCAACCGACTTACTCAAGCAGATTCAGGCAGAGAAAGCGCAATTGCTGAAAGTCGGCGGGCGAAAACAGGAAACTGGGTTACCTGTGGTGGATCTGAAAAAGGCCCCCTTTAATCTCCCAACAGGTTGGGCGTGGGCGAGGTTTTCTGAGCTTGGGACTTTCGGCCGAGGAAAGTCGAAGCATCGGCCAAGGAATGACGCGATGCTATATGACGGCGGAACGCATTTGTTTATTCAGACTGGCGATGTTGCTCGCTCGCAGGGCGTGATTCGAACCTATACGAAAAAATACAATGAGGCAGGTCTGGCGCAAAGTATGAAATGGCCTGCTGGAACACTCTGCATCACCATTGCCGCCAATATCGCCGATAGCGGGATACTGAGCTTTGACGCATGCTTTCCGGACAGTGTTGTCGGATTCATTCCCGCTTCTATGTTCCAGAGTGCGCGCTATTTTGAGTATTTTGTGCGGACTACGAAAGAGAATCTACTAGCGTTTGCTCCGGCCACGGCCCAAAAGAATATCAATCTCGAAATCCTGAATGCCGTCCTAATTCCTCTCCCGCCTCTTTCCGAACAACACCGCATCGTCGCCAAAGTCGATGAGCTGATGGCCATCTGCGATCAATTGGAAGCCAACCTCACCACCACCCAAGCCGACAGCCGCCGCCTGCTTGAGGCCGTGCTGCGCGATGCGCTGGCATGAGCATCCATTCCATATTCATTTCTTACCTTGGCGTCTTGGCGTCTTGGCGTGAGCAACTTCCGGATTTAGGATCAAGGGCGTAGCCGGTGAGCCAGAGGTCGCGTAGCCGCTCCACATAGAGTGCCCGGGCGACCAGATTGGGGACCTTGAGCGCGAGCTTGCCGAGTGGCCCCTGACCGGCCAGGGTCATGACCCCGAAATAATAGAGCAGCGAGGCCATGAAGGGCTGGTCCTTGACCGCTCCCAGCATGTCTTCCACCCCGAAGCGCCGCGCCAGTTCGGGAATGACCACCTGGGCGTCGCCGCTCATGGCCGCGATCAGCAGGTCCTCGCCATGGGGCAGGCGTGCAATGTAGGCCAGCTTGTGACGGTCCATCGCCAGGTTCTCATCCAGCAGTTGGTGCGGATACCGACCCTGTTGGCTTAGCGTTTTCAGAAAATAGAGACTCAGGGTCGGATTGTAGAGGCGCTGCGTGGCGTCCTCGCTGAAGCGATAGCCATTGTAAAAGATCCGCATGGTCTCGCGCGCCTCGGCGCCGGACCAGGTGGCGCCGGCCGTGGTCAGTTCGGCCAGTACGGTGGCGATCTCGGTCTCGGTGAATCCGCACAGGTCGTTGAATGACGCATCCAGATAGATGTTCTCTCCGACATTGTAGCCGCTGGTCAGGTCGCTCAGGACCACGGGTGAGACGCCGGTGATGAACGCCCGGTCCAGTCCCATGCCCCCCGCCGCCGCCTTCACCGCCTTGAAGACGGTCTTCAGCAGGCCCTCGCCGTATAAGAGCGATTCGTAGTGTCCCTGGCCCTGGCCGGCCATCAGTACCTCATTTGCGAAGTTGTCGTATTCGTCGATGAGTAGATAGAGCCGATGGGGGGTGGCGCGGATCGCGGCCAGTACCGATTCCAGCGAGGAGACGGCGTTGTCCTGGCAGATGGCGATCGGGCGGGTCCAATAGGCCGCATAATCGGCCACGAAATTGGTCATACGGTCATTGAGATGCCGATGCAGTGCGGCCTCGATCTCGCGTACCTCCCCCTGGGCTTTGACCAGGGAGAAGTCCCACTTCATGACGAAAAACTGGTTATGCAGCGGTGTGGGGTCTCGCCCGATGGCCAGCCCGCCAAACAGTGCAGCGAAGTGCTCGGCGCGGTTGATGTCGTAATAATGTTCCAGCATCGACAGGAGCAGGCTCTTGCCGAAACGCCGCGGCCTTAGAAAGATGAGCTGACGGCCTCTGTCCTCCAGCAGCGGGAGCCGATCGGTACGATCTTGATACCAATAGCCCGCCTGGATGAGCGTGCCGAAATCGCTCAGGCCGTAGGGAAACTTCATGGCTTGAACAGTAAGGGCACCACATCTTCAAATCGCGTGGCGAAGTGGATCAGGAGCCCCTTGCGGACATGCTCCGGGACCTCTTCGAACTCGCCGCGGTTATCCTCCGGCAGGATGATCTCCTTGATCCCGGCGCGGCGGGCGGCGATGAGTTTTTCGCGCACGCCGCCGATGGGGAAGACCTCGCCGGTGAGGGTGATCTCGCCGGTCATCGCGATCCGCCGTACCGGCTGGTTGCGGGCCAGCGACAGGAGTGCGGAGGCCATGGTGATGCCGGCGGAGGGGCCGTCCTTGGGGGTGGCCCCGGCGGGGACGTGCAGGTGGATGAAGGCCTTGTCGAAATAGGTGGACTCGGCGCCGAAGTCGCGGGCGTGGCTGGTGACATAGGTGTAGGCGATCTCGGCGGACTCCTTCATCACGTCGCCCAACTGGCCGGTCAGCTTGAAGCCGCGGGCCTGCTCGTGGGCGCGCACCGCCTCGATGGGTAGCGTCGTCCCGCCCATGGTGGTCCAGGCGAGCCCGGTCACCACCCCGGGGCCGGAGAGTCGGCGCTCGTCGCGGAACACCGCGCTGCCCAGGTAGCCCTTCAGGTCTTCGGTGCCGATGGTGATGGGCAGCGTGGCCCCTTCCAGCATCTTTACCGCGACCTTACGCACGATTTTGGCGAGTTGTTTCTCCAGCCGGCGCACACCCGCATCGCGGGCGTAGCCGTCGATCAGTTCGCGCAGCGTGGTGGTGTCCAGTTTGATCCCGCCCTTGGGCAACCCGGCGCGGTCAATCTGGCGGGGCAGCAGGTATTTCTTCGCGATCTGGAGCTTCTCCTCGGCGATGTAGCCGGCGAGCGTGATCAGCTCCATGCGATCCAGCAGTGGCCCGGGGATGCTGTCGGTGGTGTTGGCGGTGCAGACGAACAGGACCTTGGACAGGTCGAAGCGCAGGTCCAGGTAATGGTCCAGGAAGTCCGAATTCTGCTCCGGGTCCAGGACCTCCAGCAGGGCCGAGGCGGGGTCGCCGTGGTAGGAGGCGCCGATCTTGTCGATCTCATCGAGCATGATCACCGGATTGGCCGTGCCGGCGTCCTTGATGGCCTGGAGGAACTTACCCGGCATGGCGCCGATATAGGTGCGGCGGTGGCCTTTGATCTCGGCCTCGTCGCGAATGCCGCCCACCGAGAAGCGGTAGAAGCGCCGGCCCAGTGCATCGGCGATCGAGTGCCCGATGGAGGTCTTGCCGACCCCTGGCGGGCCCACCAGCAGGATGATGGAGCCGGCGATCTCGCCCTTGTGGATGCCCACCGCCAGGAACTCCAGGATGCGCTCCTTCACGTCCTTGAGTCCGTAGTGGTCCCGGTCCAGTACCCGGCGGGCGCGTTTGAGGTCCAGCTTGTCCGGGGAGTGCTGACCCCAGGGCAGCAGCGTGATCCAATCCAGATAGTTGCGGGTCACCGAGTACTCGGGCGAGCCGGTCTCCAGCATCCCCATCTTCTCCATCTCCTCGTCCACCCGCTTCTGCGCCTGGGCCGACAGCGTGAGCTTGGTGAGGCGTTCCTTGAACTTGTCCAGTTCAGCGGTGCGGTCGTCCTTGGCGATCCCCAGTTCCTTTTGGATGGCCTTGAGCTGCTCCTTCAGCATGAACTCGCGTTGTTGCGTCTGCATCCGCTCCTCGACCGAGCGGCGGATCTTTTGCTGCGCCTTGGCCAGTTCCAGCTCGTTGTTGAGCAGCACCAAGACCTTTTCCATGCGCGGCAGTAGTTGCACCTCCTCCAGCACCTCCTGCAACTGTTCGCGCTTGGAGGTGGTGAGGCTGGCGGCGAAGTCTGAGAGATGGGAGGGGTCGTCCGGGCCGAAGCGGTCCAGGAACATGCGCAGCTCTTCCACATACAGCGGGTTGAGCGGCAGCAGCTCCTTGATGGTGTTGATCACCGCCATGGCATAGGCGCGGACCTGGTCGTCCGGCGCACCGGCCGGCTCCGGCAGATAGGAGACGCGGGCATTGAAGGGGACCGTGTCGTGGACCCAGCCCTCGATGTGAAAGCGCTGCAGGCACTCGACGAGGACCTGGAGGTGCCCCTCCTGACGGTGGACCCGGTGGACCCGGCAGGCGGTGCCGACCGGGTAGAAGTCGGCGCTGGTCGCCTCCTCGGAGGTCTCGCTCCTGACCAGGACTACGCCCAGAATCTTGTGATCGGTCTCACCCACCGCGTGCAGCGTCGGCGACCAGTGCTCGGCGGCCATCATCAGCGGTACCGCCTGGCCCGGGAAGAAGGGCCGGGAGGCGACCGGCAGCAGATGGATCTGGCCGGGCAGCATGTCGTTGGCCCGCGCCAACGCGATGCCGCTGTCCTGCGTGTCCGGCGTGTCTTCGTCCGCCAACTCCACCGTCCCCATCTCCGTCTCTGTCATTCAGTCGCTCCCGGGCTAATACCCTGTTGTTGTATGCATTGCGGGCCGTCGCGTGGCGGCTCAGTCCGGCGCCCGGTAATTGGCGAGTCGGATGAAGCCCGCCACGTCCAGGTTCTCCGCCCGCAGCACTGGATCGATCCCGGTCGCGGCGAAGGCCGCGGCGTCGGCGAACCCGGCCAGGCTGTTGCGCAGGGTCTTGCGTCGCTGGGAGAAGGCCGCGGCCACCAGGCGGGCGTGGTGGGCCGGGTCGTCCGGCCGATGCGGCAGGGGTCGCCGCGGGCGCAGGCGCAGGAAGGCCGATTCTACCTTGGGGGCCGGGGTGAAGGCCCCAGGGCCGATGCGAAACAGCGTCTCCGCCTCGCACCAGGTCTGCACCATGACCGACAGCCGGCCATAGACCTTGCTCCCGGGGTCCGCGCTAATGCGCTCGGCCACCTCCCGTTGCAACATCAGGTGCAGGTCCAGTAGGCAGTCGGCCTGCTCCAGGAAGCGGAACAGCAGCGGGGTGGAGAGGTTGTAGGGCAGGTTGCCGACGATGCGCAGCGATGCGGGTACGGTGGCCAGCGAGCACAGATCGAAGCGCAGGGCATCCGCGCTGTGGATGCGTAAATCGCCCAGGCCCTGCAGGCGCTCCCGCAAGGGCTCGATCAGGTCGCGATCCAGTTCAATGGCGTCCAGGGACCCTGCCAGTTCCAGCAGTCCCCGGGTGATGGCCCCTTGGCCCGGGCCAATTTCTACCAGACGTTCCCCGGGGCGCGGACGGACGGCATCCAGGATGCGCCGGATGGTCACGGGGTCGTGCAGGAAGTTTTGACCGAAACGTTTGCGTGGTTGATGCATAGTCGCCAGTGTGGCCTAACCGGCGGCAGGATTCGAGCCCTATCCGATGCGGTGAGTGAAATTTTTACCGCGTCTGTAACCGGGTTTGAGTGCTGCTCAATAGACCCAGGGGACGAACTTCTTCACCCGGGCCGCGTAAGCCGGGTAATCGGGGTGACGCTCGGTCAACCACAGCTCCTCCTTGCCGGCCTTGTAGTCGAAGAACAGTCCGCCGACGACTAGCAGGGCCAGGTGGCTGAGGCTCAGGGTGTAGCAGATCCAGCCCAGGGCGGAGAACAACAGCGCGCTGTAGAGGGGGTGGCGCACGATGGCGTAGACCCCGTCGGTGACCAGTTGGCTGTGGTCCACCGGATAGGGCAGCGGGGTGATGTAGGGCTTTAGCGCGTGCGATCCGAGCCCGCCGAAGGCCAGCGCGATCAGTGCGGAGACCGCCAGCACCGCCCAGCGCGGCACCGCGGTCGCATCAAGCAGGTCCGGCGTGAGCCAGGGGTTCCAGCGGGGCAAGAGGGCGAAGGCGAGGAACAGGACGAACTGGGCGACGACCAGCAGTTCACCGCGGCGGCCGTGCCAGGCGGCGGCCGGCTCGTTGCGGTTGCTGGGGGTTTGATCGGGGGGCATGGCGGCTCCTTAGGTAAGATTGCCCGGTGGCACCCCAAGATGCGGTCGAAGCGCCGGGAGGCAAGGCCGTTAGGCCATTGCTCACGCCAAGGCGCCAAGACGCCAAGCAAAACAACGCAGTTCCTGCGCGGGCGAGTCACCCGCGCGGTGCCTGAGCAATGCGGTTAACGCATCAACCTAAATCCGGCTCACGCCAAGGCGCCAAGACGCCAAGAAGAAACAACGAGATGTGCGCAGCATCGGCATCACCCTGCGGGTGAGTCGCCGAACGCCAATTGCGTCTTGAAAAACCTTGGCGAGCTTGGCGTCTTGGCGCCTTGGCGTGAGAACTGCTTTTTCTTAGGTTCCAGGGTCAGCCGCCCGGCCGCAGCACCAGGAGCGTTGCGGTCTGCGGTTGCGACGGCCCATTCCAGGGCCAGGGGTGGCCGCGGCCATTGCGCCAATCCGCGAGCTGGTCGGTGCGATAGGGCGAGAGCCAATGTCCGGACTGGCCGAGCGGCAGGGTACCCCGGGTCAGCCGCCAGTCCGCCGGGGTTTGGACCACCCGCATGGACGGGACGACGAAGGCCTGCCGCGGATCGCCGAGTGAGGGCTTCGCTACATCGATCGTATCCGCGGCACCGCCGATCCCGATGGGCCCCACGTCGAACAGCCGCCCGAGCAGCGGCAGGCGGTGAAAGGCATGTGGAAAGGTCAGGGTGCGCAGCCGGTCCAGCCGCTGGTCCGCGGGGCGCGGCAGGGTCGAGTCGAGTTCGGCGGCGGCCGCGCGCAGGGCGCGTCCCCAGACTTGGGCGGGCGACTCGGGCTCCGGGGTGGTCACGTCGTCCCAGAAGCTGGACTCACCCGTGAGCAGGGTCTCCTGCAATGAGTTATACGAGATGGTGGCCAGGGACATCAGCGGCTCCAGGTCCTCGCCCAATTCGTCCCCATAGATGGCCCGCCACAGGGCCGGTTCCAGCAGGGCGTAGAGTGCGGCCGCGCGGCTGGACCCCTCCATGACGCAGTCCCAGGGGAGCAGGTCGCGCTCGGCGATGGCCCAGGCCGCCGGGTCCGCGGCGCGTAGTTCGGGTTCGATTCGGCGCAATGCCCGCTGCGTCAGCCGCGCCTGGATGCTGAGTCGATCGGACTGGATGGCGGCCATGCCGGCGGGGTCGATTGGCCCGGCCTGCGCCAGCCGCTCATTGATGCGTTGGGCGCGGTAGGGTGCCAGCCAGGAATGGCTGACGTTCACGCCGTAGTCCAGCGGGATGGTGCGGTTGTTGGCGGTGACGATCGTCCCATCCGGGGGATCGGTCAGGGTCGGGTTGCGGTCCTGGGGTACCTGCGCATCCCAACCATAGCCCGCCACCCAGCCGGGGGCGGGGAAGGTCCCGGCGCCCCGGCCGCGGTGTGGCAGCCGTCCGGTTACCTGCCAGGCGATGCCGCCGTCGCGATGGGCCAGCATCAGGTTCTGAGAGACGGCGTAGAAGTTGAGCCCCGCGGCGCGCGCCGCCGTCAGGGTGGATGCCCGGGCGAGCGCCCAGAGCGCCGGGAGGCTGCGATCCGGCGGCTCGGTCACCTGGCTCAGGGCGATCAGGTAGGGGCTCGCCAGCGCCGGAAACCAGTCCTGTTCAGCCCGCCGCGGGCCGGGTCCGGGTGCCAGCAGGTCATTGAGGATGACCCCATGGCTGGTGCTGCGCACGGCGAGCTCCACCGCTGGCGCGCCCTTCACCTCGATGCGTTGCACCCGGGTGCGGATGGCCTCCGGCGCCCCGTCGGCCCGCTCGACGTGCTCGCCGTCCGCGGTGGGCCGTTCCAGAAACAGGTCCTGGTTATCGGCGATGCTGCTGGTCAGGCCCCAGGCCAGGTCCGCATTGTGGCCGATCAGGACCAGCGGCACCCCGGGCAGCGCCAGACCGGCCTCGTGCAGGTCCGGCCCGATCAGCTCTAACTCGTACCAGGTTCCTGGCACCGACGGCGGCAGATGGGGGTCGTTGGCGAGCAGGGCCGCGCCGTCCTTGGTGCGCGCCCCGCTGACCACCCAGGCGTTGCTGGCCGGTGTCGGGACCGGCAGGCCGAAGCGCGCGGGCAGGTCCAGGAGGGCGGCCAGTGCCGCGGCCGTCGTGCCGGTGCCGGTCAGGGGCCGCTCCGGCAGTTCGGGCGGCACCGGCGGGGCCGGCACGCCCTCGTCGGTCGGGAAGAGTTCCCGCGCCCGTTCCTTGCCGAGGCGCTGCGCCATCCGCAGATAGGTGAGCTCCTCCTTGAGGTTGAACGACTGCGTAAACGCCATATAGGCGCCGACCAACAGGCTGTCCTCCGGCCGCCAGGGTTCCGGCGCAAACCCGGCGACTCGATATTCAAGCGGCAGCCGGCCCGCCGCCTGGGCGCGATAGGTATTCACCCCGTCCGCGTAGGCGGTCAGCAGTGCGCGCTCGGGTGCCGTCAGCTCCGCCAATGCGCGCCGCGCCGCGGTGTTGAGCCCCAGGGTGCGGAACAGCCGATCGGCGTCCAGTGCGTCCGGCCCGAAGACCTCCGCCAGGCGCCCGTCCGCCAGCCGGCGCATCAGGTCCATCTGCCACATCCGCTCCCCGGCCACCACATAGCCCTGGGCGAACAGCAGGTCATGGGTGGAGTCCGCCTGGATGCTGGGCACCGCGTGGGGTCCGAAGCGCACCCGCACCGGTGCGGCGAGGCCGGGCAGCGCGATCTCGCCGGCATAGAGCGGCTGCGCGCGTTTGGCGATCCACCAGAGTGCGGCTGCGCACACGAGGGCCAGGGTTAGCAAGAGGGCGGCAGCGGCGATCAGGAGGCGTTTGACCATGATGAGACCCGTGGCGAGGAGCGGGTGCAGAGAGAAACACGCGCCACGCGGCTTGTCCAGTGGGTGGCGCGGCTCCGTGTGGTGGAGGCGATCGAGCTGCATCTGGAAGGGCTGGCCGAGGAGGGCCAGGACATCCCCCAGCCGCGCCCGCTCGCCGAGCGGCGCGCCGATCCCGACTTGGCCGGCGGCGTGTGGGCCATCGTCGCGGTGGATGTGTCGCGTTTCGAGGGTCGTGCCGAAAAGGTCAACATCACCCTACCCGGCCACCTGCTGGCCAAGATCGACCGCTACGCGAAGGCCCATGGCGCGACACGCTCGGGTTTTCTGGCGGAGGCAGCGCGGGCAGCGATGCGATAACGAAGCAACGCGACGTTGGCCATTTTCGATGGGCTTGATGGCCGTTCCCGCGACGACCGGTCACCCGAGCGCACGGTGGACTTTATGGGGCACAGAACCAACCCCCGTCCAGGGTCTCCTGCACAACCGCACGCGGCGAGCCGAAACATCGCGCAACGCCGATCGGGCGGTTGCGGCCAGTGACATGAGCGCGAGGGATCTAATGCGCGCCCCCCCCACGAAGCCCGAGTTTTGCTGCGACGGTGAGGGTGCGCTTTGTTCTTAGCCGGGTTAGGGCATTGTTTTGACACTGTAATTGAGCCTGGCCCCTTTAGCTCCTTTAGCTTAAACTCCACGGGCACCTCAGCAAGGCTAAGTGAAAGGGCATGGAAATGCATCGAGTCGCCACGCATAACAGAATGATTTACATTGAGAACTTGCTTAAGTCAGTGCCATTCGAGCCTGGTCCCTTTTCCCTAGCAGGCTGTCGGACTTAGTGATGCAACCGATTGAATGCAAAGAGTTTCCTCTTTTGCGCCAAAAAGTCGTTTTCCTGTTTAATCAATCGGTTACGCCATCAAGTCCGACAGGCTGCTAGGCTTTCATTCATAGCCGAGCCAATTGGGTAAACTGTCACCGGAACTGAGCTCCAGAGCGGGAGGCGGGGCAAATGGAATTGCCAATCTGACGAAGAAATCGTTGTCCGTCCCCGTTTTTCCGTTGTCCGTCCCCGTTTTTCCGATGAAGCTCCACGCGGTCTCGCCGTCGGCGGCTTGGGCGAGGAGTGCGATGTCGGACTCTGCATGGAGCAGTGCGGCGAGCCCTTGTCGGACCATCGCCTGGCCCTCGGCGAGGATGAGGTTTATCGACACGGGCCGGACTCCCGGCCGAGTGCGGCCGTGCGACGCAGCGGGGCCGTGGCGATGGCGATGGCGACGCGATCCGGGGAGCGGACGCGCAGGGGCGCCCAGGCGGCGGGGGTTTCGAACCAGTCAAAATCCATCGAACGTGTCCCTAAGTCGAGGTGGTGCGGCTGACTCTGCTCAGTGCCGAACGGTTTGCCGCTAACCTGTTCGGCCTGAGTATGGTAAGTCAGCTTCCGCTCGCGTTATAGAGAATTTATGTTTGCTTTTCTTAGCACTTGCCGAGGCCGATGCCGCGGCGGGGGGCGAGCCTTGTGTCCCCTCGCACCGGGCGCTATTTTAGAAGCCCGTACCGCCGCAGAAGTTGAGAAACGATGACCATCCGCACATTCGACACCATCGTCATCGGCACCGGCCCGGGCGGGGAAGGGGCGGCCATGAAGCTCGCCAAGGCCGGGCAGCAGGTGGCCGTGGTGGAGGCGCACACCGCGGTCGGCGGCGGCTGTACCCACTGGGGCACCATCCCGAGCAAGGCCCTGCGCCACTCCATCCAGACCCTGGCGGACTACCGGCGCAACCCGATCTTCCAGCACACGCGCGATCAGATCGAGGTGGAGTTTCCGGACCTGCTGCGCGCCGCCGACGGGGTGATCAACGCCCAGGTGAGCACCCGCTACCGCTACTACCAGCGCAACCGGGTGAAGGTGATCTTCGGGCGTGCCCGCTTCCTGGCACCGGATCGCATCGCGGTAAGCCGCCCGGGCGGCACCGACGAGGAGCTCACGGCCCGGCATTTCGTCATCGCCACCGGTTCGCGCCCCTACCACCCTCCGGAGATGGATTTCAACCACCCGCGGGTGCGCGACAGCGACTCGATCCTGGCGCTGCGGCACACCCCGCGGTCTCTGACCATCTACGGCGCCGGGGTGATCGGGTGCGAGTACGCCTCGATCATGAGCTACCTGGACGTGAAGGTGAACCTGGTCAACACCCGCGACCGGCTGCTCTCCTTCCTGGATGACGAGATCACCGATGCACTGAGCTATCACCTGCGCCACAGCGGGGTGGTGATTCGCAACGACGAGACCGCCGAGCGGGTCGAGGCGGGGGATGATGGGGTGGTGCTGCACTGCCACTCCGGCAAGAAGTTCAAGACCGACGTCCTGCTGTGGGCCAACGGCCGCACCGGCAACACCCGCGACCTGGGGCTGGAGGCGATCGGCATTACCCCCAACAAGCGCGGTCAATTGGAGGTCAACGCGAGCTATCAGACCGCGCTGCCGCACGTCTACGCGGTGGGCGACGTGGTGGGACCGCCGGCCCTGGCCAGCGCCAGTTATGACCAGGGGCGCTTTGTCGGCGCCCATATCACGGATGGCGCCTGCGACTGGTCACTGATCGAGGAGTTTCCCACCGGCATCTACACGGTGCCTGAGATCAGCTCCATCGGGCGCACCGAGCGCGAGCTCACCGCCGCCCAGGTGCCCTACGAGGTCGCCGAGGCGGGCTTCAAGTCGCTGGCCCGCGCCCAGATTACCGGCCACACCGTGGGGATGCTCAAGATCCTGTTCCACCGCGAGACCCTGGCGATCCTGGGCATCCACTGCTTCGGCGAGCAGGCGGCGGAGATCGTCCACATCGGTCAGGCGATCATGTCCCAGCCGGGCGCCGCCAACAGCATCCGCTACTTTACCGAGACCACCTTCAACTATCCGACCATGGCGGAGGCCTATCGGGTGGCGGCGCTCAACGGGCTGAACCGGCTGTTTTAGTGGGTCGCGGCGGCGGCTGCGCGGGCTCCCGCCGGCCCGTCGGACTGCCCCCGCACTTGACAGGGCCAGCCAACGCATTATGCTTCGACCCCGCAAGCGCCCACGGCGAGTGCGTCAAGAGACCGACCGGCCCGTCAAGCGCACCACTGCGGTGCGTCTGCCGAGCCACTGACATCAACCTTGAGGAAATCGAGATGACTGACCTGAACAAATCCACCCGCCGCCAGTTCCTGAAGGTTGGTGGTGCGGCCCTGGTTGCGCTCCCGATCATCGGCATGAGCGGTACCGCCACGGCTGCCACGAATGCAGCGGTGCGTGCCGCCCTGCAGTACCAGACCACCCCCAAGGACGGCAAGCAGTGCTCCACCTGCGCGAACTTCCAACCCGCGACCAAGGGTTGCACCCTCTACCCCGGCGATACCGAGATCGCCCCGGAAGGCTATTGCAGCGCCTGGGTCATCAAGAAGTAGTCCGATCCCATGGGGCGCCCGCGGGCGCTCCGGGACTCCCTGGACCCTCGGGTCCCCCTGGTTACCAAGCTCCGCTTGGTAACCACTCCCCCCAAGCCCCCCCCGCTTTCCCCGCACGCACTCGCATAAGCCCAATCTCCGCGTCCCGACGCGACTGTCGTTTCGCTCATGGCGGCGCCTTGTCCAGGGCCATCGCATTAAGATTTTCTAATGCACGCCCCGGCATCGGCTTGCCATCGCTCACCATGCCACGAAGCTCGGCATGAAGAGCAAGCGCCTGAAGACGCCTGGGGACGATCGCTATTTTGGGGCGCTTGCTCTTTCAGTCATCCGTCTCCAGTCCCGCTCCGTGCTATATCAGACGCGCCGAATATTAGCGATGGTTAATGCAATTGCCCTGGCGGCTCGGCCGTTTCCAGAAGGCTCGCGCCACGCCCGCTTGACAGGGCCAGCAAACCTATTATGCTGTCACTCCGCAAGCGCCGTTGGCGAGTGCGTCCGACCGAGAGTCAATAACGAAATCGATCGGCCCGAGCAACGCCCCGCCGTGGTGCGGCTCCGGACCATCAACAAAATTGCCTGAGGACATCCTGATGACCGATCTGAACAAGCCCTCCCGCCGCCAGTTTCTGAAGGTCGGCGGTGCCGCCCTGGTCGCGCTCCCGATCATCGCCATGAGCGGTAACGCCCTGGCTGCCAAGAATGAGTCGGTGCGTGCCGCCCTGCAGTACCAGACCAGCCCCAAGGACGGCAAGCAGTGCAGTACCTGTCAGAATTACCAGGCCGCGACCAAGGGCTGTACCCTCTACCCCGGCGATACCGAGATCGTCCCGACGGGGTATTGCTCCGGCTATATCGCCAAGAAGTAGTCCCGATCGTCGCGAGGGACGTCTAAAGGCGCCCCTTCCCCCTGGTTACCAAGCTCCGCTTGGTAACCGGTTCACCAGCTCCGCTTCGTAACCGGTCCCGCTTCCCGTTGTTCGACCTGCCCCGCGTGCGACGCGCAATCGCCGCGTCCCCCCGCGCACTGCCGCAACCTGACGACCTTCACCCGTGCCGAGACGGGACCCATGCCGATTCGCCCGTCATTGCTCATTACCCTGGCGCTGCTCTCCGGGCTGACGCCCTTTGCCATCGATCTGTATCTGCCGAGCCTCCCGGCCATCGCCCGCGACCTGGGCTCGAGCATCGAACTCGCCCAGCTCACGGTCACTGTCTATCTCGGGGTCTTTGCCCTGGCCCAATTGTTCCTGGGGCCGCTGTCCGACATGCTCGGCCGACGCCCGACCATCGGCAGCGGCCTGCTCCTGTTCTGCCTGGGGGCGCTGGGCTGCGCACTGGCTGGCCAGATGGGGACCCTGATCGGGGCGCGCGTCGTCCAGGCCTTGGGCGGGGCGGCCATCGCGGTGACGGTACCGGCCCTGGTCCGCGACCTCTTTGAGCGCGATCATTACGCCCGGGTGATCGGCCTGGTGATGCTCACCATGTCCCTGGCCCCCCTGCTGGCGCCCTCCATCGGCGGGTTGATCGTGACCCACGCCAGTTGGCATTGGGTCTTCATCGCGCTCTTGGGCATCGCGGTCCTGGCCAGCGCGCTCTTCTTCTGGCTGATCCCGGAGTCACTGCCGCCGGCCCGCCGTCACCCGCCGGAAGTGGGCCGGGTCCTGCGCAATTATTTCAAACTGCTGCGCCACGGGGTGGGCATGGGCTATCTGCTCACCGGGGCCTTTTCATTCGGCGGGATGATGACCTTTATCGTCGGCTCGCCCTATGTCTATATCATGCTCTATGGGGTGCCGACCGCCTGGTTCGGGGTCTTGTTTGGCGGCAACGTCGCGGCGGCC
This sequence comes from uncultured Thiodictyon sp., assembly GCF_903946935.1. Classification (GTDB taxonomy): domain Bacteria; phylum Pseudomonadota; class Gammaproteobacteria; order Chromatiales; family Chromatiaceae; genus Thiodictyon. The sequence goes on from NZ_CAJAXH010000276.1 coordinate 25,445, forward strand.
ATGGTGATGACCTGGCTCAATACCCGTTTGGTCACGCGCCTGGGGATGGTGCGCCTGTTGCGTCTGGGTCTCTGGGTCCAGGTGGGTGCGGCACTCGCTCTGCTCGCGCTTGCCTTTATCGGCAAACCGCCCCTGTGGGCGATCGTGCTGGCTGCACTGCTGTATCTGGGGATGGCCGGGGTGGTGCTCGGTAACGCCATGGCCGGCTATATGGGTTATTTTGCGCCGATGGCCGGGACCGCCTCGGCCTTCTCGGGGGCGGCCCGCTTCGGCACCGGGGCGGTCATCGGCTCGCTGGTGAGCCTGGCCCATGACGGCACGGCGCGCCCCCTGTTGCTCGGGATGGCCCTGTGCGGGCTGCTGGCGGGCGCGAGCTATTGGCTCCTGTGTACAGCGCGGCCCGAACACGAATGAACCAAGAAGCAAGATGTCTCACGCCAAGGCGCCAAGCTCGCCAAGGCTTTTCAGCCCCTTATCGGTGATTCGCCCGATGGGTGAGCTGAACACTCGAGACATCGTCTTGTCTTTCTTGGCTAGCTTGGCGCCTTGGCGTGATAACTCTTTTCAGGCTCAACCGACCCAGCTACCGCGCCCCGCCGCTGGAGATACGGGTCAGCACCCAATCCATCGCCCGGTTGCTCAATACCCGCCGCAGTAGGCCGAACAGGTGGGTGGGGAAGGTCACGTAGTAGCGCGGCCGGGGTCGCGGGTGCTCCAGGGCGTGGATCACCTTCTTCAGCACGGCCTCCGGCGGCAGGGTGAAGGGCTGGGCGGCGCCTTCCTTGGTGAGTCGCGCCTCGGCCAGCCGGTAGGCCTCGCGGTGGACGCTATGCTCGGTGTCGATCCGCGCCTTGAACGCGCGGTGGGCGTTTTCCCTGAAGCGCGAGAGGATCGGCCCCGGTTCGATCAGACAGACCTGGATGCCGCTCCCGGCCAGCTCCAGGCGCAGGGTGTCGGTCAGCCCCTCCAGGGCGAACTTGCTGGCCACATAGGCACCGCGGTAGGGCAGCGGGATCAGACCCAGGAGTGAACTGTTCTGCACGATGCGCCCGTGCCCCTGACGGCGCATGATGGGGATCACTCGGCAGGTGAGGTCGTGCGTACCGAGCAGGTTGGTCTCCAACTGGGCGCGTAGCGCCGCCCGGGACAGGTCTTCCACCGCGCCGGGCAGACCGTAGGCGCCGTTGTTGAAGAGTGCGTCCAGGGTGCCGCCGGTGATGGTCAGGGTCGCCGCGACGGCTGCCGCGATCGAGTCCGGGTCGTCCAGGTCCAACTGCACCGCCGTGAGCCCTTCGGCCTGGAGCCGCGCCACGTCCGCCGTCTGGCGCGCCGCGGCGATGACCCGCCAGCCCCGCCGTGCGAGCCCTTGGGCGCAGGTGTAACCGATGCCGCTGGAGCAGCCGGTGATGAGCACTGAGCGGGCGGGGGCGCTGATCGTCATGGGGTCCTCGGTGGTTGGCGGGCACAAGCGCTGCATTTAGGCCCAAGGAGCGCGCCGGTGCAAGGTCCGCGGATTTGACTTCGCGCCCGAAACCCCTATAACTGCGGCCCATTCACACTGAAGAGGAACCTGATATGCCAATCTACGAATACCGCTGCGAGGCCTGTGGACATGAGCTTGAGAAGCTCCAGAAGCTGGCCGATGCCCCCCTGACCGACTGCCCGGCCTGCGGCCAGCCGACCCTGAAAAAGCAGATCTCCGCCGCCGGCTTCCGGCTCAAGGGCAGCGGCTGGTACGAAACCGACTTCAAGCAGGGCGACAAGAAGAAAAACCTCCACACCGACGGCGAGAAGACCGGCGGTGGGGGAGGGGGCGGCGCGGCGAAGGCGGACAAGAAGGCGGACGCCCCCAAGGCCGCGGAAAGCACCGCCAAGCCTGCGGAAAGCAAGCCTGCCGCCAAGTCGGACGCGAGCTGAGCGTAAGCCGGGGAGTCGCGTCCCGCCGCGAGGTTCAGTCGCGGCCGGGGGCCGCTCCTACGGGGCCTTTGTCCCCGGCCTGCGCCAATTACCGCATCGCAACTTGCGCGACCGGTAAGGGGCCAGTATCTTGGAGCGTTTTATCCGGGGCCAAGCGGGGCCCCGGATCAGGCTAACAAGGCGATCGGCTCATGCGCACGCACTACTGTGGTGAATTAAACAGCGGCCTGATCGGACAGGAGGTGATCCTGTGCGGTTGGGTGCATCGGCGGCGGGACCACGGTGGGGTCATCTTCATCGACCTGCGTGACCGCGAGGGCCTGATCCAGGTGGTCCTTGACCCGGACCGGGCGGAGGTCTTCGCGCTGGCCGAGCAGGCGCGCAGCGAGTACGTGCTGCGCATCGAGGGCCGGGTGCGTCCGCGCCCGGAGGGGACCGTGAACAAGGACCTGCCGACCGGTGAGGTCGAGGTCCTGGGCACCGGGCTCACCATCCTTAATGCCGCCGAGACGCCGCCCTTCCAGCTCGACACCCACTCGGCCGACACCTCCGAGGAGGTGCGCCTGCGCTATCGCTATGTGGATCTCCGCCGCCCGGAGATGCAGGAGCGCCTGCGGGTGCGCAGCCGCGTCACGCGGGTCATGCGCAACTTTCTGGACGACCACGGCTTTCTGGACATCGAGACGCCGATCCTCACCAAGTCCACCCCCGAGGGCGCCCGCGACTATCTGGTCCCCAGCCGCACCCACCCGGGCGAGTTTTTCGCGCTGCCCCAGTCGCCGCAACTGTTCAAGCAGTTGCTGATGATGTCCGGCATGGACCGCTACTATCAGGTCGCCCGCTGCTTCCGCGACGAGGACCTGCGCGCCGATCGCCAGCCGGAGTTCACCCAGCTCGATATCGAGGTCTCCTTCATGACCGAGGACGCGCTGACCGGCCTCATGGAGGAGATGATCCGGCGCCTGTTCAAAGAGGTGCTGGACACCGACCTGCCCAACCCCTTCCCGCGCCTGACCTATGCCGAGGCGATGCGCCGCTTTGGCTCGGATAAGCCGGACCTGCGGGTCCCGCTGGAGCTGATCGACGTGGGCGACCTGATGGTCGACGTGGATTTCAAGGTCTTCTCCGGTCCGGCCCAGGACCCCAAGGGGCGGGTGGTGGCGCTGTGCCTGCCCAAGGGCGGGGACCTGACCCGTCGGGAGATCGACGAGTACACCAAGTTTGTCGGTATCTACGGCGCCAAGGGCTTGGCCTATATCAAGGTCAACGAGTGGGCCGCCAAGGGCGGCGAGGGGCTCCAGTCGCCCATCCTCAAGTTCCTGCCGGATGCCACGGTCAACGACATCATGACCCGCACCGGGGCGCAGGATGGCGACCTGATCTTTTTCGGCGCCGACCGCGCGAGCGTGGTCAATGAGGCCATTGGGGCGCTGCGGGTGCGGCTCGGCCAGGATCGCGGGCTCATGGAACCCGGCTGGCGCCCGCTGTGGGTGGTCGACTTCCCGATGTTCGAGCATGACGCGGCCAATGCGCGCTGGGCCGCCCTGCATCACCCCTTCACCGCCCCCAAGGAAGACCAGCTCGACCTGCTGGAGACCGACCCCGGCGCCTGTCTGTCGCGCGCCTACGACTGCGTGCTCAACGGCAGCGAGATCGGCGGCGGCTCCATCCGTATCCATCGCGACGCGGTGCAGCGCCGGGTCTTCCAGTTGCTCAACATCAGCGATCAGCAGGCAGAGGACCGCTTCGGCTTCCTGCTCAAGGCCCTGCGCTTCGGCTGTCCGCCCCACGGCGGCATCGCCTTCGGCCTGGACCGCCTTGTCATGCTGATGACCGGGGCGACCTCGATCCGCGACGTCATGGCCTTCCCCAAGACCCAGACCGCCGCCTGTCTGATGACCAGCGCCCCGTCCCCGGTGGACGAGGTCCAGCTCAAGGAGCTGGGGCTGCGTCTGCGGGCGCGCGCCTGAGGTGGCGGCCGTGGCGCTGGAGATCGCAACACGGGTGCCGGCGCAGGCCGCGCCCGGCCCGGGGGACGACGCGGCCGGGGTGACTGGGTGCGCGCTGGACCCGGCAATCGATGAGGAGGCAGAGCCCATGTCCCGCAGCGGCTTCAAGCGGCCCCAATCCGTCCTGGTGGTCATCTGCACCCGGGGCGGTGAGTTCCTGATGATGAGGCGCACCCGCCCCGGCCAATTCTGGCAATCGGTAACCGGCAGTCTCGCCCCCGGCGAGAGCCCGCGCCTGGCGGCCCTGCGCGAGGTGCGTGAGGAGACCGGGCTGCGGGCCGGCTCCGCACTGATTGATCTGCGCCGCTCGGTGCTCTTTCCCATCGTGCGCGCCTGGCGGGAGCGCTATGCCCCCAACGTGTGCTTCAACCGCGAATATTGGTTCGCCCTGGTGCTGGAGACCCGTCGCATCATCAAGTTGGACCCGCACGAGCACCAGGACTACCGCTGGCTCCCGGGCTTTCGGGCCGCCGCCCTGGCCGGTTCCTGGACCAACCGGGATGCCATCCTGGCACTCTCAGGCGGCTGAAGCGGGGCTTGGTCCCGCCTTGTAGGAGCGGCCCCCAGGCCGCGACGCCCCCACGGGGCTTTGCCCCGTGCGTGGGAGCGGCGTCCCGCCGCGCCGATGCTTGCTCAAAGACCGCCAACCCAGGTACGTCCAGCGTGAACATCATTGCCCTCCTTTTGCTGATCGTCTCTCTGGCAGGATGCGCCACTGCGCCAGCGCCAGTGGCATCGCCGGTCGCGTTTTCTGCGGCCGAATATGCGGCGCTGCCAACAAGCGGAAATTCCACGATCGCCGGCCAGGCGTTTCTGACGACACGCAATGGTACTGTCAAGGCTGCGGCCGGAAATGAAGTCCGGTTGAATCCGGTGACGTCTTATTCGCTGTATGTCTACAATAATGCCGCCTCATTGCAGCAAACGCTGGACCCGCGCTGTTTGCAATATCGACGCACGACGCTTGCGGACCGTAGCGGTCGCTTTAGGTTCAAGAATATCCCGGCCGGAGACTATTTCGTCAGTGCCGCAGTCAAATCAGCGGCCGCGACCGGCGGCCAAAATCCCTCTGATAGCCACGCCAGTAAAGTGATCAAGCGGGTGACTGTGCGCCCTGGGGAAAGGGCCGAAGTCATTGTCAGGGAATGATGTCGGGGGCGACAGATGGTGCTGCCACAGCCGCGATACAGTCGGCCATGAGGAGCCGGTCGGCATTGGCCACCAGCCACTGCCGTGCACGCTCCGCACTCGGGCATAAGCTCTGCACTGTCAGCCAGAACCGCTGCGAATGGTCGGGGATGGCCAAGTGCACGACCTCGTGGGTGACGATGTAGCGCAGCACGAAGTCGGGCGCCATCACCAGGCGCCAGTTGAACGACAGATTACCGAGCCCCGAGCAGTTCCCCCACTTGGTGCGCTGGTCCATGATGTAGACCTTGCCGGGCACGCGCTTCACGCGCTGGCTCAATTCGCTCACGTATGGCTCGATGTGCTCACGCGCCCGCTTGCGCAGCCAGTTCTCCAGGGACCGCGCGGGTGGAGTTCGCGACTGCGGCCCAGTGGTGACTTGAATCGCCCCGTCTTGGAGCGCGACCCGGTTCGGGGCCAGCCAGATATCGAGACGCACCACTTGGACCGGGACCGTCTCCCCGCCCAGGAGCACCTCACCGAGCACCCGACGGTCTGGCCGCCGCAACGCCAGCCGGCGTTGCGCGCGCTCCAGTTGCTCCAGCACCCAAGCCGCATTGGCGGTGAGAAAGGCCAGTCCTTCGTCGTCGGTGCGGCTGTCCGGTACGATTAACTCCACCTCGTCGGGCTTGCTGACCTTGATCCGGAGCCGGGTGGCTGCCTTGGATCGCACCAGCCGACACGCCAGTTCCTGCCCGCCGAGCGCGACCTGGTGCAAGACACTGGGGCGGATTGCCTCAGCGGGCGGCATCGATAGTCACCAATTCATTGAGGGCCGGCCCCAGGAATGGCGGGTCGGTATCGGCCGGGTCGAAGCCCAGCGCGGCATAGCTCGGGTTCCAGGACTCGGCCAGGAGCGAGTCCTCCACCCGCATCCGCCCACCCTTGGAACTACTCCAGCCCGGCAGCAATAGCTGGTTGTCGCGCAGATGGGCCAGCATCTGCCGGGCGCAAGTCGCCAGATAGGCCGTATCCTTGCTGGCAGCAAACTGGCGCAGGACCACGAACAAGGCGTATTCGCCGGGCAGGGTGAGGTACAGCGCGCCCGGCTCCTCGACGCGTTTGACGGCTTCGTCGGCGATGTCCCGCAGGACCTTCAGCCGCTCTTCAGCCGCCTTGTCCGCCGCGTCCTTGTTGGCCTTGATCCGCGCCAGCCGTTCGCCCAACTGCCGATAGGTGAAGCCGCCACTGGCGTCCTCGGCAAGCTCTGCCGTCAGCATCGCCTCCAGCGCCGCGGCCTTGTCGGCAGCGCTGGGCAGTTCATCGAGCTTGCCCAGGTAATCCTTGTCGATCTTGAAGACCGGCAACGCCATGGCCGTATCCATAAAGGTGGTGTTCTGCTCGATCAACTCGCGGGTCTTGGCCGAGAGTTCGCCATAGGTGGCACTTTTGGCCGCGCCGCGTTGGCGCCGACGGTGGGCGATATAGATGCCGCACAGCCAGCCGTAGACATCACGGTGCTCATAGAGGCACGGGTCGGGCGATACCGCCTCCCACAGGCGCTCCAGACTCTTGAAATTGACCTCGAACACCTTAGCCGCATCAGGGTCCTTAAGGGCGCGCAGGGCGGCCAGCAGGCAGTCGCGGGTGTCGCTGATCCGGATGCCTTTGAAGGTCTCCAGGCAGCGCGCCACCTCCCCCGGCACCGTGGCCTTCAGCGCCTCCCAGTCGATCAGCGCCTCCTCGCGGATGTTCTCATCGAAGTTGAGCGCCTTGGCCAGGTTGGCGAACACGCCGAAATAGTCCACCACCAGGCCGGTGCGCTTGTCCATGGTCGGCAGCGGCCGGTTGGTGCGGGCGATGGCTTGCAGCAGGTTGTGGTCGCGCAACGGTTTATCGAGGTACATCACCTGCTCCACCGGGGCATCGAAGCCCGTCAGTAGCCGGTCGCAGACGATCAGGATCTTGAGCGGTGGGCGCCACTGGTCACGCGCCTCGCCGTAGCGATCCCGGTTCCACTCCTCCCACTGAGCCGGTGTCAGCTTGAAGTAGTCGATCAAGTCGTCCTGCTTCTGCTTGCCGTAATGGAAGCGGGTCAGGTCATCGCCGTCGTTCTGGCCCTCGGAGATGATCACGTCCGACCACTCGGGCGGCAAGCCGCGCGCCTTGAGCTTGGAGTCCAGCGCGTCCTTGAAGCGGGCGCAGGCGATGCGGTCCACACCCACCAGTTGCGCCTTGAAGCCGCTCGGGTCGGGGTAGGCGAGGAAGTGCTCCAGCATCTTGGTCGTGACGATCTCCACCCGATCCGGATGGCGGGCCAGCTCTTTCCACTGCGAACGCTGGCGCTGGATCAGGTCCTTCGCCTCTTCGTCTTCGACTTCCATGTCCTTACACATCTGCTCGAAGCCGACATTCAGTGCCTTCTCATCGACGATGAAGGGCACCTTGTCCCGCAGGTAATGCACCTCCAGGGTGGCGCCATCCTTGATTGCGCGCTTGATGCCGTAGTAGCTGAGATAACGCTCTTGCTGGCCGTCGAACACCGGGCCGAAGTCGCGATGAGTGTTGGTCATCGCCCGGTCGATAGGCGTCCCGGTGAGGCCGAAGCGGAAGGCATTGGGCAGCTTCACGCGCATGGTGATCGCGTAGCTGTCCGCGGTGCCGCCCTTTTGGGAGCGGTGGCACTCGTCGACCAGGGTGACGATGTTGTCCTCGTCCAGCGGTGTCAGGTCCCCCATCTGCTGGAAGGACTGAAGGGTGGTGACGAAGGTGCCGCGCTGGGGCTTGCCGCTCGGGTTACGCAGGATGCCCTTCAAGCCCTGGACGCCCATTGCCTTCTGCACACCGGGGAAGTCACAGGCGTCGAAGTCGTCGGCGATCTGGGTCTTCAGGTCGCGCCGGTCCACCACGATCAGGATGGTTGGATTGTTCAACCCCAGGAGTCGGGCGAGCTTGTAGGCGGCGAAGATCATCGTCAGGCTCTTGCCCGACCCCTGGGTATGCCACACCAGACCGGTGCGGTCCTGGGCGCTGACTGGCTTACCGATCAGGGCCAGCACGCGGTCCACGATGTCGTTCACCGCCTCGAACTGCTGATAGCGCGCCACCTTCTTGATGGTGCGCCCCTTCTTGGTCTCGAAGACGATGAAGTGTTGCAGAAAGTCCAGCACATGGCAGGGCGCCAGCCGCAACAGACTCTTGACCGGCAACTCCAGCGGATCGTCCGGGTCGTCCGCCGCCGGATCGTTCCACCAGCCTTTCGCGTCCGGGTACTTGGAGAGCCAGGGACCCCAGGTGTCCAGGTGGCGCTCGATCGCGTCCTTTCCGGCATCGTGAAGCAGGACAGCGCCGTAGCGGAAGGCGTCCTCATCGGCAGCCACGCAGAACACATTGGGCGCCAGCATCAGCGGCGCTTGTCGCTGGTACCGGTGCAGTTGGTGCACCGCCTCGGTCCAGTCCTTGCCGCTGCTGACATAGCTCTTGTACTCGGCGATCACCAGCGGGATGCCGTTGACCAGCAATACCGTATCGTCCCGGCACTGCTTCACCCCGGCCACCCGGTATTGGTTGGTGGCGGTGAAGTCGTTCCGGTGTTGGTGCTCCGGCTCGAAGGCGATGAACTGGACCGTGGTCGCATCCGCGCCGGGCGCGAGCGGCACCCGTGCCCCGTCGCGCAGCAGGTCCAGCGTCTCACGGTTGGCGGTCAACCCGTCCGGCTTGCCCATCGCCTGGCGCAGGGCCTGCACGGCGAGCAGGGCTTGCGCGTCCGTGGCGACCTGCGGGTTGATCCGCCGGATGGCCGCGACCAGCAGGGACTCCACCAGCGGGTCCGGCAGCGGGCGCTCGAAGGCCGCCATCGCCGACTCGTCGCGGTAGGTCCAGCCCAGGCCCTGATTGCCGGGGGTGGCGCTGCCGTGGCCGGAGAGCCAGGCGATGACGGGGAGCTCGACGTAGCCGGATTCGCTCATGGGAGGGTCCTTTCTGGTTCGATTTCTTGATTGGCAAGCAATGTGATCACCAAATCGTCCTGACAGGGTACTGGATGATCACTCTGTCGGCGGACAGGATCGTCAAGTTATGTGCGATGGCTTGGCAAATCAGCATCCGATCGAATGGGTCGCGGTGATGATTTGGCAAACCGCTCAAGCAATAGACCGACCTGCTATCCAGCGGCAGGGTTTCGATTGAATGTAATTGGCATTGCCGTTGGATGAAGGTCTCCGCATCGGTCGGCAGCGGCAATTTCCCCAGTTGGTGCTTGACGACGATCTCCCAGACGGAAACGCTGCTGAGATAGACCCGGTTGCCGATGTCGCGAAAGAGCGTCTTGGCGGTTTCGCTCAACTCGGGGGCGTCGGTGGTAAGCCAGAGAAAGGCGCAAGTATCCAGCAGGATGTTCACGACTTGCCCTCGAACGCATCCAACAGCTCATCCGGGAGCGGTTCAAAAAAACTCGCCGGCACTTGCAACAACCCTTTGGCCAAGCCGATCGGGCGTTGTGTCGGTGATGGTTCTTGGTCGGCGGCTAATACAATCACCTTGACCTGCTGGCCTTCATGCCAATCCTGGTAAGCAAACGGCAGTTGAATGGCACCGTCCTGAACCTGGGCTTCAAATTCGATGGCTTGCATGGGTATGGTTGCCTCTATAGACAATGACTTTGAACAACCCTGTCCGGTGGGTTCGCTATCCGGCATTGTGCCTGGGATGGGCGAGCCGCTGGATCACGCGGTATCCACTGACCCCGATCGGGCGGCGAATCCGCTACGCTTCTCCATCCCAGGTAATCAAGCGGGCCAGCCTTTTTCGGCGTAACCGACGATCTCGTCCGCGCTTCGCGGGTCGAACTCCGGTAATGCGGCACAGCGTTGGCTGATGTCCATGATCGCCGCAAATCGCTCCTCGGATGACTGCGGGGCCGGTGCGGCGCCCTTTGCCAGAAGCTGCTCCAACAGGAGAATGACCTCTTGGTCGATGGGCCAATGGTGTATGGACGCCCGCTGCTTTAACCGTTGATGGAGCGTTTCCGGGACATCGTGCAGGGTGATTGTGGGCATGGTCGCTCTTGCCTGTTCATGGGGATGAAGTAAAGTCACAATCGGTGACGCGCACGGTGCCGGTGAGCAGGTCGTGCATCAGGGATTTCTTGAGGGCGGTGAGGGCGAATCGCTTGGCCTCCAACGCATCGAGCATTCGGTCAGCCGCCAATGTTAAGCTGACAATCTCCTCCTGTCGCTCTATTGGCGGCACTGGGACGACGATCTGCTTCACATCCCGGTTATTGATCTTGAGTGTCCCATTCGATGTCTTGGCGCGGCGCAGGATTTGGTTATGGACGATGGGGTGATTCCAAGCGAAGACGGCGAATTCGGGAAGCAGGCGATGGTCGCCGCTATCGCGGAGTATGACGCGCTTGGCAATGTCGGGATAGATGCAGTCATCGGGGAAGTCTGTGACCCGACCGGCCTTGCCGACAAGGTCCGGGTTAGCATTACCACGCACGATCAATATGTCGCCCTTCGATATTCTGAACTTATCCAGAACCTTGGGGTGAACTTCGGCGTATTTCAGGTTCTCGCCATTCGCCAGATCAACCCTGCCACCTCGAATTGCGGCAATGCTGAATGTGGGTGATCCTGGTGGCTGAGACGAGCACTTCGGAGATACTCCATTCTTCGGTTCGCCAACAATGAGTGCTTCCATGGGAGAAAGCACCCAACCGTTCGGCAGTTTCCGCGATGGCCGGTCGGCGTATGCAGTCACGCCCAAGGCTGCATAGAAGAACTCTTGCACCAAAGCGTTCTTGAATTGGGCGGCAAGTCTAATTGCATCCCGTGCCCGCTCAATCGCGGTATCCACAGAATCCAGGATGCGGGCGATGGCGGCTTGTTCGCCGGGTGACGGAGCAGGAATAGTAAGCTGGCGTATATCACGCTCATTGACCGCCGGATAGTTTGTGCCGCACTGCCACGCAACCATTTGCCTGGTTACCTGCTCTGCAAATGGCAGGTACTTCAAGAACTCCGGTTTCATGCCCGCAGCAGCCCGAATTACTGCGAAACCGGTAGAGCAGACGATTGGCCCGCGAAAATCGCACGACGCAAAGGCATGTGATCCCAGCAAGGGCCGGACAGTGCACAGCAGGACATCACCATTTCGGACCACGCGTCTCGCCCGACTGGGTGCGTCGGCAAATCGGATTATAGGTACTGCATTCCAGCTTACTGACCCTGCGTCAACACTGCTGATATCTAGATAGCGAAACTGAAAATCCCCGTCTGTCTGTGCTCCAAGCGTTTCAGGATTGACAACAGCAAAGCGAGGCGAGTCGAACTGCACCCTGATCCAATCGGCTCTGTAGGTTGCGACAGCGCGCTCAACAGGAGTGTTAAAGTGCATATCCGATTTTACCGAGGAGCTCATGTAGCTCACTACGAGCGTCAAAGAAAATCTGTTCAGCTTTCTGAAGTGCGGCCATTGCATCGGCGACTTCAACCCTCGGTTCCGGCTCAAACGTATCGACATACCGCGGAATATTGAGATTGAATTCGTTCTCCTCAATCTCATCGATCCCGACGACCCGGGCATGCTTGAGCAATTCATCGGGGTCACCGTAGATTGCGCCCAACTCGGCGCCGACCACTTCAACATCGCGCCGGTCGTCCTCGGCGCGGCGGCGGGCCGCGGCGATCTTCTCGTCGCGCTCGGCCACCTTGGCGGCGGCCCGGTCGCGCTGGGCCTGGAGCCGGACGAGCGCGGTCTGCGCCTTATCCCTGATAGCCCCGGCGGTGAGCCTGGCCAGCGCCGCACTGTCCTTGGTCAGTTGGGTCTCCAGCCGGGTGAGCGTGTCGGCCCAGTCGGCGTATTCGGCCTCCAGACGTTCCACCTCGTCGGTTTCGCGGGCGTCGATCTGTTTGCCGATACGAAGGCGGTGCCGGGCCACCAGGTCCGGCACCTTGGCCGGGTCGCCATAGGCGTGTGCATGCACCAGAATGCGCATCACGTCCTGCGGGCGGAGTTCGTTCTGATTGGAGAGCTCGCGGTAGTGGCGGGCGGCATAGACCAGCAACACCTGTTCGTGCCGCGCGGGCGGGCGCTGCTTCTTGAGGATCAGCAGGCAGGCCGGCACGCCCGCGCCGTAGAAGCAATTGAGCGGCAGCGAGATCACTGCGTCGATGAGCCGAGATTCCAGCAGTGCGCGGCGGATCAGGTGCTCGTCGTCGGCCTTGCGGCGTTTGATCTTGGGGTTGCCCTCGTCATCGAACTCGCCGGTCTCCTCCTCCACCTCGGGCTGACCGCGAAACAGGACCCCCTGCGGGCAGACGACACCGGCGCGGCCCGTGTCGGTGAGCGAGGCGAGGCAGTGCAGGATGAAGGCATAGTCCCCATAGCCGGCGGGCGGGGCCTTGAAGGCGGTGCCGCGCCCGAAGCGCCCGAAGGGGTCTTTGTAGCCTTCTTTGCCGAAGGTCTCCTTTTTCAGCTTGTCCTTCTTTTTCTTGTCGTCCGTCTGGAATTCGGGCTTGAGCCACCAGAACTCGTCGGAAAAGGGGAAATTGGCCAGTACCAGCGAGAACTTGCGCACCTTGCCCGCGGCCCGAAAGGCGGGGTCGGTGATGGTACTGGCGCCCGCGACAATCTGCGCCTCCAGCCCGTGCAGCACTGAGTTGATCTTGCCGATGGCGGCGTTGCTCCAGTTCATCTCCTGGCCGAAATACTGGGCCGAGGTGGGTCGGTGACCCTGCTCGCGCAGGAAGTCGGCCGAATGGACCAGCATGCCGCCGCTGCCGCAGGTGGGGTCATAGATGGTGTCGCCGGGCTGTGGCTCCAGGATATGCACCAGGGTGTCCACGACCTCGGGCGGGGTGAAGAATTCGCCGGCCTTGGCCCCGGCATCGTCGGCGAATTTCTTCAGCAGATATTGGTAGGCGCCGCCCAGCACGTCGGGGGGCACGCTGGCGTTGGACAGATCGTGGCTGTTGAAGTGCTGGATCAGGGCGTGGACCACCTCGTTGGGGATGAGCGGGCGGCCAGACCCGTCGGGGGCCGGCTGGTTCCAGTCCACGGTGAAGACGCCTTTGAGTTCCTCGTTGGCGTCGGCGACGGCGCGCATGGCCAGGGTGAGTTCTTCGCCCAGGTTGACCGACACGGCCAGGATGTCGCCCCAGCGACAGTCCGCGGGGATGAAAAATCGGTGTGCGCCGCGGGCGCGGAAGACGGCCTTCTGTTGCTCGGTGAAGGCGCGCCCTTGCTGGCGCTCAAGCTCCGCGATGGCCTCGTCCGCCTCGTTCTCCCACTGATCGCACAGGCGCTTATAGAACATCAGCGAGAGGATGTAGTTCTTGTAGTCCTGGCCGGCGGTCTTGCCGCGCAGGATGTTGGCCGCGCCCCAGAGGTGGGCTTCGAGTTGTCGTTGGGTGAGTCTCATCTGCGGCGGGGGTGTCCTTCAGGGTTCAGCGTGCGGGTTTCCATTGTGCAGGTCGCTGCCGTGGTCGGCAACGACCTGCACCGCCGTCGCGAACTTGTCGCGGCTCACCTCCTGGCCGCCGACGCGCAGCGTGGCGCGCGCCAGATCGCCGGCCGTCAGCCGGGGAGCCTCGTCAGACGCTGGCACCTGTTTGGAAGAAGAGGTCTGTTTCATCACGGTTTGCCTTGCGCAGAGGTCCCAGCGCTGCCGCCGCCAGTTCCCACGGGCTTGAGCCACCGCAGCAGCGCCTTCTCCAACTCGACCACCAGGAAGACCCCGGCGCCGACGCCGAGTGGCAATAGCCAATCATGGGCGGTTACCGGGGTGGTTTTGAACCAGCCGTTCATGAAGGGCACATAGACGAACAGCAGTTGCAGTGACATGAGTACTGTGACTGTCAGCCAGGCGACCGGGTTGGTGAACCAGCGGCGCGGGTTGAGGCTGGAGGCATAGAGAAGGCGGCAGTTGAAGAGGAAGAACACCTGCCCCAGCACCAGGGTGTTGACCGCCATGGTCTGGGCAGCAGCGAGCGTCTGGCCCTGACCCTGCTCATAGAGGAAGACGGCGATGGTGGCGGCGCCGATCAGGCAGGAGACCAGCACGATGCGCCAGATAAACCAGCCATTGAGTATGGGCGCATCCGGCCGGCGCGGGGGGCGCTGCATGACGCCCGGCTCGCCGGGCTCGAAGGCGAGCGCGAGCGCGAGCGTGACCGCGACCACCATGTTGACCCAGAGGATCTGCACCGGGGTGAGCGGCAGGGTGAAGCCGAAGACCACCGCCACCAGGATGACCAGCGCCTGGGCGCCATTGGTGGGTAGCAGGAACAGGATGGATTTCTGGAGGTTGTCATAGATGGCGCGGCCTTGCTCCACCGCGCGCTCGATGGTGGTGAAGTTGTCATCCGCCAACACGATGGCCGCCGCCTCCTTGGTCGCCTCGGTGCCCTTGATGCCCATGGCCACGCCTACGTCGGCGCGCTTGAGCGCGGGGGCGTCGTTGACCCCGTCGCCGGTCATGGCGACCACCTCGCCATTGGCCTGGAGCGCCTGCACTAGCCGCAGTTTGTGCTCCGGGCTGGTGCGGGCGAAGACATCGTATTCGCCGACGATGCGGCGCAACTCATCATCGCTGGCGGCCTCCAACTCGGCCCCGCTGATGGCGCGCTCGCCAATGCCCATCTCCCGACCGATCGCACCGGCGGTGCCGATGTGGTCGCCGGTGATCATCTTGACGCGGATCCCGGCCTGACGGAAGGCGGCGATGGCCGCAATCGCCTCCGGGCGCGGCGGGTCGAGGATGCCGACCACGCCCAGGAAGGTGAGCCCGGCCAGATCGGCGGGCGTGAGCTCGGTTTGGCCGTCCGGCGCCGCACCCACCGCGGCGGCCAGCACTCGCAGCCCTTGGGCGCTGAGGGTGTCGATCTGCCCCTCCCAGAAGGCTGGGTCGAGCGGCTCGTCGCGCCCGTCGGCCGCGCGCTGGGTGGTGCAGCGCTCCAGCAAGGCGCCCGGCGCGCCCTTCATCAGCCGCTCGACCCCGCCGGCCCCCGGCACCTCCTGGAGCGTGGCCATGAACTTGTGTTCCGAGTCGAAGGGGATGACCGCCAGCCGCTTGCCATCCCCTCGCGTGAAGCCGAGCTTGCGCGCGAGGGTGCGCAGCGCACCCTCGGTGGGCTCGCCGACCAGCGTCCACTGGCCATCCTCCAGGGCGATCTCGGCATCGTTGCAGCGGGCCATGACCGCGACCAAGTCGGCCAGGTCCGGGGCCTGCGCCAGTTCGACACGGCTGCCGTCGCGGGTGACCTCGCCGTCCGGGGCATAACCGATCCCCGCGACCGCGTACTCGCCGGCGCGGGTGACGACCTGACGCGCGGTCATCTCGTTGCGGGTAAGGGTGCCGGTCTTATCGGTGCAGATCACCGTGACCGAGCCCAGGGTCTCCACCGCGGGCAGGCGCCGCGTGATGGCGTTACGCCGCGCCATTTGCTGGACGCCGAGCGCCAGCGTAATGGTTAGGACCGCCGGCAGCCCCTCCGGGATGGCGGCGACGGCAAAGCCGATGGCGGCCATGACCAGATCGCCGAGCGGGAAGTCGTGCAACTGCCAGCCGATGAGGAGCATCCCGACCGCCATGGCGAGGATGACGAATGAGAGTATCCGCCCGAAGGCGGCCATCTGCCGGGTGAGCGGGGTGGCCAGTGGCTCGACCCCGGCGATCAACCGATCGATGTGGCCCAGCTCGGTCGTGGGTCCGGTGCCGGTGACGACACCCAACCCGGTGCCGCGGGCGACCAGGGTGCCGGCATAGGCCATGCCGTGCCGATCGCCGATCCCCGCCGTCGCCTCCACCGCGTCGGTGTCCTTGTCGGCGGGTACTGACTCGCCGGTGAGTGCGGACTCGTCGATGCTCAGGTTGGCCGTCTCGCGCAGCCGCAGGTCGGCCGGGACCCGGTCGCCGGCACGCAGTCGCACGCAGTCCCCCGGTACCAGGTCGGCCGCGTCGAGCTCCAGCCATTGGCCGTCGCGCCGGCAATGGGCGCGCGCGGCGAGCAGCTTGCGGATGCCCGCCAGGGCCTGCTCGGCCTTGCCCTCCTGGATGAAGCCGATGGTGGCATTGATGACCGTCACTGCGAGGATTACACAGGTGTCGACCCAATGTGCCATCAGGGCCGTCACCACCGCGCCGCCCAGCAGGACATAGATCAGGCTGTCATTGAATTTAAGCAGGTAGCGCTTGATCGGGCCGTCCCGCGGCGGGGTTGGGAGCCGATTGGGGCCCACTGCGGCCAGCCGCTTGGCCGCCTCGGCGGCGGTGAGTCCGTCCGCGCGACTGTGCAGGGTGGTGAGGATTGCCGCGGCCGTCAGTGCGTGCGCTTCGGCCACGCCCGCGCCGCTATTCGGCCCGGTCGCGTCAGTCATGGCCGCCTGGGTCAGGTCGGGGTCGTCGTGGAAGTCGAAGCGATAGAGCAATACCAATGCGATCAGTGTGCCACCCAGGAACCAGTCGGGGCCGATCAGCCATAAGACGAATGGCATGGCCAGGAGAAAGACCCGGGTGCCGCGATTGTAGTGACCGCCGGCACGATTGAGTGTGTCGGCGACCAGGTCGAGCGCCACCCCTCTAAAGTAATTGGCCGGGAGATTGATCAGGAAGCCGGTGTGGTTGTAATAGCGCAGCGCCAGCACAAAGTGCATAAAGCTGCTGAAAAAGATGGCGGCTAACAGCAACAACTTGATGCGCATCAACCCGGTTCCGCTGGGTGCCCAACTGAGCGTTTGTGACAGGTCGGTGAGGTCCAGGTCGCGGAAGGCGACGCCGATGAAGCCCAGGCCGATCAGGACCGAGGTGGAGGCAAAGAGGGTGGCGGACATCACCCAATTGCGCAGGGTCTGGACCGCCAAGATGTCTTTGTTACCGGTGCGTATCGTTTCGACCCAGGCCCGGCGCAGCCGATTGGAGCGGCCACGGTGGGTCAGCTCCGGCTGGTGGCGGAACATCCAACCCTGATATAGCTGGTAGCCGATCAGTAGCGTGACACCCAAGGCATCGATGCCCCAGGTCCAGGGCGCCCGGGTGAGCCCGGTAAGTAATAGGTCAATCGACATAGTGGTTTCTCACCTCTGGGTGACAGAGGAGCTGCAATTAGATAACGATTAAGCCGGTCGCCAGTCGGCATCGATTCGGCCATCGACGATCCCGATCCGGCGGTCGGCGGCGGCGGCGAATACGGGATCGTGCGTCACGGCCACTACCGTCTTGCCCATGGCGTGCGCCAGGTCGCGCAGGATCTGACGCACCGTGCCGCCCGCGACCGAATCGAGATTGCCGGTCGGCTCATCGGCCAGGATCACCAGCGGGTCGTTGGCCAGTGCCCGGGCGATGGCCACCCGCTGGCGCTGACCGCCCGAGAGCTGATGCGGGTGTTTGGTGCCCTGATCGGCGACGCCGAGTCGCTCCAACAACTCCATGCCGCGCGTGCGGGCGGCGGTCTCTTTGAGTCGGCCGAGACGGCGGATCGGCAGGGTGACATTGTCGAGCACCGAGAACTCGGCGAGCAGGAAATGGAACTGGAAGACGAACCCGAGCTTCTCCAGCCGCCGGTTCGCGAGCTCCTCCTCGCCATAGGCACAGGTGTCCTCGCCGTCGAGCCAGACCCGTCCGGCGGTCGGCACATCGAGCAGGCCCAGCAAATAGAGCAGCGAGGACTTGCCCGAACCCGAGGGGCCCATGATGCAGATGAACTCACCCCGCTCGATGGTGAGACTGACATCCTCCACCAGGGTCACGGGGACCTCGCCCGGGAGCGTGCGGGTGAGGTTATCGGCGCGCAGGATGGTCGTCACGCGGCGCCCCGCAGGATCTCGACCGGGTGTACGCTGCCCGCGCGGCGGGCCGGGAGATAGGCGGCGAGGATGCAGGAGGCCATGGCAAAGGCGGTGGCCAGCGCGAATTGTTCCGGTCCCCACCAGATCGGCAGAAAGACCTTCTCCGAGACGCCCGGCGGCTTGATCTGGACGATCGACAGCAACTGCATCAGTCCGGCCCCCAAGGCCATCCCGAAGACGCTCCCGATCATGCCGATGATGACGCCTTCGGACAGAAAGATGAGCCGGATATCGCGGGCGTGAAAGCCGATCGACTTGAGGATGGCGATGTCGTGGGTCTTCTCCAGTACGATGGTCGAGAGGGTATTGTAGATGCCGAATGAGGCGACGATCAGGATGGCGGCCACCACGCTATACATGATGATGTTGCGCACGATGAGTACACTCAGGATATCCTCGGACGCCTCGACCCACGAGGTCGCCTTATAGCCGACCACCGCCTCGATCTGGCGGGCGACCTCGCGGGCGGCATAGGGGTCGTCGAGCTGGATCAGTAAGCGGTTGGCCCGGTTGGAGCGGTCGAACAGGACCTGGGCGCGCTTGAGCAGGGTAAAGGTCTGGTTCTCGTCATAGGCGGCATTGCCGGTGCGAAAGATACCGACCACCTTCATGGCGCGACTGCCGCCGCTGGCGGCCACCACGCTGAGGTTGCGGCCGAGGGTGAGATTGAACTTTTCGGCCAGCCCGGTGCCGATGATGATCCCATTGGGATTGGCCTCGAGCGCGTCGATCGAGCCCTTGATCATCTTTTCCGGCAGGGTCGAGATCGTTTTCATCACCTTGGGCACGATGCCCGACAGGGTCACGCCCTGCTCACGGCCGGCAAAGGTGAGTACCGCCGAGCCGAGGAGTATCGGCGCCACCCGCAGCCCCGGGAGCGATTCGACGAAGGCCAGCCGCTCGCGGTAGCCGCGGATGCCCCGGGTCTCGGTCTGCGGTTTGACGTTGCTGATGTGTACCGCTGCATTCGTCCAGCGCAGTTCGGCCGGCTGGGTGCGGGGGTGGCGGTAGTCGTCCGAGACGGTGATATGGGGGCTGTTGTCGACCAGGCGCTTGATGAAGTCCTTCTCCGAGCCGCGCATCAGCGAGGAGACCGCCAGAAAGAAGGCGACCCCGAGCACCACCCCGGTGAGCGATACCAGGGTCTGGCGCCGCCGCCCGGTCAGGTGCGTGACTGCGACCTCGAGCTGGAGCAACATCAGGGCGATACGGCGGGGGCGGGCGGACGCGCGCGGGCTGCGGCGCCCTCGCGCAGGGTTTCGGTTGGTGTGGCAACGATCTGGGCGGTCGGCCCCAGCCCCTCCAGGACCTCGGTGCGCACGGCCCCGGTCACCCCGGTCTTGACCGGTTGACGGTGCAGTCGCCCGTCGGCCAGGACCCAGACCGCGCCGTTGGTGAGCGCGCCCGAGGGCACCAGCAGGGCGTCGGCCCGCTCGGTGACGATCAGGTTGGCATCGACCGTCATGCCCACCCGCAGGCGCGCCGGGTCGGTGAGCCGGATGCGCACGCGAAAGCTGCGGGCGATCGGGTCGCCCTTGGGGGTGATCTCGCTCACCGTGCCGTCAAACACCACGCCCGGTAAGGCGTCGGCGTGCAACACGGCGGGCTGCCCGACCCGCACCCGGGTGATGTCCTCCTCGTCCACCTCTGCGGTGACGCGCAGCGGTGCGCAGCAGGAGAACCAGAACACCGTCTGGCCGGACGGGATGAACTGGCCGACCTCGCCGTCGCGGCGCAGGATCAGCCCGTCGGCCGGGGCCGTCAGGGTCATGAAGCCGCGCAGGGCGGTGGCGCGCTTAAGACCCGCCTCGGCCATTTCCAGGTCGCTGCGGGCCTGATCCAGGTCGGCCTTGGCCAGCATTTTGCGGCCGGACAAGTCCTCCTTGCGTTGCAGATTGAGCCGGGCGAAGCGCAGGCGCGACTCCAGTTCGTCCACCGTATTGTCGAGGTCCGCGTCGTCCAGCCGGGCCAGCGTCTGGCCTTTCTTGACCAGCGCACCTTCATCGACCTTGACCTCGGCCAGTTTTGCGCCCTGGCGCGGGGCGATCGGCAGCATCACCGTGGGTTCCACGGTGCCGGTGGCATAGATCGCCTCCACCGCCGGGCCGCGGGTGGGCGTGACCACCGCGACCGCGAGCGGACCCGCGCGCCACCACCACAGTCCGCCAGCGAGCGCGGCGCCGCCGATGACGAGGATCCAGACCCATTTTTTTCGCATTGGTCAGTCAGTTCAGATCAATTGGGCCGGTCGCCGCGGCATGTTAAGGCGGGCGGCCCGGCATCGACCAGGGGCGAACCGTGTTCGCGACACGGCGCTGCATCCTCCGGGCACCGCTCAACTACATTGGGGCTCGCCACGCCCACCCCAACTTAGCTTACGGATGAAGGCATTCAAGAGGCCGTGCGGCGCACTTGCCCGTGTATATTTCTACACGGCCAGTCGGGCGCGTGGCCGCAAATGCGCTATTCAGCAAGTCCCTGGGCATAAGCTTCAACTGCCACTTCTTAGGTCTTCGAGTGCCGGTGCCCCTTGTTGAAGCCATGGGGCTATACTTGCCCCCCCGCTCCGGCTTATACTTAGGCCGACTGCGGGTTCTGCCCTGGGCCACCGGAAGCGCCGATTCTGGTGACCGCAACGGTCGGGCCTTTGTCTTGCCGTTGCCGGTCAACCCAGAGGGATACACATGACCTACTTCGACTCGCTAAACTTCGTGTACCAGCTTGTGTCCGCCAGGCTGGACCTCGTGGTGGTGCTCTGGGCCTTGATCGCCCTGGTGCTGTCCTTGGTTCTTCTGCACTGGCTGTGGGGTCTGGCCTGGAACACCAGCTGGGGTCTGTTTACCCGCCCGAGCCTGGCGGCCTTCGGCACCGTCGCGGCGCTGGTCATCGGCAGCTCGGCGCTGTTCTGGCTCGGTGCCGAGCGTGTCGGCACCTGGCTGCAACTGCAGGCCGCGACGCTGCCGAAACAGATGGCGAGCGATCCCGCGTTACGATACGACATCTTCGTAACCGCCCAGCAACAGTTGGCATTGACCTCTGGCGCGGCCGACAACGAGATGGCCCTGCGCAATCGGCGCGACCTGGAGACCCTGGCGCAGACGGCCGCATCGCTGGTGCGCTGCCCGCTGACCCGCTCCGGCCCCCTGGGCCCCGGCGCCCCCTGTCAGATGCGTAATCCGGACGAGGTGGCCCAGGAGACCCTGCAAGAGATCCCGCCGAAGGCCTTTCCGCTTACCGTGACGGACGACAACCCCTGGGTGGCCTACGCGGTCACGACCCAGATCCAGGCGGCGTTGAGCGACGCGACCCCCAAGCTGACCGCCGGTGCGGCCGAGTTGCGGATCGTGTTGGCCGCGCTCTTCTGGATCTTCATTGGCCTGCAGGTCCTGATCGTGCCCATCGCGGCCGTCAGTGACATCCGCGTCCATCCCCAGGTTTGAGAGCAGGGACTGACAATGAGAAATCATTTATTCATCGGTTTGGGTGGCCAGGGCGGAAGGACCTTGGGAGAACTGCGCAAGGTTATGGAGCAGCGGGCGAAAGATACGGCGATACTCCGCCGGCAGGGCGTGGGAACGGCGTTTCTCGCGATCGACTCCAGCAATGATGTGCAGAACCACCGGCGCTCCTGGACCGTCTTCGGGACGGATCTGGCCTTGGACCCGAGAGAATGGCTTATTCTCAAGCGTCCGGGGGCGGCTACCATTGGTGGACTGGCGTTGCGGCCCGACATTGCCCCATGGATCGGAGATAAGGCACGGGTCGAAGGTTTCCTCAGTCAGCAGAACATTGAGGGCGAGGGCGCCAATCAACTTCGGCGCTTTGGTCGGCTGCTATTTGCCGAAAAGGCGAATACGGTGCGCGATGCAGTGATTCAAAAGGTCAATGCCCTGAACACCATAGGCCAGTTCCAGTGTGCCTTCCATCTTTTTGCAACGCTGGCCGGTGGCACCGGCAGCGGTGGTCTGATCGATCTGGTCACACTGATCCGAACCAAGTATCCCGGCAGCGGTGCTAATCAGTTCCCAATTTACGTTTATGTGTATGTGACCGATGCCGATGAACAAGGCGCCAATATCGGCTATTTCTTCCAGAACCAGTTCACGGGACTGCGTGATCTGAACGCGTTGATCTGCGGTCGGCTGCGCCCGCACTTGCTCGGCGACGGCATGAACGGCGCCCAGTTCTCCGGCGTGGAACCGATCAACCAGGCCACCATCACTGCCCCATTCAACAGCGCCGGGCATAAGGTTCTGCTGGATACTCAGATCCGGATTGTCGCCGAGGCATGTTTTGAGCGCATCGTTGCCTGGTCTTCCGGGCAGCTGAGCCCGGCCGGTCAGGCTAGCCTGACCGGCCAGGATACTCTGGCGACGTTCCCGGCCGAGCCGTCTGGCCGTCCGGAGCGCAGTTACCGCTTTAGCGCGCTAGGGATGCGCCGTTGGGAGGTGCCGACCGAACAGATCAAGACCCTGCTGGCGTTGGATCTGCTGGCGAGTGCGCTAAGGCAGATGATATTCAACCACTGGCGCGAGACCAGCGGCTATGTCGACCTGCTGCCGGATAGCTCCAGCGCGGCGACTGCCGGCGTGGTGGCTATCCTGCTGGCTGCGATCGAAGATCAGCGGCGACCAGTGCCGAGGGTCGAGGACCTTACGCAGCGGTTGCGCACGGCCCTCGCCCAATTGGCCGCCGGGCGCGCCCGAGCGCCCGGCGCAGTCCCACCGACCTTGCAGGACATCGAGCGGGCCTTCAGACAGTTCTACCTGAGCCAGTTCGAGCAAGGCGGAGTCGATGCCCTGATTAGGCAGCGCCGGGGCGACCAGCCGGGCCGGGTGGCCGAGGCAGTACGTCGGATAGAGGCGATCCTGACGGGGCTTTGGTGGAACCAACCCCTTGCGCTGGCTTGCATTCCGCAGGTGCTTGCGGAATTAGGCGCGCAACTACGCCGCGATGGGGAAGAGCCTCCCGTAGCGGATCAGGCTAGCGGGGACCGCCTGCAGCGGATCATTGAGGCTCGCCGCATGGAGTGGGACAAGCTCACTTGGCTCAGCGCCGGGCTCACCGGCCGGCGCAAGGCGCTGATTACCGCGCATGCGAACGATTGCGGGGGGGTGCATGAGGCGGATCTGCGTCGACGGCTGGCTGAATTGGACCGCGAGTTCGTCCGAGAACTTGCGGACCGACTGCCGCAGGTGCAGACCCGCTTTCTGTCCGTCCAGCAGGATCTGATGGGGCTGCTTCAGACCGTGGTGCAGGACCGGGATCAGATCGATCAGGAATTGCGTGCGCTCGCACAGAACGTCACCGCGAACCGGTATGAGTTCGACCCGGCGGCACTGGACACCTTCCTGACCTGGATGCGCTGCCACAAGCATCATCAGCAAACCGCGGCGGCCCTGATGCGTGCTGAGGTCGTGACGGTCATCGGCAGTCAACAAACCCTCGCATCCATGAGTAATACTAGGGACGCACTGACCACCATTGAAGACGCGTTGCGGCCCCTCGCCAGGCAGCAGGCGGAACAGATCCATCTGGACTACGCGGCCAATGGGCAGGGGCAGCCGATTCTCGAGGACTCTGTGCTCGACATCCTGCAAGGACGCTATACGGCGAATCGTCCAGCGTTTCTCGCTGAATTGCAGGTTTTTCTCGGCCAGGCCGCGGTCGCGCTGCTTCTGCGCAACGATATCCAGCCGATGCAATTGCTCGGCGCGGGGACCGGAGTCCCGCACATGCCACGGCGGCTGCTGGTGATCGGCCTGCCACGCCACCCGTTCGGGCCGACCTTGGAACAGGAATTCATCAGGGCCCTGCCCGCGGGCGATAACCGCCTGCTTGAGGTCTTTGACCATGACGACCCGGGACAGATCCGCCTGTTGACGATCGACTACTGGCTCGCCGCCCGCTTTGCCACGGTGGTCAAGGCCCTCGGTGATCGCTATCAGGAGACCACCCAAGGCGCGCGCAATCCGGACACGATTTACTTCTGTAATATCGATCCACCCGGCGAGCAGGGTCTTCGGCCAGACGTGTTCCTTCCCGATGACGCGACGTTGCGGTTGCGCTACGCGGCCGAACTCTGGCTCGGGCAGCACTCCGATATCGGCGCCGTTCTGGTCGATGAGCACGGCGTGTTCCTGATCTACGAGGACACCGACGGGCGCCATGCCGAACCGCTCGGTTTGACTCTGGAGGATGCCATCGCCGGTCCGGACTACGGCAAGATGTTCATGCTGCATGCGCGTCTTGGGCAGGCCCTCGCTGGCATCGGCCGGCAACGGCTGGCCGACATGCTCAATCAACAACGTCTGGAGATGGACAAGCAGCACGGCCTGACCTCGCCCGAATATCAGCGCTGGGACCGGATGCTGACGCTGCTAAAACCACTGGCGGACTGACATGGGCCACTACTTCCGCTGCGAGGAGCCGAGCGGCCAATGTGAACATGCGCGTACCCGCGCGGTGCTGGTCGACGAGCCCGGAGTGTGTCCCCGGGGCCATCCGGATTGCGCGCAATGGCGCCGGCCGGTACCGCTGCTGACGGCACTACGAGAGCGCTATCCGGCGCCGTTCTGGGCCATGGCCGGGCTGGTCGGACTGCTCATGATGGCGCTGTTGCTGTCGTTGTTGTTCGGTGGTAATCGCTGGCGCGACGACCACGACCGACTGCACGCGGAACTTACCGGGCTTAATGACCGGTTGAAGGGGTTGGAGGCGCCGATCCCCAAACGGCCTGGTCCGGGTCAGGGTTGGGACGAAATGCGGCGTACTGCCCAAGACCTGCGGGACGATGCGACCAAGGCGGTCACTGCCCGGGATACGACGAAGGCATCCGAGTTGCGGGCGCGCTTGGAAGACCTGGAGCAGCAACGGCAGGCACTGCTCGGAGCCGCTGGACCGAGTGCCAAAAGCGCTGGGGTACAGGCGATAGCCAAGCGATTGGTCGGGGACTACCAGACCTTGAAGACCGGCCTTGCAGCCGCCGAGGCCGCCGCGCCACCCGATGATGCGGATGCACGACACGCCTTCCGAACCCTGTTGGTGGACGTGGATAGGGGCCTCAAACGGGCACAGCGTTTGGCGGGGCCCGCACCCCCTCCACCGGCACCAGATCCCCAATTGATCGACACCTTGAATGGCGCGCTGGCCGCCGCCCGGGATGGTGTCGATACCCTGTCGGCCTCGGCGATCATCGCCACCAGCCCGGTGCTGGCCCAGGCACTGGTGCTACCCTTGCTGGAGGCCCATGCCCCCGGCAGCACCATCCGAACGGCGTCGGACGCCCAACACTGGTTCGTTGCGAGTCACGACCCGGTGATCGCCCCCGGCGTTTTGGTCAGTGTTGCGGACCCCGATCCCTATCGCCCACTGCTCGCCGGGCGTGCCGATCTGGTCATTGCCGACCAAGCCCCAGACAAGCAGACCCAGGCAGAGTTCAGCGCACGCTTTCCTGGTCAGGCGATGACCGCGCGCGACCACGCCGCGGTCATCGCGCTGGACGCCGTTGCGCTGCTGGGACATCCCGCGCGCGCCAATACCCCGGTGACGAACCTGCGCCTGAGCAGTTGGGGCACGGACGCCGCATCCGCGCCGGTGATTGCGCGGCTCGCGCCGTCCCTGGCCCTGAGCGTCGTCGCGGACCCTTTCACAGCGGTACAGTCGGACCCTGGTGCCCTGAGCGCCGTGCTCCATCACCAATGGCAACGGCACCCGGCTGGCCAATTGCTCGCCTACCAACCATCGCGAGAAGCCCCGGCACTGAAGCCCAGCGACTTCTCCATCGGCACCGAGAACTACCCGCTGTGCTATCGCGTGTTGGCGACGTGCTCTCCTGGTTCGCGACAGTCCGCCAGGGACCTGATGACCTGGATTGCGTCCGACGTCGGGCAGTCTGCGGTGAAGGCCGCGGGTTTCGTCGACCGGCGTCTGCTGACTTCCCCAGGTGGCTCGCCGACAAACCCGCTGATCCTCTCGGCCTTGGGGAGTGCGGTCGGGCACAAGGTGGCCAGCGCGGAGCAGTATCCGACCAATCTGCGTTTTGCGTTTGACGTGGCGGAACTGGATCTCAAGGCCCAGGCAGACGTGGAACGTCTTAGCGGGCCATTGCAGTCCAGGACCGCACACGGGGCCAAGGTTGTTATTCTGGGCTTTGCCGACGCCATCGGCGATGAGCAGGAGAACTTTTCGCTGTCCGTCAAGCGCGCCCGGACGGTCGCCGAACGACTGGCGACACTCGGCGTGCAGACCGTCACCACCGGGCTCGGCGAGGAACTGCCCGTGGATACCAATGACACCGAGGCGGGCCGGGCGCGCAACCGACGCGCCGAGGTCTGGGTGGTGGAGCCTGGACAGTAGCGGAGCAGCGCAGCATGGATCAGTCAGCATTGGGAGCCTTGCCGATCTCCCTGTCAATTTTGGTTGGCGCTATCGGTCTGGTTGGCATCGTCGCCGCTTGGCTGGCGTATAAGGGTATCGATGCGGAACGGGATGCACTGCGTCGCGGAAGCCTTGGGCTAGAGGATGTACCCGATTCTGATGAGAAATACGATTACCGCGGATGGCTGAAGGAGCGGCGCCTCGACGACTCCCACTTCGGGGACCACGTGCGTGCCGCCGCGGATGCGCGCCGCTCTAGTCGTGCTATTTCCCTGCAGGAGTTGCATCAGGTCTCCGCACGCCGTGAGGCGCGACGGGGCTCGGCGCGGGTGTCAGGTGGGATTGCCGGGTTGCTTCTGGTCTGCGGAATCGCAGGCACCCTGTTCTGTATCAAGCCGGTCTTGAGAGATTTCGACATCACGGCTGACCAAAGAAATGGGGAGACCCAACAGGCAATCAAAGCGAGTTCGGCTGTCGGTAAGGCCGAGGGCGGACAGTCATCCTCTGGACCAGGCGGCATTAATAATGCCAAAAATCTGATCCATGACCTGAGCCAGGCCTTCCTTCCGAGCCTCTGGGCACTGGTGCTGACCGTCATCGTCGCCATGGTACGTGGGCTCTATACCCACAACCGCGGCACCCTCGCTGGGGAATTGGACCAACTGGACTTGGAAGACTTGTTCGCGCGCTTCCCGCCCCCGTCGCTCAGTCGGGAGCTCGATGGCGTCAGGGCTCAACTGGCGGACCTGACGGCCCAGATGCTCGCCAGTCAGCGCAACCTCGATGGCTTCGTACAGCGGCTCACCGACGCGGCGCAGGGCTTCCAGAATAACGCACCGCCGTTGCAGGAGGCATCGAATCGCTTTGTCGGGGGCGTCAAGCATCTCGCCCCCAGGCTCGATATCCTCAGCAAGACCATCGCTGATCATCTGGGACCGACGGCGCCCGTGGTCAGCCGGTTCGATGGCCTGCTCGCTGTGGCCACTGATGTGAACAAGGCGGCGGCGCAGATGCAGACGGCCGGAGCGATACTGTCCGAACACCTGTCAGCGTCTCATCGGCTGCTGAAGGACACGACGGATGCGCTGCCGGCACAGTTCCAGGCCGCCTGTCAGTCCGCGAGCGGTGTGATTGCACAGGCGGCGAGTCATGCATTGGCGACGGCCTGTCAGGACGCGGTGGCGCGCCTGGATGCCGCCGCACTGCCATTGCGTGATGCAGCGCAGTCGGTTGCGGCCGAAAACCGCGCGCTGAAGGCCGATACCAGCCAGACAATCGCCAATCTGACCCGCTCGGTCGAGGCCCTGTGCGATGCCACCACCAAGGGTATGCGGACCGACCTGAATACGGGCCTTGATGCCGCCACCGGGCGCGTGGACAGCCTGCTGACGGCGACGGCGAGCCAGGTTCGTGCCAGCCTGAACGACGCTCAACAGGGGTTCCGCGAGGCCCTTCATGTGGCGCTGGCGGCTATCACGAACCTTCACAGCAGCGCCAACGACGCGATCACGCGGGTCGCCGACTCGGTGGGTCGGCTGGAACAGGTCCAGACTCGGATCGATGCCGCACTTCAGGCGTCCTCGCAGACCCGGGATGTGATGGTCGAGGCGCGCGGTGACATCGTTGCCGCCAGCGACCTGACCACGGAACAACTCGCCAACGCTCAACAGGGCCTGGCCGACATGCAGCAGACCGCCGCCGTAACCGCCGAGCGACTCGCCGGGCTCACCGCCCACATCGGCAAGCTCACCAACGACACTAACACGTTGCGCCCGGCCGTCGAGACCCTGTTGCGCGCCCAGCAGGAGACCAGCGCCCACATTGAGACCCTGCTGAAGCGCGCGGAGCAGGTCAGTGCCGATTGGCAGCATTGGCTACCCGAGACGACCCGGCTGCATGAGGCCGGCGCCGCGCTGCATGGCGACCTCGACCGGCTACTGGAGCAGGGCCGCTCGGTCGCCGCGGAACTGGGCGGCGCGGCCATCGCGGCCGCGGATCAGCAACAACGGCTGGCCCGGGATCTCGAGACCCTGAACGGGGCACTGGAAGGACTCGGCCGACTGGCGGGCCGTGGGCTGTTCGGACGCATCTTCGGCAGCAGCGAATGACTGATGCACGGGCAGGGAGACCTGAACCATGATCAGCGACGACGAGGCCGGCCATCAGGTCTCCTATTGGCCCAGCGTCAGCGATCTCTTCATGACACTGTTCATCACCGCCATTGCGCTGGTGGCCGTGGTGATGTTCGTGTTTCTGGTAAACCCACGCCCCGGAGATGTGTTCAAAGGGAGGATCATCGAACTGCGCACGTTGTTGGGCATGGGCTCACTGCCACCTGAGAACGATGAGAAATACAAGGATGCCCTTGCGGAGACGCTCAGTCGAGCAATCGCCGAAATCAAGGCATGCGAACAATTTAGAAAGGATGTCGCCGCGCTGGCGATCTGTCAAACGGAGAAGCAGCGGCTAGCGGACGAGAACCAGGCACTCAAAGAGCGGCTAATCCAATGTATGAAAGGCCCGGGGAGCCGTTGTGAGGAAGACTTGGCCGATTGCAATAAGCAGCGCCAGGACCTTGAGAGGAAGGTCGCAGAGCTTAACGACAAGCCGCCGATCATTACCATTCCCTCGGACGTGCTGTTCCCATCCGGCGGGGCGACGGTGACCGCCGTTGCCACCGAAAGCCTGCGGACAGGCGGCTTCCAGGAGATCGCCGCTGCAATCGTCAAGCGCAACGCCAATGCCTTGCAGAATGTCAATACGCTGGAGATCATCGGGCACACCGACAGCATGCCGATGAAAGCCAACTGTGGCAACCTGGATGGGGGGCTGTCGGCAGTGATCGCCGGTACGGCACCCATCGCCAGCTTGCGACCGGGTTCCAACAATGACCTAGGCCTGCTACGTGCGCTTGCCATCAAGCAGACCTGGCAGGCGTTCGTCGCGCAGCATTCCGACCACGCGGCCTTGGAACAGATACAGGTACGCACCTACTCCGCCGGTCAAACGATTCCGGTTCATCCCACCGGTCCCGCAGACGACGCCGATTCGCGCCGCATCGAACTGCGCCTGACCAAGCTCGCCGACCAGAGCGCAAGCAGCGAGGCGTCCCCTGGTCCATGAGTCCTCTGTCCGCTTGTTGAGCACGCAGTCTATGGCTTGTCAATCCAACTCCGGAACGCAATGCAATCCGTAGGCGCGAAAGTCTCCATCAATGGCAAGGCATAACGCTATACCAGCCCGTTTGACGAATGCAAAGCTGGTACAATCGGTGAAGCTGAATGATTTGTCCCGATAGCGAGAGAAGATCGTCCAGGCGGTATCTTCATCCTGCGGTGTGATGGGTTCCATCTGCGCGACCCGGTTTGCTCGTAACTGGTCGCCGAGGCGACTGGCCACTTCCCAACCCAAGCGATAGCGGGTTAGCGTGATGATTTCATCGAAGACGTAATTGCTGGTAACCAGTCGCCCTCGGTACTCGCGAAAACAGGTGGCAACGCGCGCGTGGTCCGGGTCGTCAGCATCGACGAGGGCGTACCAGGCGCCGGTATCGACGAAGACCCGTTTCACGAACGATCGCGGCCATAGAGATAATGGTTATGTTCGCGACCGATGGGCTCTCCGCCTCCGTGTGCGATGCCGGTAATGGCAGCGAGCGGGTCCTCGGGCTCCGGGGTGGGGCACCGGAGGTAATCGTCAACCAACTGCCGGATCAGCGCCGACGCGCTGATCCCGAGTCGTTGTGCCTCCTGTCCTAATTTGCGGTATTGGTCTGGTTCGAGTGAAATCTGTGTGCGGTGCATCGAAATGTGCTCCTTAGGCTCTTGTCTCGCGAACGCTACTGCTTCGCGTCGCTTGGTGCAAGCGGGATACGCCAGTCGGGAGCGCCTCCCCAGGCCTCCCAAGAGCCGCATCCACCACACGAAACTGCCGAGCTAGGGCGCTCGTACGGGCTGTGGAGGAAGTTCCAGACCTTCGGATCACCGAGGTGGCACTCATGGCAGAATCCGCAGTTGTCGCAGGGCCTCCCCTAACTCGTCCTCCAGCGCAGCGAAGGCGGTGAGTCGGCGCAGCAGTGGCAGGGACACGTGTTCTGCCAAGGCATTTAATAGGGGCGAGATGCCCTGTTTGCGAGGGCGGCCGGTCGGATGCGTGGCCGCAAATGCGTGATTCAGCCAGTCCTTGGGATCCGATACTGCCTCAACAGCGCTGGCCGACGGCGGCAATCCCAAGGCGGTATCCGTCAGCGTGCTCCCCAAGACGTTGGATAGAGCATTGCCATCGACCAGTGCCCACGCCTCGGTTTCGCGAATAGGGATGACAGCCACCCCGCTACCGGTTTCCGAAAATTCCAAATAATGCATAGTCAGCCCTCCGTGTTCACGGTTTTCAGCACC
This sequence comes from uncultured Thiodictyon sp., assembly GCF_903946935.1. GTDB lineage: Bacteria > Pseudomonadota > Gammaproteobacteria > Chromatiales > Chromatiaceae > Thiodictyon. The sequence goes on from NZ_CAJAXH010000276.1 coordinate 56,124, forward strand.
CTCTTAACCTCAAAGTCGGAGACGAAACTCTGTGACACAGTATTGTCGCTAAACAGGGTGAGTTGGTTCGCCGATGCCAGCGGGCGCAGACGGGTTCAGCGCCGTTGTTCTTTCTTTTCGGGATCGCTGACGGTGGCGGTGTCCGCAAACAGGATGGAGCCCTGGATTGGGCTGAGGGTCTTGTCGATCAATGCGGATCGCACCACTGGCGAGTGGCTGTTCAGGAATAATTGGGTCAAAGGCAGCGTTTCGTCGCCTTCGGCAACCCCCTGGGGATCGGTGACCAGGTCCCGCAGGCGCTGGATCAACTGCTTTATCCGCGCTGGGTGGACCCCGTTTTCGGGCTCTTCAAAGCAGATCAATCCCCGCTGCCGGGGGTCATGCAAGAGGGTCAGTAGGGCCAGCGCGCGCAAGGTGCCGTCGGAGATCACGCGCTAACTGAAGGGCAAGCCATCGCGCATGGTGAGTTCGATGCGGTATTCACGACTCGCCTCATGTAACTGCGCGTCCATTCGACCGATCCCGGGGATCAGGTTGTTCAAGTCGGCCGCGATGTCGGTGAGGATACCGCTGGGGTGGGCCTCGGTCGCCGTCTCGGCCTTCAATCGCGCCAGCACCGCCGCCAGGTTGGAGCCGTCCGCGGCCAAGATATCGGCGGCCGTGGTCGGTACTGGTCGGCGCAGAAGGGCGGGATCGAGTTGTAGTAAATGCCAGTGGCGCAGCTCTTCGCGCAAGGCGAACAGGTGCGGAAACTCGGCATTGGTGATGCTGGAGAGCACCCTTGCCTCTGCCGCACTGGCCGGACGAGTGCGGCCCGGCTTGCCGTCCTGATGCACACTGAAGGTCAGGTCCTCGTCGCGCTCTTCTGTGGTTCAGTCGACGCGTAAGGAGTGCGCCCCGTCCAGCAGCGACCGCGATCATGCGCTGTCGATCTGGTGGAGATGATCTGGTGGAGATGATCGCATTGATCGCAGGTTCACGCGGGCGGGCCAGAATTTTCATCTTTGATGGACGGCTCGCCGGAATGTGTCAATGAAAATGAGACACCGGGGTGTCGAATTTAGTGTTGCTCGGGAGGCTCTTGGATCTCGGTTAAGCCTGCGGCCGGCGGGTTGATCCAAACCTCTGCGGGAGGCAGCTTGGGTGTCGGCGGTGTGCC